>JAGVAO010000203.1 GCA_020060235.1 Anaerolineales bacterium | reverse complement strand
CGCCGCCGAAGGCGCAGGGACCGGAATGTCCGGCGCGTCAGCGGCGGCCAGCCTGCCGGCATCCGGAGAAAGTGCGGCTCTGGGACACCTGAACGCTGCCCAGGACTTGACCCGCCAGGCGGCCACCTTTGACGCCCTGGGCCTGCGCGCCCCGGCCCAGTTCAGCCGGGCGATGGCCCACAGTCATGAGCTTTCCGCCCGCCAGGTGGAACTGGCAAGCCGGATGGAACGTTTCGAGGGCAGCGAGACTGAGGGCACAGATTTTGGCTTTGCGCCAAACGTGAATCGCGGCATCGCCACCACCTTCCAGGGTTCAAAGGCTGAGTTCGACCAGGGCTACCAGGGAGTCTCCCCTATGCTTTCCCAGCACGGCCTGACGCCGGAGCTTTTCGCATCCCAATACCCGGAAGACACCGGACGCCTGGTACAGGCTTACCTGGCGCACGGTGACGAAATCCGCCAGGCGCGCGACCCGCTTTTCCGTGCCGGGGAATTGGGCGGGATCGAAAAAGCCCGCGAAGTGATTGAGTTTATCCCGCTGAACTGGCGTTCAGGAGACCCAACCGCATGAGTCTGGCCCTGCCCGAATATTTCGCCGTCACCGCCCTGACGCTATTCAGCCTTTCCGACCTGCGCACCCGGCTGGCGCCCGGGATCGAATGGTTTTTTCTGGGCGCGGTACTGATGATGGCCCCGGTTGCCCCGCTGGCGACAGGGTTGGTGGCCCTGGCAGTCATGTGGGGCTTGCTGCCCGGACTGCCAGGCTGGCTGGCCCTGCCCCTGCTCTTCCTGCCCTCCACCTGGCCGGTTTTATTGGCCGGTTTCGGGGTGCACCAGGGCGTGGTGGGGCGCGCCGACCTGCTGGCCATCGCTGGACTGGCCTGTTTGTTCCCCTGGCCGGCCCTGGTGCTGTCCATGCTGGGCCTGGAAGCCTGGCGCAGGTTGTGGCGCATCCGCCAGACCGGGCCGGTCCCGGCCATTCCCGGGATGCTGTTGGGAATACTGGCTTATTTGCTGCTGCGCCTGTTTCTCCCGCTGCCTTAATGACACAACCTTCAGACCCCGTTCTCTTTTTTCGTAAGATACCCTCATGCCGCGCTCTGGAACCCTGGGCAACCCCCAGCCTTACACCTTCTTCGGTACATTTGCTGGCCTGCCGTTCTGGCCGGGCGGCCTGACCTTGCTGGCTGCCGCCCCGGGCATCGGCAAGACCTCCTGGCTGCTGCGCATGTTATTTGAATCTGCCAGCCAGGGGGTGCCTGCCGCTCTCGGTTGCTATGAGCACACCGCCGAAGAACTCAAGTTCCGCCTGGCGATGCAGGCCGAAGCCCTGGTGGCCGGGGCGCATGACCGGGCGGATTTCGGACAGGTGGAAGCGAAACTGGCGGGAGCCAGCGAGACGGTTTTACTGTCACTCTCAGACCAGCATGACACGGTGCGGGCGTTGGAGGACAGCCTGTTATTGGACTATGGCTTTCCGCGTAAAGGCCCGGCGCTGGTGGCTGTGGATTACCTGAGTCGCATTCCCGTGGTGGGCATGACGGGCATGCTGCCCGAAGACCAGAAAGGAGGTGAAGCCGCCGCGGCCTTGAGAGACTTGTCCCGCCAGCATGGCTGGGCGATCATCGCTGCGGCGGCCCTGCGCTCCGAAACCTTCGACGCCGGGGATGAACTGTCCGCTCTGCTTGGGGACGAACGAGTACCCTACGTGGCCGACCGCGTCCTGCTCGTGCGTCGGGTAGAAGCTGTCCAGGCCTGCGGCTGCGTTTTACTTTCGGTGCATACCCTGAAAGACCGCACCGGGCCGGCCCGCACCTGGAAGATGCAGTTTTGGGGTGAGCGCTTCTTTCCCGCCCTGGAAAGCGAGTTCCACCGGCATGGCTGAAGCGCTCTCGCTACTGCAAACCTTTTTTCGTGAAGCCTGGCTGGCGCTCTCAGGATTGCTGCTGGCCTTTGTCCTGTTGGCGGCGCTGGCCCATATCCTGCGGGTTTCGTCCAGCGCCGTCATCGGCGCAAATCTGTGGGTCGCCGAAGGCCTGGCCGGGATCGCGGGTGTCCTCCTGCTGGGCCTGTTCGCCTTCCTCGGTGTGCCGCAATTGGTGAAGGCGGCGCTGGCCGCCATTCCATCCGGTGGCGGCTGCGGGCCGATCGGGGAACTCGGTTCTTTGTCTGCGGGGTTGATTGGCGGGCTGGCCTCGCTACGGATGCTCAAGGCGCTCTTTGCCAGTGTCATTTCAGCGTCCGTTGGCGGGGGCGGAGGCATGGCCCAGGCGCTGATCGAGTGCGCTGAAGCGCTGTTCGGGATGCTGCTGGCGGCCCTGGCCATGCCGCTCTCGGCCTGGTTCCTGGGCGCCTGTTGACCTTGTTTTTTCATGCTCATTTGTGAGGAGGTGCTTTCTTATGTTTGATCCTGTGATGGAACAAATCCTGATCATCGCCCGCGACGCCTGGGGTTTCCTGGCCGGCTTGCTGGTGATTGTGGCGCTCCTGGGCGGTCTGTACTATGTGCTCCAGGGCACTGCCGGCGCAGCCTTTGGCGGCAGCAAGATGGCATCCGCTGCCATCATTGGCGCGGTGGGGCTGGTCATCCTGGTGCTGTTTGCCTTCCTGTTCCTGCCCCAGATTGGCGAAATGCTCAAGAACTTCCAACCCAAACCGCCTTTTTAGGAGCCGCCCATGTTTAATGACCGTGACCTGGGCATCCTGGGCGGCGGCGCGCTGCTGGCTGTCCTTTGCCTGTTCCTGCCGTTTTCGTTTGTCGGGAAGATCGTGGTGGGCTTCCTGGTGCTGGTGATTTTTATGGCCCTGGCACTGGTGCGCCTCGGCCCGGACCGTGTTCCCCTGGAAGTCTGGGCCATGCGAAGGGTGCGCTACGGGATGGAGGTCAGGAAGTATGTCAACCAGAAGGAGCCTTCCGGTTTGGGCATGGACAAACCTGCCGGCCCGGCATCACCTCCGGCGACTCCTGCCCCGTCCACCCAATTTCAGCCGCTCGACCTGGCCTGGGGCGAGGTCGGGATTTACCCCCTGCTGACCGCTTTCCTGGCTGTGGTGGCAGTCTACTTTGCCTTCTGGCTGGCGCAAGGCGGTGCGGATGAGCTTGCCATCTGGTTTGTTTAGGAGACGATTGTTATGGAAACCCTGATTGCTTTGATTGCCGCCCTGTCCCTGGCCTCCGTCCCGATCCTGTTGGGTTGGCGACGCACGGCGGACGAGGCCGGCATGGCGCGCGCGATGGGCATCGCCCAACCCAAGAAGCGCTTTGACTCGGAGAAATTTGCCCGCCAGACCGGGACGGGCCTGACCTTCAACCAGATCAGCTATGGCTTCCTGGCCTGGGTGGGTGGCGGCCTGCTGGGCGGCCTGGCGCTGGGCATTTTCCCGGCCATCCTGTTCGCCATCGCCGGCGGTCTTTTGTATGCCGGGACGCTTTCGGACAAACGCCAGGAATTTCGCTTAAAGCAGGCCAAGGATATCCTGCGCGGCCTGGGTGTGGTGGAAACCCTTCTGACCCAGGGCAAGCCGTTGAATGACGCTCTGGATGAAGCCGCCCAGGCGGTTGGCCCGGATGGCCGCCTGGTTTTGTCCGACCTGGTGGTAAGACTGCGTAGCGCCCCCGCCGATGAAGCCGCCCAGGCTGTGCGCGCGTGGACGACCGCCTGGGATAATCCGGCCGTGGATATTGTGGCGACTTCGTTACTGACATCCATCGAAGGCCGCATTGAGATTGGGCCGCTGGTGGCAGCATTGCGGCGTACCCTGGGCGCGGTGGTGGAAGTGCTCTCGCGCGCCCGGGCCGCCGCCAAGGGCGTGGAGTGGCAGGCGCGTTTCCTGGCGCTCTTCCCGCCGGCGGTGCTGGTGGTGATCGCCATCACCACTCCTGAAACCGGGGCGCTCTATTCGGCCAACCCGCTGCTTTTGACGCCGGTGATCATCGGTTCGGGCGTTTCGTACTGGCTCTCGACCCGCATGATCCGCAACGGGCTGTCCATCGAGGCTTCAATGGGACTCTCGAACGGCGGGCAGGGCGAGATTCGCCTGGACCGCCTGGGCCGGGTACTGTAGATCCGGAATACAAACCAATTCCGGGATAAACAATGAAAAGTGTGCTGAAATTTGTGATGTTCATGATGGCTGCCCCGTTCCTGTGCGGGGTGGCCTTTTTGATGGGCTATGTCATTCTCGTGGCCCTGACCATCCCGCAATTGCCGGTCTGGGCCCAGCCGGGTGTGACCGAATGGCTGCTCGACATCCCCCAGCCGGTGGACAGTGAGATCGGTGACAACGGCACCTACGGCGACTCTGCCCCGGCCGGCCAGGGCAGGGTGGAGTGGAGCGACTATGTTGGACCGGACGGCGTTATCCGCGGTCTGCCGCTCTGGGGGCCAATCCGGCACTGGAGCAACTGGCACGACAAGCCCCTGCTAGGCTGCCTTTTTCATGATCCTTTCTACAGTAATCACACCGGGGCCGATTTCCCGGTCTATCCCGGCACCCCCATCCACGCCACAATGGGCGGGGAGGTGGTCTGGGCAGATTACAACGGCCCGTGGGGCAATCTAGTGGTGATCCAGAACGGCGATTACCAGGTCTGGCTGGCCCACCTGGATGCCATCCATGTCGTTCCGGGGCAGATCGTGGGCTACGACGATGTGATTGGCCTGAGCGGCAACACCGGCAACAGTTCCGGGCCGCACCTGCACTATGGCATCAAACAGCGCACCGGCGAGGACACCTATGTCTGGCTCAACCCACAGTTGTTTTTTGACCTGAACGATGTGATTAATTTTGGCTGTTCGGATTGATATATGAGCGTATTTCTGGAAAACATGGAATTTGCAGATTGGCGCACGTCTGAAAAAGACGGGCAGTGGACGGATGTCTTCATCCAGCGCATCTCACCCCTGGCCGGCCTGCCGCCCCTGGAATATGGGCTTGGGATGTATCGTTTGGCGCGCATGCTCATTCGCAAGCGCCCCAGCGCCTCGCTCTGGGTGCAGGTGGATGGGCCGGGCCGCTGGTACCGGGAAACGCTGCGCGCTGTGCTCCGCTGGAAGGGCAAACTGCCAATCGCCGTGACGGCCCCCTCTTCCCTGGCAAAACCCGACCTGTATGATTATGTGGTTTTCCCTTACCTGGAGTCAAAAAGACCGCCCGAATTGAAACGGACCAGGGCTGAGGCGCTGCCTGTACCACAGGATGCACTGCGCTGCCTGCAAATCCTGGGGCGGATCGAACGCGGCGGCCTGGATGAGATTGCCTCGCTGGCCGGCCTGAAACACTTCCAGACGCAGGCCGGTCTGGCCGCGCTGGAGCAGGGCGATTGGGTTCAGTGCATGAAAACAAAGGCAAAGAAAGAGAAGCAAACCACCTGGCAAATCCGGCGCGATGGGCTGCACCTGGCGCTGCGTTCCTGGGGCATCCCGAAGGAAATTCCCTTTGCCCGGCGCAAGGAATTGGCCTTGTCCGACCCCGCCGGGGAACATCGCTGGATTTCGCGCCTGTGGCCGCTCTGGCTGGGCAGCGCCTGGCCGCACGTCCAGGTTTGGAGCGGTTGGAGCGAGGTTGGGCTGCCAGGCCTGCCCCAAATTCCCGATGCCCTGGCCTGGGGCAGCATGAGCGGGCTGGAAACGCTGTTCTGGCTGGAAGTGGACAGCGGGCATGGCAGTCGTGAGGAAATCCGAAGAAAAACCCGCCAGCGTTTTACGCAGGCGGTGAATTATGCGCAGGAGAGAAAGTTGGGCCTGGTGTTTGCCTTGCTGGGACGTGATTGGGTCTGTGAGGCCGCCAGGCCGGCGTTTGTGAACCTGCCAGATAAGGTGGCGGTGACAATCGGCAACTGGCAGAAACTGGGACATCTACCCCTGACGGAATGGGGCCGGGTGGAATGGTGAAGCAGCGTTTCGCGTTATCGGGTTCAATTCATGAATGGCGCATCTACGAAACAAGCCACGGGAAAATTATAATAATCTTTACGTAGCTTGTTTTGGGGTTGCTACTCATGAGAGCCGTTTTGTATACTCTTATCCCAGCACGAAAGCTCTTTCCGTCCGCAGCGGTGGCTCCCCTTTGGAAACATCCATCTCCATAGTGCCACTTACCAGCGACAGATATTTTCATTCAATTTTACTTTTTGGCGTAGGCACAGGATTAGGAAGCTCCCAACCACTCTTTTCATCTGCTATACTTAAAGATAAGACAACGCGATTAACGAACAAGTTCCTGTGGATAATTCACCATGACTCTTTCTGAGAAGGCTACTCGCAAACTACGGATTGACAAAGCACTCATCTCATCTGGTTGGGAACCAATCATCCGGGCGGGAACTGAGCGCCGACGGGGTTTGGTCGCACTGGAAGAGTATCCCACCGACAACGGACCAGCGGACTATGCCTTGTTCCATCGGGAACAACCATTAGCCATCGTGGAAGCCAAAAAATTGACCGTCGGGCCGCAAAATGTTTTGCAACAGGCGCTGCGTTATGCGAGCGGGGTCAGTGATAGTCCGTTTAGCTTCAATGGGTATCACGTTCCTTTTGTGTACTCCACCAACGGGGAATTGGTTTATTTCCAGGATTTGCGACAACCAAACAGCCGTTCACGCCAGGTGAGCAGGTTCCACACGCCCGAAGCCTTGCGAGAACTGCTGGAGCGCGACGATGGGCAGGCGCATGAATGGCTGAGAGCCAACCCGGTCAGCCACCCCCTGCTAAGGCCTTACCAGCGGGAGGCGATTGAAAGCGTTGAACAAGCCCTTTTGGACGGGAAACGCCGGATGTTGGTGGCGATGGCAACGGGAACCGGAAAGACTTTGACCATGATTGCGTTGCTCTATCGCCTGATGAAATCAGGGTTGGCGCGGCGAGTGCTGTTTCTGGTAGACCGCCGGGCGTTGGCGGCCCAGGCGGTAACCGCCTTCAACAAGTTTGAAGCGGAACGCGGGTTGAAATTCAATCAGATTTATGAAATTTACAGCCAGCGGTTTCGCCGCGAGGATTTGGAGGATGACAGGTTCGACCCCCGCGTTTTGCCGACCTCGTACCTGACCAACCCAGACGTAGGGCAAGCCTTCGTTTACATTAGCACCATCCAGCGGATGCGCATTAATCTCTTTGGAATGCCCGAAGGGATGCCGGGGGCTGAAGCGGATGACGATTCCGACGCCGGTCAACTCGACATTCCCATTCACGCCTTCGATGTCATTATTGCGGATGAATGCCATCGCGGGTATACATCATCAGAAGACAGCAAATGGCGGGAAGTATTAGAGCATTTTGATGGGATAAAAATCGGGTTGACGGCCACCCCTGCCGCGCACACAAAAGCCTATTTCAACGACATTGTCTATCGCTATGAATATGACCGCGCGGTGCGGGAAGGGTATCTGGTGGATTACGACCCGGTCCTGGTTCAGTCGGAAATTACGCTGAAGGGCGCTTTCCTGCAACCGGGCGAGGAAGTGGCGCTCAAAGACCGCGAATCGGGGCAAATGCGTTTCGAGTTCCTGGAAGATGAGCGTGAACTTCCTGCCCCATCCATTGATATGGAATGGGCTGCGCCTGACCGTGACCGCAAGATTGTCCATGAACTTGCCAGGTACTTGCGTGAACAGGAAGCCGAGGGCCGGCGTTTCCCAAAAACCCTGGTTTTTGCGCACAACGACCTGCCGCACGTTTCACACGCTGATCGGCTAGTGGATATGCTGCGAGATGAGTTTGGGCGCGGCGACGCCTTCGTTCAAAAGATTACGGGGAGTCCGTCCGTAGACCGTCCGCTCCAACGAATTCGGGAGTTTCGCAACCGCCCGGAGCCGGGAATCGTCGTGACGGTGGATTTGCTCTCCACGGGCGTGGATATTCCGGCGCTGGAAAATATCGTTTTTCTGCGCCCGGTTCGGTCGCGCATCCTGTTCGAGCAAATGATGGGACGCGGCACACGGCGCTGTGACGAGATTGGCAAAACAAAATTTACCATTTTCGACGCCGTTGGCGTGCTGGATTATTTCGCGCGCGCAACGGGATTTACCGCCGACCCGCCTGATAAACCCACGCGCACCCTGGTCGAAATTATAGATGCGATTCACGGCAATGTTGACCGCGATTACAACCTGCGGGTTCTGACGCGCCGCTTGCAGCGGATTGGAAAGGACGTTTCTGCGGAAGGGCGGGATGATTTCCGGGGTTTTATCCCGAATGGCGATATCGCCGCTTTTGCGCGCGACCTACCAGGGGCGATTGAGCGCGATTGGTCGGGGACGATGGGCCTTTTGCGCAACACCGACTTCCAGCGCCTTTTAGCAAATTACAGGCGCGCCCAGCGGGTCTTTATCATCGCCGAGTCGCCACAGGACGTGGTGGTTTCGGGTTATTTGATTCATACCGCCGATGGGCGCGCGGTGCGCCCAGGCGATTACCTGACCGCCTTCCAAGCCTTCGTGCTGGAAAATCCTGCCCATGTGGAAGCCATTGAAATCCTGCTGAAACGCCCGACAGAGTGGGATACCGATGCCCTGCGCGAATTGCGCCAAAAGTTAGGTGCGCAGCCCGAAGGCTTCACGGAAGAGCGCCTGCGCCGCGCCTACCAGCATGAATTGGCGGATTTAATCTCCATCGTCAAGCACGCGGCAAAAGGCGAACCTTTGCTTTCGGCGGAGGAGCGCGTGGAGCAGGCCTTGAACCGGTTGCGCGCCAACCGGGAGTTTACGGAGCAGCAGGAACATTGGCTGGGGTTAATTCGCAATCACCTTATAGAAAATTTGGCGATTGAAAAACAGGATTTTAATCTGATTAATTTCACTCATGCCGGCGGTACTTGGGGGCGCGTGGACAGAGATTTTGATGGGAAACTCAATGAATTATTGACGGAGATTAATACATCGATTGCCCAATAATTTTCTTTTACCCCAATTGAGCCAGTAAGATATGACCAAGAAAAATAAAAACGATTCCAAAGATTCGTATGATGAAGCCTTTGAAGTTCCTGGCTTTTTTATGGCGCGCAAAGGACGGCATATCCTTATGCAGGGAACGGCAAATCCCGAAGAACACAAGGCTATTTTGGAAGCCATTCGAGATTCGCGAAAAGATGCTGAGATAGATATTCAAACCCAAATACATGAAATTGAGAATCTAATTCAAGATCACGATCCTCTGGACATTATTGTAAGAATGTCGATTAGAAACTCAAATTTTGACGCCGAGAATTTTAAAGAGTGGAAGTCGGAAATTAATTCAGCATATACAGAATATATTGCGTTGCTTTGCCTAACTCGACCTTATGAATCCTTCCACTTTCAGAATCCGCAACCGATTACACCGGACTTTATAGAAAATCTACAGACGAAAACAAAAGAATTGTTTCAAGCTGAAACCATAAATCTGGTTTTCAAAGAGGCTGATCCCAATAAACCTGATCGCACAACCTTAGATAGGTTGCGTGTCGAGTCGTTGTTGAATTCTCTGATCGTTAGGTATTCTGCTTACCAGCATCACCTGGTTGATGCACTGTTGGGCATTTTTTCTCCACTCGATGCAGAGATGGAGAATTCTCTGGGATTTAATATCTCTGATGCCATAGCTATATTAGAGGGAGTGGATGGAATACGCTTTTTGAAGTTGACCCAGCGTTTGGCTGAAGCGACCAATTATGAACGAATGCTGCAAAAAGCCGCCAAAGATTATCGGCATCGGAAGCCAAATATGCAATTTGCTTCTAAATTTCCCGAAGATTTGCTTGCAAAGATCACAAAGGAAAAATCGAAAGTATCAAAAAAAATCATTCGGAATCTCACCATAGGTTGGACATTTTATACCCTTGGAGATACCGTTTCCTTCACCGTAGACGAACTGGCTGGGTTAACAGAATTGCCCGCAGGAAAAATCTCTGCCTTTCTCGATAGGTTTTCGCTTTTCTTTGGAAGTGTTGATAAACGATATTGCCGCCCTGCGCCTACGCATCCATTAATGAGAAAACCCTTTATAAAACATGATGATCGATATTTATGCCCGGTGCCGCAGTCTGCGTATTGGGCAATTCGTCCAGAAATCGAAGATTTGTGGAACCCACAATCCAGCACAAGTATTGTCAAAGATGATGTGATTTGGCAAAAATATCAAAAAATACGCGCGAATTATGTAGAAAAGACAGCTCTCCAATATTTAAGTAACGCTTTGAAATTTGCCACATCTTATCATGGCCTTAAGTATGATTTAAAAAACGAGAAGGGGGAAAAAGTAGAAGCGGAATTAGATGGTCTCTTGATTCTGGATACTGCTATATTCCTGGTCGAGGCAAAATCTGGGGCGTTAACTGAACAAGCTCGTCGCGGCGCAAAGAAAGGGATGAGAGATGATGTAGAACGATTGGTTGAAGAAGCTTATACCCAAGCGCTGAGGGCGAAGAATTACATCCAGACATCAGAGAAACCTACCTTTCGTTCGGCGAAAGGGGATGTAATTGAAATTGACAAAAGCAAGCATCATGATATTTATCTCATCACGGTTTCTTTGGATGATTTGAGCGTTTTCGCTACAAACACTAATCTACTTCGTGAGCTTGGTTTTCTACAAGGCGGGGAATATCCTTGGGCGGTTTCCTTGATGGATCTAAGAGTCATCAGTGAGGTGGTTGAGTTTTCAAGCCAACTTATTCATTACATTCAGCGCAGATTGCATTTGATTGAGTTAGGTTGGGTGAATGCGCACGATGAGTTGGATTGGTTCGGACACTACTTGCTTGAAGGACTTTATTTCGACGATTTGAAAAAAAACGAAAAAGAGAACTTTATTTACAACCTGCTCTCTTATAGTTGGGTCTTTGATGATTATTATTTCTATGTAACTGGTCAACGACAAACCCCCGTAGACAAGCCAACACAAAAGATGCCTAAACTTATGCGTGAGATACTGGCTGAGTTGGATAAACATCATGATTATGGGTATTTGAAAACAGCCTGCGCTTTGATGGATATGGCAAGCGAAAGCAGAACTAATTTAATTAAAGCCTGTGAAAAACTAAGAAAGAAAACACAAAAAGATCGAGAGATTCACAGTATCACATATGTATTTGATGATGGCGATTTCGGGTTTGCATTTTTCTTTACGCCTTATGAGCAGAAAAACCGCTTTCCCAATTACATAGCAAACTACAGCATGCTAAAAAAGTATCAGACAAAATTATATCGATGGGTAAGTATTGCTTGTATTGCCGATACGCCAGGGTGGGTCGATTATTTTGTTGTTATTGAGGGGATATGGGAGTTCGATGAACAGTTGGAAAAAGATGCAAAAGAGTGTTTGCAACCCTATCCCAGGGCTGCTCAGGGATGAATTTATGGTACATCAGCATGAGCGTGCAAATCAAAAGTAAAATTCAAATCACAATCAAAGGTTGTTAAGGAATCAAGAACAAATGGATGTCGTCTCAAAACTCTGGGGTTTTTGCAACACACTGCGCCATGATGGGATCAATTATGGCGATTACATCGAGCAGATAACCTACCTTCTGTTCTTGAAGATGGCGGAGGAGAAGGGGTTGGAGATTCCCGCCGGGCATGATTGGGCCTCCCTGAGGGAAAAGGCCGGGGTGGATTTGCTCAACCACTACGTCCAGGTTTTGACGCGCTTGGGCGCAGAGTCAGGCATTTTGGGGCAAATCTTTACCGGGGCGTTATCGCGCTTTCGGGAACCGGTCAATCTCAAAAAGTTGATTGCGTTGATTGACGAGACCGAATGGTCAGCGCTGGATGTCGATTTGAAGGGCGACGCTTATGAGGGATTGCTCCAAAAATATGCCGCTGAGCAAAAAGGGGCGGGACAGTTTTTCACGCCGCGTCCGCTGATTCGTTCGGTGGTGCGCTGTTTGCAGCCCGATATCCGCGAAGCGCCAGAGTTTACTGTCCACGACCCGGCCAGCGGGACGGGCGGTTTCTTGATTGGCGCGGCGGAATGGATGTTGAAGACATCGCAGGGGCGCTTGAGCCGCGAAGACCAAACCCGCTTGAAACGCCAGACCTATTCGGGCGGCGAACTGGTGCTGGAAACCCGCCGCCTGGCGTTGATGAATTTGTACCTGCACGAAGTGGAAGGCGAGGTTCACTTTGGCGATTCGATTGCCGAGGGCGACCCCGGCAAACGCTATAGCGTTATCCTCACCAACCCGCCGTTTGGCACGAAGGGCGCGGGCGAAGTGCCCCACCGCGAGGATTTCACCATCCTGACCTCAAACAAGCAACTGAACTTTATCCAGCACGTTTTGGCGATTCTCAAACCAGGCGGGCGGGCGGCGATGGTGTTGCCCGATAATGTGCTGTTCGAGGAGAATGCCGGGCGGGATGTGCGCGCCCTGCTGATGCAGGATGCGCAACTGCACACCATCCTGCGCCTGCCGGTCGGCACGTTCACGCCGTATTCGCCGGGCGTCAAGGCGAATGTGTTCTTTTTTCGCAAGGGGCTGCCGACCGAAGAAGTCTGGTTCTACGATTTGCGGACGAATGTTCCCAAAGTGACCAAGGGCCAGCCGTTGACGGAGGATTCTTTTGCGGACTTCGTGCGCGCCTACGGGCTGGATTCCACCCCCAAGCCCGGTTCCCGCATCGAAACCGAACGCTTCCGCCGTTTTACGCGCGACGAGTTGACCCGGCGTGATGACAACCTGGACATTTTCTGGCTGAAAGATGAAACCCTGGATAACCCGAACGACCTGCCCGAAGCCGAAGATCTGTTGGGCGAAGCCATGACGCAACTCGAAACCGCTGTGAATGCGTTGAACGAGTTGGGGCGCATCCTGGGCAATGGCAGCGGGGGCGAGGCGTAACCGTGATGGAACGTTACGAATTGCCTGACGGCTGGGAGTGGTCAACCCTGGGGGAATGTTGCCTTATCAATAGCCGAGACCCTAACCTGAAAGAACTTTCCAACGGCACATTGGTATCGTTTGTGCCGATGGCTGCTGTGGATGCAAATCAGGGCGTTATTGCGAATCCCGTAGACCGGCCCTTCAACGAAGTGCGAAAAGGATTTACTCCATTTTCGGATGGAGATGTAATCTTTGCCAAAATCACTCCAAGCATGGAAAATGGAAAGGCTGCAATTGCGAGCGGGCTTACAAATGGCTTTGGTTTTGGCTCCACAGAGTTTCATGTCATGCGCCCCCAAGAATCGGTCATCGCGGAGTGGGTATTCTATTTTATTCGCCAACAATCATTTCGAGATGAAGCCAAGGGGAATTTTGCCGGGACAGCGGGGCAACTACGTGTTCCAGAAAAATTCATTCTCAACGCTGATATTCCCTTACCTCCCATTCCTGAACAACAACGCATCGTCGCCAAAATCGAGAGCCTGTTTGAGCAATCGCGCGCCGCCCGCGCCGCCCTGATGCGCGTCCCGGCGCTGATGGCGCAATTCCGCCGCGCTGTGCTGGCCTCCGCGATGTCAGGTCGCTTGACAGAGGATTGGAGAAAACAAAATTCTACTATTGAAAACGCTAACGATTTGCTTCAAAGAATTTTAGTGAGAAGGCTTGAACTTGCGCAACGGAAAACAGAGCGAACACACATAGAAGAGTTGCTCAAATGTTTTTCTGCCGATGAACTTTATAGCGCAGATTTACCAGAGTCATGGGCTTATACAGTTATTGACAATATTGGCATGGTCTGTAACGGTAGTACCCCGTCTCGCAAGATGCCTGGTTATTGGAATGGAAATATTCCTTGGATAAGTTCAGGTGAAGTACAAAACTGCATTATTCGGGAAACCAGGGAAAAGATTACACAAGAAGGCTATGACAACAGTTCTGTGAGAATCTTGCCAAAAGGGACAGTGTTGCTGGCAATGATAGGCGAAGGAAAAACAAGAGGACAATCTGCTGTACTGGAAATTGAAGCATGTATCAATCAGAATATGGCAGCCATCGTTCTCGACCATAACTTGATTGAATCAAAATACCTATGGTACTGGCTTCAAAGTATTTATGATGCAAATCGACAGGTAGGGAGTGGTTCTGGCCCACAGGCCCTAAATTGTCAACGAGTTAGAGAAATACCTTTTGCATTACCGCCACTTGGTGAACAAGTCGAGATTGTGCAATACATCGAAGCCCTGTTCGCCCAGGCCGACATCGTTGAGCAGGCCGCGTCCGTGTCCCTGCGCCGTGCTGGGCAGTTGGAACAGTCCATTTTGGCGCGGGCGTTTCGCGGGGGGTTGTAAAACTTGCCCCATATAATACGACAGGTTCAACCACCTGACTTGAGCCTGGTTGCAGAATTAGACCACGAGGCCTTTTCTCCCTACGGAACGGCCGAAAAACTGGAAACCTTCGAAGCCCGCTATCAAGCCTTTCCTCAGGGCTTTGTCGTGCTTGATTTGGATGGCGAAATTGCGGCTTATGCATGCTCAGAAAAATGGCTAACCAACCGCGAACCCGGCCTGGATGAAAATCCCCTGGAAATACACTGCGCCAATGGAAAGATTTTTTGCATTACAGGCATGGCTGTTCGCATCAAACAACGTGGAAATGGTTTTGGATTGATGCTCCTTGACCATTTGATTGAAACGGCAAGAACAGAAAAATGCGAAAAAATCGTTTTGGAAACCACCCATGCTCAAGGATTGTATTTCAAGCGCGGGTTTTATATCACCAATTCCAGGGAAGACCGCGGCGTTCGTCTCGACATCATGGAATTAAGTTTGGAGCAGCATGGCTAACCCCACTTACTTAAATCAAGTTGAAAAAATTACCGAATTGTTTTCATCACTAGAAGAGCGAGCTCGAAACATCTTATTCCCATCCGAACGTAAGGGCATCTTTGTCCGCCCTGATATTGATGGCTGGAGCAAGTTTCTAAAGTTTGCATATCGCTTGACTCATCCATATTCCGTGGAACGTGGTCCAGGTTTACTCGAATTGATCTCATTGCCGGTAATGTTATTGCTGGCCTGGCTCACATTTACGGTGGCTTTTGGGATGGTTTATGTAGTTACAAACTCTCCGGACAATTCAACCGGTAATACCGCGGCATCCGAAAACATTCTTTTTGTTCTTTGCGGAGGCATTGGGATATTTTTGTCGGTCATTTCCTATTATTGGTGGTTTGAAGGGCTAGCTACCACAAGATACACTTGGCGCGCAAAGGTGTTTGTTTTCATCCTATTTTGCGGATTGGTGTTATTAGTGAGCAGCCTTTTTAAGCCACTAGGGGCGCAAAAAATTTTTACTGATACCCTCGCTATTTATGTTCTTTTAGTGATACCATCATTAACCTATTTCTATGCTATTGGTCTGGACGGTTTTGTGGAGGCCCTATATGTCATTATCACAATTATCCGTTCGATCGATTCATTGCATACCCCGATTCAAATAGGAAATATTCGTATATTGCTTACCGACGATCTATCTTCGTTGTCGATGCAAGAAAATTATGTTGGGGGGTTAGCAGAGTTACGTCCGGCTGAGATTGAAACCCTACAGGAATGGTCGCAGGCCAATCGGGATGCGAGTGTACATCGTATTGTCCCTACGACGGTTGTTGTGACAATCTTAACATTGATTGGAATGAGCAAAATTGCCAGTGATTGGGTGGATAATGGTGTCCAATATGCTCTTGTAGCATTTTCCAGATTTTTTACGAATCCATTTTCAGATGCCTTTTTGCCGGCAATCGGGATTTCGCTGATTTTATTATTCGTTGTGTGGTTTTTGAAAACGCTGGCTCGGTTGTTTAGAAATATAGCAGTACAAAACCTGATTATCGAAGCCTGTATTGTGGCGAAGAATAGTAAACAGGCTGAATTGGAAAGTTACAAAGAACAAAAAATTACCCTGGCTGAAACTGTTTGTTGGTTGATTAGGTTTTTAAAAAGGTTCAAGTAAAAACTATGGAAAATCAATTACAGAAAACCGCCCGTGCGTTACAAGAGACTCTAGAGGCTAGTCTTCGAGCAAGCAATAGCGCCCATGTTCATCCTGTGTCTAAAGGTGATGCGACAGAAGAGAATTGGCTCAAATTGCTTCAAAGCCATTTGCCAAAACGCTATGAAGCCTCGAAAGCTTTTGTCATGGACTCGCTAGGATGCATAAGTGACCAAATAGACATAGTGGTTTACGACAGACAATACACACCTGTCTTATATAATCAGGATCGTCAGCCTTTTATTCCTGCGGAAAGTGTTTATGCTGTCTTTGAAGTAAAACCGAGTTTAAATCGAGAATATATCTTTTACGCTGGCGAAAAGGTCGCTTCTGTTCGGAAATTACTACGAACTAGTGCGGAAATCACTCATGCGGGGGGGAAATTTGAACCACGCCCGTTATCCCCAATTCTGGGTGGTATATTGACCTATGAAAGCGAGTGGAAACCTGGTCTTGGCAAGCCCCTTTTGCATGCACTCAACGAACTTGCAGTTGAACAAAAATTGGATATTGGCTGCACTATCACAGAAGGTGCATTTGAGATTGAGTACTTTGACGGAAAAACGCAATTAGTGAAAAGCGATTCTTCCCTTTCTCTTGTAAGTTTCTTTTTTCGGTTGCTTGCCAAACTTCAAAATTTAGGAACAGTTTCCGCTATAGATTACAAACAATATATAAACGCGATTGGAGGCAACATTCCCTAGGCTGGTGACTTATCAAAGCTATGTGGTGCTTCTTCTCCTATCCATTCGCCTGTTGCGCGCCAGAACTCATAACAAAATAACCATTCCGCTGTCCAGATAACAAGAGTGGACGCTAAAATATTTACCCCGCGCCAAGTATGGTCTTGTGGATGATACAAACACAGGGAACCATCAGGATAAATGTGTTTGGCTTTAGGGTGTAATTTAGGTGAGATTACCTCAACCTTTGGAGCAGTATATTCCTGATAGCTTACCTTGATTAGGTATTCTGTAGACTGCTTTGTCGGCTTCAATTTTCCAAGCCAATAATTTCCTTTCTTGAAAAATTGAAAGTGCGGGAATGATACCTGCATTAATTGTTTCTGGACCGCCAAAGAAACATGATGATTGTTTACGGGAATTGACATTATCCTCCAAAGTAGCGATGCTTTGGGGATTCCCAGACTTTTTCTGACACTGGTTTCTGTCCAGAAATATTTCCTGTTTTTGATACAAAGATGGCTCCTCTAGCCAGGATGGAATTCAATGTTTCATCCACCTTTGTTGGAAAATATTCTTCGCATCCATCGTCATTGAAAACTTTTTGCCAAAGTTCAATAGCTTTTGTCTCATCTTCAGTTTCCAATGCTCTCGCTGCCCAATTTTTCGACTCATCGATTCGCCGCATGAAGGTCTCAAACTCAGCCCTTGTCCAAGATTTCGCTACGTTTTTGCCCAACATTGGGTCTTTAACGGGCGGCACAGTATCATCCTTTTCAAACGAACCAATGTAGTCTTCATAAACGGAAACAAGTAAGCTGTGAAATAGTTCCCCATAAGATGAGTCATCTATCTTAAGTTTTTTGGCTTTGGCATGTTTGAATACCATGCATTCAAGCCAGTAACTTTTTGGCCTGCGATATTTCATTTGGGCATCACGCCAATGTTTAAACATTTTAATTAATGGTACGATTTTCTCTTCCTGATCTTGATTGAGGTCGCTAAGCGCTTGGCTGTATCCAAGGGGGTTGGATGAAATCCATTTTGATAAATCCCTATCTGGGACATCCAGAGGCTCTGGGTTGTCACCTTCATAAACGGATGGAACAATATCCATATCAAATTCATTTTCGTCAATGGTGACGTGAACTAATACTGATCTGCGTTGTCGTTTTAAGCTGAGGGCCGCATCAACCTTTCCATTTTCATCTCCAAGTGCTTTTGGCAACCCATCTAAAGCATTTACCAATAGATCGATAGTGGCCTTTGCGCTGTCTTCTTCATCTTTGTATTTTGGATCAACAAATAAAAGAATATCAACATCCTTTATTTTCTTTACGGCTGTATCACGAGCATACGAACCAGATAGCCGAGTATATGGCTTTACCGTGATAATTTTGTCGCATTCCTTCAGGTAATCCCGAACTTTTGTAGGTAGCTCGATCGCCAAAGACACACGATCTTCTTTGGGTTGAATTCTATTAAGTAAGGTCAAAAAATGATTTCGTAGGCTGTACATATACTTTCCCTTTTGTCTGAGAGAGAAAACTAATTAATAAAATCATAGCATCAATTCATAAAGAAGAAAATAATTAGAATGTCCGTTCTAACAATGTTCTTATGCTTTCAAGGGCTGTCTTAAAACAAAAAAGCCCCTGACCTTCCACGTCAGGGGCGATCTCTTTAGATAAACCTATAACGCATCAAATACATCTGCAATTGCTCCTGCGACAGTACCTTCCCACTCAAGCTATCCCGCCACTCCTGTTCCCCCACCGGCTCATACACCAGCGGGAACTTGGTACGCACCATCATTCCGCATTGGAAGGCCCGTCGTTGTTCAAACGCCCGCCGGCGTTCTTCCCGTTGACGGCGGGCCAACTCCTTCCGGGATAGTTTCCTGGCGGGTGGTTCCGCCGGCATCATGGGCATTTGCGTGGCGCTGGTCATACCGACAGCCCCGTACTCTTTGCCGGAACTCTGCCGGATCCCGAGCCGGAAGCGTCCACCCCGGGAAGGCGACACACCGGCGCACTTGGGCCCCATACCCATCGCCACGCTGGCGGGATTTTTGAGCACCCGCCCGCATTTTTTGCACTTCACGATTGTTTCCATCACAACACTCCTTTGAAAAAGTGGAGCCGCCAGACCATTCCGGTCTGGCGGCTTTGTCATTTAGAACATCGATACCTGGTTGGCCCCGGTAGATGGCCTGGAGCGCGAGCGTCCAGGGGCGGGCTTTGAACCTGTCGTTCCACGTTGCTTCATCCAGTCTGCCCAGGAAATTATCGCCGGCATCTCCGGCGTTGGAATGGTCGCGCTGGGCACCGTCGGGCAGCCAAGCGGCGAGTTGGACACCACCACATCGTCGGCAAAGAGCGCCTGCAGGTCAGGCAGTTCGGCCGCTTCCAGGGCTTCGCGAGCCAACTTCATCAGCAGGTCGCCGTCGTCTTCCGGGACAATGGCCCCGCCGACTTCGTCCCCGTACAGCAATTGCGCGGCTTTCATCTTCGCTCCAATCAGGGCCAGGGCCTGCGACTCCATCGCCCCGTGATAGACCGAGAATACCGCCTTCACCGGCTTGGTCTGTCCCAAGCGCCAGACACGGCGCAGGGCCTGCCACATCGTGTAGTAGGGTAGGAATGTGGCGAGTTATCCTTGCGGACACTTTTCCACAGACCCCCCTCCGAACCGGACGTGATACTTTCGCATCATCCGGCTCTCCAGAACTTAAGTGCTTCGAGTGGGTAACGGTTTTCCCGTGTGGATTGCTACGTGGCATTTCTCACACACCACCAGCGTTTTTCTTTGCATCGCAATCATCCTCATCACCCAGGCGGGTTTCTCTTTCCTTCCGCGCCAACGGTTCTTCAGGTCAGCCAGCTTTCGAACATGATGAACTTCGCAGTTTTCTTGCGTACCGCAAATTTCACATTCGTTGGCCTGCAACCTTTGGACAAGGTCAGTACGTGAACTGAACGCAACATTCCGCCGTCCGTTGTTGTCGTCAAGTGTTTCTGTGCCGGGCTTGACTACCTTCAGAGGAATACCGCCCCAATAGATATACCGGGTTCCATTTTTGGTGGGCACTTCCACAACCAGAACTTTGTAGGTAAATCCTTGTACGGTGCGTTTTCCCCCGTATTTTTGGTACATACGGGCAATGGTGGACTTGAATTTGTTCGCCAGTGTTTTCGTCAATGAAACTTCCATGATGTACTTGAGTTTGCGTAGCGCGTTGAGGTCTGTGGCGAATTTGTAGTACTGGGCCACGCCACGAAAACGCTGCTGGTAAACATCGATGATTTGAGCGTCTGAGAACGCCAGCAATCCAGCTTCGTGGATGGGTTTTTCGCCGCGCATGTAGCGCTTGGCTAACTCATCAACCTTGCCATAAGGGATGCCCAACCTGACACATCCATTGATGCTTCGGGTCTTGGTGAGTGTCCCGGTTCGGGGTGAGATTTTGTCGTCTGCGTGATAAACGCTGATGTCGTATCCGAGAAATCGCGCGTGTTCTGTGCGCGAGTGCGTGATGAGGGTTTTGGATGCACTCAATTCAAGGTGCAGTTTCTCTTTCAAGAAAGTGCTGATGGCTGCTTTGATTTCTTCTGCTTCTGCTTTTGTCCCGATCAGGCTGAGAATAAAGTCGTCCGCATATCGAATGTATCGTAGCCGCCGAAAGTTCGGGTCGTATACATCTTGTGACGGGAGTTTGCGTCGTTGAAGTTCCAGTTCTTGAACTCGTTTTTCATCGCCCGCGTCGCGTGCGCACTTGATGTAGTAGGCCAGCCTTGAATACTCATTGTTGGTTGCTCGCTTTTTTCCGCGTGTGTACTGCGGAATTAGCACATCTTCGATGTAGGCATCCAGTTCATGCAGGTAAATGTTTGCCAGCAGCGGGCTGAGAATACCGCCCTGGGGTGTACCGCTGTAGGTACGGTTGTACTGCCAGTCTTCCAGATAACCTGCTTCCAGTCCCATCCGCAGGAGATTGAGCAGTCGGCCATCCTGAATATCCCTTGCTAGAATTGCCATCAGGGTTTCATGGTCGATGTTGTCGAAGCATCCGCGAATGTCGCCTTCGATGAACCACGCCGCGCCTTGGAACTTGTAACTCAGACTTCCCAGTGCGGTATGACAGCCGCGTCCGGGGCGAAAACCATGAGAACTATCCCGGAACCGGGGTTCGTAGTAGGCTTCCAGCACCATTCGCAAGACTTCCTGCACCAGTTTGTCGGTAAAGTTTGGGATACCGAGCGGGCGTGTCCCTCCGCTTTTCTTGGGGATTTGAATTCGGCGGGCAGGATGGAATTTGAACCGTTCATTGCGCAGTTTCTCAATGATGCGTTGAATGCGCTCCCGGCTCATACCATCTGCCGTGTTGTTTTCTGTTCCCACAGTCAAAGCGCCACGATTGCGGGCTATCTTGTCATAGGCAGCGAGAAATAAGTCTTCGCTGAACAGGCTTCGATAGACCCGCGTCAGGGGAATACGTTTTTCACCCATCTTTTGCACTGCTTGTAGAATTTGTTCGGCTTTTTGCATTGCGCATACCTCCAATTTTCTTGAACAAGCGATAGTTCCTAACTCCCTTCGTCCTGTGACCGGCTTTCCCGGTCGCCCTGGGTGGACGTTACACCACCGACTACTATGGAGTTTCCGTCGCCATAGGGCTCGCGCCCCACAGGCGATCCCGCAGTACAGTCATGAATGACGTTCAGGTGACTTAGGGTGTCTTTTCGTGGTTTGATAGGTCTCACTGACCATCGTTCCCGGCAGGAGGATTTCGCAACTCTCAGGCTTTACAAGATGTTGCTGCCGGGGCTTGACCTCAACCGTTGTGTCAAGGGAGGAATAGTCTCCAACTTACCACTGGACTTCAAGCAGTTTAGCCTTACCCATATCACCAGGTCTTGGGGCGACACATCTGGTAAACGGTTTCCCAGTTCACCCCTTCTCCGGCGTGCTATTTTCCCGTTCAGGTTTCCCTTTTCGGTTAACCGGATGACCTCGCAGGTAATTTCCTCAACCTGCGGTACGTACCGTACAATCATTCATGCCGTCATGCGGCGCACCAGGCTGTATTCCGGCTCGAAGAAGGTGATGGATGCAAACGCCACCAAATCCAGCCCGGTTGCCACCAGGCGCGGGTTGGTGATCAGGGCATCCAGCCCGTACACCCGCCGGGCAATCCACTCTTCGCGCTTGCGCGGGTTGATGCCCGAGGACAGCACTTCGGCGCGCACCCCGCCATCCCGCAGGACGTTCAGGATGCGGTCCTGAATATCGCGCGTGCCGGTCTGACGAACATAGATCAACACCTTGCGGCCCTGCTGGCGTTCGGAGCGGCAGAAATCCACCAGCCACTGTTCTTTCGGCAGGCGATCCTGCCCCACCACGGCCGGCAGTTCCATCAAATCCACCTTGCGGACGAACTCGCCATCGCGGTTGATTTCGTCAATCTGTACCACTTCATCGCGGAAAGCCGAGTTCGGGCGCGCCAGAGTCCATTGCAACCAGGTGGAAAGGTAACGGCGATTTTTGATTGCCAGCTTTCGCAGTTCCCCCGCCATCTCCCGGTACTGGTTGCCCTGTTCTTCTTCCATACTCAGTGCGGCAACTTCTTCGCTGTATCGCGGCAGGGACAGTCCCAGGTCTTTCAGGGACAGGAACACGGTTGTGTCCAGCAGGCGGTTCACGATGGCCGGCGAGATGCCCGGCTTTTCCCTGGCCTGGTTCTGGTAACGGCGGTTGCCGGTGAACCCATCTTCGTCGCCGTCATCATCACGCTTTTTCTGGCGGGTCATTTCCAGAACACCGTAGAGCCGTGCCCAGCGTTTTTCATCGTTGAAGGCAAAATCCTTGCGCACGCCGGCGTTCAGGCGGTGCATCAGCCAGAAGATGGACGAACTTTTGCCGCCGAAGAAGGTGCCGGTCAGGGTCAGGACATACTTTACGGATGTCACCAGTTGGTGAAAGGCGATACCCCGGTCCGAGGCCTTGGCACTTAATTCGTGAACTTCGTCTGTGATAAGCAACCTGAATGCACCTTTGGCGTGTTTGGCAATGTACTCTGCAATCGCCCAGCGCCGGCCGGTGAACTGGAAGAGCGGCTCCCCACAGGTGCGCTTGCCCCAGACCGGGTTGCCGTGCTCGTCCCGTTTCAGGCATCCAGCCTCGTTAAGTTCGTAGTCAGGGATGAGCGCATCACAGAAGCGGCGTTTGTCGCCCAGGTCCGCCAGGGATGTGGCCGTGAAAGTCAGGCCACCGGCTTCCGGAATTTGCACCGGGGAGCCGCACTTCGGGCAACACAGGGCTTCGATGGCCTCCGGCTTTTCATCGGGCAGGATGTGGCGCTTCACAGTGGCATTCTCCCAGCGGTTGAGCAGGCGCTGCTTCACCACAGAATGTTCCCAGCCAGCCCCGTACTTGGCCGAGGTATGGGCCACCACCGCCACTGCCTTTTCCCCGAGCTTGCCTTCCTTGTACAGTTCCAGGAAGCGGCGCACGTCGTTGATGTCGCCGGGGTCGTCCGCGTTGCGGCCAATCCGCACCAGTTCCATCGCTTTTGCGCCGGGGATGGTTTCCTCGATTTCCCGGATCCATTTGGGAACCAGGTGGGGCGGGCAGAGCACGATGGCGGGGTAGGCATTGAGCAATTCTGCCGTTGCCGCGCCGAGGCGAGTTTTCCCGAGTCCCATTTCGCCCTGGATGTTGCCGACCCTGTGTTTGGCAATGGTTCTTGCAATTGCAGCTGCAGCGTGTTTTTGGGTTGGCAATAGTCCGGCCTTTTCCTGACCTGGCAGGGGCTTCCCTTTTGTGCCGAGCGTATCCAGGATTGCTGTTTCCTGAGGGGTGGGGTCGAAGTTGTAGAGCGGGCGGTAGGTGGACAGGATGTGCGCACCGAGTTGGTCGCCGTATTTGTGCATGAACTTGGAGAGCGGCTCCACCTGGTCAATGACTTCGATGCCGGCCTGGCGCACCACTGCCACCGTCGAGACAAAGCGGTCGCGGAAGGTCTCGGTCACGCTCTTGCCATCCTTACTCTCGACTTCTTCCACTTTTTCGGTAACCTTCACCACGCGGCCCTTCACCAGCATGGGCTTGCCATCTTCATCGTTCAGGCGCAGGGTGCCCATCATGCCGGATGCCATCAACATGGCGATGTGGCCCTTTTTCAAGGGCATCACCGGTTGCTTGAAACTGCCCATCGCCCGTTCCGGGTTGAGCAGGTCAAGCCATTCCTTG
>JAGVAO010000169.1 GCA_020060235.1 Anaerolineales bacterium | reverse complement strand
GCTTGTCCAACCGGCAATTTCCCTGATTTGGAGAAGTTTTATGAAAACCCTTCGCAATATTATCATCGCTGTTATCGTGATTGGCACAATTGCCGGCATTGGCTATTATTTCTGGAATGCCAACAACACTGCCGCCCAGAGCCAGTTTCAGACGACGCCCGCTGCTCGCGGCAGCCTGGCTGCCACTGTTGGAGCCACCGGCACAGTTCGCGCCAACCAGACGGCGTTGTTGGCTTGGCAGACCACCGGCACGGTGGAATCGGTTGGTGTTAAAGTTGGCGACCAGGTTGCGGCAGATACGCTCTTGGCCGAGTTGTCGGCAGATTCACTCGCGCAGAGCATCATCATGGCCCGGGCTGATTTGTTGACCGCCGAGCGCAACCTGCAAGATTTGAAAACCTCGAATACAGCCCGCGCTGAGGCCGAGCTGGCGGTTGTTCAGGCCCAGAAAGCCCTGGACGACGCCAAATCCCGTTACGAGGGGGTCAATTTTGCCCGCGCATCGGATACCAAAATCGAAAATGTCCAGTCTGAGTTGGACTTGATTAACAACCAGATTACCATGGCTCGCCAGTTTTACAATCGCGTCTCCGGTCTGCCGGATGGCGACTCGCGCAAAGCCACCGCGCTGTCCAACCTGACCTCGCTCGAACTGCGTCGCAACCAGATAGTGGCTGAGTTGAATTACATCACGGGCCGTCCGGACGATAACGAGGTTGCCCAGCGCTTGAGCAATTATGAAATTGCCAAAGCCCAGTTGGATGACGCTCAACGCCGCCTGGAACGTCTCCAGGATGGCCCTGATTCGTTGGAAATTGCCCGCCTCGAAGCCCAAATCACTTCGGCGCAGGCAACCCTTAACCTGGCCCGCATCCTGGCTCCCTTCGATGGCACGATTACGCTCTCCGACCCGCTTCCGGGCGACCAGGTTGCTCCCGGCGTACAGGCTTTCCGGCTCGATGACCTTTCGCGCCTGCTTGTCGACGTCCAGATTTCGGAGGTGGACATCAATACCATTGTTGTCGGGCAGCCGGTGACGATGACCTTTGATGCCATCCTGGGCAAAACCTACAACGGCGTCATTGTCGAGGTCGGGCAGGTGGGCAACGTGGTTCAGGGTGCGGTGAACTTTACCGTAACGGTCGAACTGACAGATGGCGATTTATCTGTCCGCCCCGGCATGACGGCTGCGGTCAACATCCTGGTCAAGGAAGTCAAGGATGTCTTGCTTGTCCCGAATCGGGCTGTTCGAATCGTCGACGGGCAGCGGGTTGTTTATGTCCTCATGGACGGTGTGCCGGTCATGACCATTATTCGGCTTGGCTCCTCTTCGGACACGGTCAGCGAGGTGGTTGGCGGCGACCTGAAGGAAGGCGACCTGGTCATCCTTAATCCGCCGGCCAACTTTGCCCCCATGGGCGGGCCGCCCAACCAAGGAAATTAGTATGACCGAACCGGTAATTGTTGCCCAGGAACTGAAAAAAATCTATAAAATGGGTGATGTCGAAGTCCATGCGCTGCGTGGACTTTCGCTCACTATTAATCGCGGCGAAGTGGTTGCTATTGTCGGCCCTTCCGGTTCGGGGAAATCGACCTTGATGAACATCCTGGGCTGCCTCGACTTGCCTACCTCCGGTGAATATTTTCTGGATGGCGAGCGCGTCTCGGTCTTGCGCGACGACCAACTGGCCGATATCCGCAACCGCAAGGTGGGATTCATCTTCCAGAGTTTCAACCTGCTTTCGCGCCAGACTGCGCTCGCCAATGTGGAGTTGCCGTTGCGCTACGCGGGTATGACCAGCGGGCGCAAGGAACGCGCCCGGCAATCCTTGACCGCGGTTGGCTTGCAAGACCGCATGACCCATCGCCCTTATGAACTTTCCGGCGGACAGCAGCAGCGCGTAGCCATTGCGCGGGCGCTGGTCAACGACCCGGCCATTATCATGGCCGATGAGCCGACCGGTAACCTCGACTCGAAGGTCGGCCAGGAAATTATGGATTTACTGCTTTCGCTCAACCGCGAGCGCGGCACGACCCTGATTATTGTTACCCATGACCCCAAAGTGGCTGCCCAAACCCAGCGCATCATTCGTATTCAGGATGGTCTGGTCGATACGGAGAGTGAAGCATGAGCCTGGCACAAATCATCATCGAATCGCTTGAAAGCCTGAACTCAAATAAGCTGCGCTCCGGTCTGACCATTTTGGGGATTGTCATCGGTGTTGCCGCAGTGATTGCCATGCTGGCTATCGGTCAGGGTGCGCAGGACACCATCACGGGTGAAATTTCCGGCATCGGCACCAACCTGTTGTTTGTCTTTTCGGGCAACGAGCAGGCCAACCTGCGAAACGTCCGCCCGTTGACGATGGCTGATGCCGAGGCCCTCAACGACTTGTTTGCCGCTCCCTCGGTCGAGGCGGTTGCCCCGGTTATCCAGAGCGGAAACGTGCGTGTCGCCTCGTCGACCGAGCAGACAACTGCCACTGTGACTGGGGTGACGCCCGCCTATGAGCCGGTGCGGAATTATGCCGTTGCCGAGGGAAGTTTTATCACCGAAGAGCAAAACCTGGGCCGCGCCTCGGTTGTGTTGCTCGGGCCGGAACTGGCCGAAAAACTGTTTGGCCGCAGCGAGGGCCTGGTCGGTGAAACAGTGCGCCTTGAAGGCCAGCCTTTTCGCGTGATTGGCGTGCTGCAATCGCGGGGCGGCGGTGCGTTTGGCTCGGAGGATAACGTTGCCCTGATTCCCATGTCGACTGCCCGCGCGCGCATTATCCGTCGGGCTGGCGACCGCGTGGATGTGATTTTTGTCCAGGCAGCCAGCGCCGAGTCGGTGCCGCAAGCCACCGAAGAAATTGCGCAGATTTTGCGCACCCGACATCGTACCGAAGTTGGCGCGGACGATTTCACCGTCCTTTCGCAGCAGGATTTCCTCCAGGTGGCGGCTTCCATTACCGGGGTTTTCACCACCTTCCTGGGCGGGATTGCCGCCATCTCTCTGTTGGTGGGCGGAATCGGGATTATGAACATTATGCTTGTTTCGGTGGCTGAGCGCACCCGTGAAATCGGCCTACGCAAAGCCCTGGGCGCGCGCCGCAAGGATATCCTGGTGCAGTTCCTGACCGAATCATCCCTGCTCAGCCTGATTGGCGGGCTGGTGGGGATTGTGCTCGGCTGGTTGATTGCCACAGCGGTGGGGCAGTTTGCCGCCGCCAGCGGTACGCCCTTCAACCCGAATATCAGCCTGAACGCGGTCTTGCTGGCGACGCTTTTTTCTGCCGCGGTCGGGTTGTTCTTCGGGATATATCCGGCCAACCGCGCGGCGGCCCTTGAACCGGTTGAGGCGCTGCGTTACGAATAAGGAAGTTCGAAAGTCCAAAGTCTTTCCCAGGCTTTGGACTTTTCATTTACTATACATAAAAAATGACCACCATCCTGCAAATTAATACATCTGACTTGCCGCGTTATGCGGCCATCCCGATTGCTTTTGAAGTGCGCACGGTTTTCGAGGTGCGTCTTCCTGAGAACGGCCTGGGTGGAATCCACCTCGTTGAAACGGCGGT
>JAGVAO010000053.1 GCA_020060235.1 Anaerolineales bacterium | reverse complement strand
GCAGATTACTCGACAGGATGAAATATCAGCCCAACTGTGCCCGGCCCCAGATTGGCGGCAATTGAAATCGACAGGTCTACAAGGTTGGCGTCCCGCACATTCAGGTTTTCCCGCGCCTTTTCGAGCAGGGCCTGTCCCGACTGCGGGTCGCGGGCATGAACGACGGCCAGATTAATCGCCTTATCGCCGACCTTCTCTTTTGCCATTGCAATCAGCCGCTCAATGGACGCGCTGCGTGTGCGCACTTTTTCTGTAATGCTGATGACGCCGTCTCCCAGGGTGGCAATCGGCTTGACGTTGAGCAGGGAGGCCAGCGCGGCTTGCATTGCGCCCACACGTCCGCTCATGCGTGCATATTCGAGGGTATCCAGGGTCAGGTAAACATCGATTGTTTCGCGCATGGCCTCCAGGCGTTTGACGATGTCGTCAAGGCCAAGCCCTTCCCGTTCGGCCAGGCGGGCTTCGCGGCACAGCATCCCAATTCCGACCGAACCGCACATCGAGTCGACAGGCACAACCTTGAAGGTGCGCTCCAACTCGCGGCTGGCGGCGACCGATGATTCGTAAGTTCCCGAAAGTTTGCTGGTAATGTGAATCGACAGGATGGTATCGCCCTCCTGGGCAATCTTTTTGTAAAATTCGACAAACTGGTGCGGGGTCGGCTGCGAGGTCTTGGGGATTTTATGCGACTCGTCTACCAGTTTGTAAAAGCCCTCGGTGTCAAGGTCAACGTTTTGCAGGTATGTTTTCTCGCCAAAGTGAATATTAACGGGAATAACATGAATATCGAATTCTTCAATCCACTTTTGGGGCATATCCGCTGCGCTGTCAGTAACAATACGTAGCATATCAGTCTCCTTCTTCAAATTGGTTGGATGAGCCTACCTGGTCACGTAACGACATTAAAGTGCGGTGATAAAGGCTTTTGACTGCGCCTTCACTGCGTCCCATAATTTCGCCGATTTCGGCGTTGGAAAGGTGTTCGACAAACTTAAGAATTAACAAGGCCTGGCGCTCTGATGGAAGTCCGCGAATCAGGTTGAGCAGGGCTTCCTTTTCCTGGTTTTGCACCAGCGAGATTTCGGGAGGCGCGTCCTTGGCGACGATGGGGGTTTCGGTGATTGGAATTTCCTGCCGCCTCGAACGGTCACGATGCCAGTTTGCCACCAGGTTATGAGCGATGCGGTACAGCCAGGCCGAAAACGGCACACCCCGGTCGGTGTAGTTGACGATGTGATTCATCGCCCGTTGGAAAACCCGCGCTGTCAGGTCTTCGGCGTCGTCCACGTTACCGGTGCGATAATAAATATAATTGAAAATCCGGTCGACGTATCGCTCGTAGAGTACCCCGAAGGCTTCCCGGTCACCCTGTGAAGCCAGCGCCAGGGTGGCTTCTTCGCTCATTTTTTCTTCGGCCACAAGGTACTTCTTTCTACCGGCAGAAGTTTGAAGATTAAAACCCTGCCGGGTTTAAAAGGTTTCTGGAGTAACGCGAGTATATCACGCTGAATTACTATTATAATCAGACTGTAATTGCCCGAAATCATCGTGCTCGACCAAACCACCCAGTACGGAGAGAACATGCCCAAAGGCAAGAAAATTCCCCTGCCCCTCGACCCCGACCAGATTATCAACGACTACCGCCTGGCTTATCGCAGCCGTCAGGCCTCTGTCATCGGACGCCGCGAAGTTCTCAGCGGAAAAGCCAAATTCGGCATCTTCGGCGACGGCAAGGAAGTCGCCCAGCTTGCCATTGCGCGCGCCTTCCAGAAGGGCGACTGGCGCTCTGGTTATTACCGAGACCAAACCTGGATGTTCGCCCTCGGGGTGACTGACATCCAGGCTTTTTTTGCGCAACTCTACGCTCACGCCGACGTCAAGCACGAACCCGCCACCGCCGGGCGGGCCATGAATGGCCACTTCGCCTCGCGCTACATCAACCCGGATGGTTCCTGGGTCAACCAGGTCGATTCCTACAACGTCGCCGCCGATGTCTCGCCGACCGCCTCGCAAATGCCGCGCCTGGTCGGGCTGGCCTTCGCCTCGACCCTCTACCGCCAACTGCCCGAGTTGAAACCTTTTAGCCAGTTCTCCAACAACGGCAACGAAATTGCCTGGGGCACCATCGGCAACGCCTCCACCGCCGAAGGCATGTTCTGGGAGAGCGTCAACGCCATTGGCGTGCTGCAAGCCCCGGCGGTTATCACCATCTACGATGACGGTTTCGGCATCTCGGTCCCCAACCAGTTCCAGATGGTCAAAGAAAACATCGGCGCCATCCTGAAAGGCTTCGAACGCGACCCCAATCCGCCGCTCAGCACCGACATCGGCTACGACCTGTACACCGTCCGCGCCTGGGATTATCCGGCCCTGCTCGAAACCTATGCCGCCGCCGCCGAAATCGCCCGCGAATACCACATCCCGGCCATTGTGCATGTCACCGAAGTTACCCAGCCGCTCGGACACAGCACCAGCGGCAGCCACGAACGCTACAAAACCGCCGAACGCCTGCAATGGGAGGCCGACCACGACTGCCTGCTCAAAATGCGCCAGTGGCTCATCGAAAACGGCCTGTCCAGCAAAGACGAGTTAAACGCCTACGAAACGGAAGACCGCCAGCGGGCCGAAGAGTCCCGCAAGGCCGCCTGGGAGGCCTACAATGCCCCGCTCCAGCAAATCCGCCGCGAAGCTGTCGAACTTTTCAGTCAAATCCCATCCGCCAGCGGGATAAAAGAGAATTTAGCCAACCTGCCGGTTTTCACCAAACGGGATATTTTTGCCGCCGCTCATGAAATCCTGCGCGCGGAACGCGACCACCCGACGCCCGCCCTGCAAAAACTACAAACCTGGTACCAGACCGAAAACGCCGCCGCCGCTGAGACGATTTCCAGCCACCTGCACAGCCCCTGGGCTGACGCCGCAACCCGCGTCCCCGAAGTGAAACCCGTTTTCTCGGCTTCTTCCCCCTCCCAAACCGGGTTCGAGGTCGTCAACGCCTTCTTCGACGCCGCTTTTGCCCGCGACCCGCGCACGATTGCCTTTGGCGAAGATGTCGGCAAACTCGGTGATGTCAACCAGGGCTTCCGCGGCTTGCAGGAAAAATACGGATTTCTGCGCGTGATGGACACCGGCATCCGTGAAGTGACGATTTTGGGGCAAGCCATCGGCCTGGCCATGCGCGGCCTGCGCCCGATTTGCGAAATCCAGTACCTCGATTACCTGCTGTATGCCCTGCAACT
>JAGVAO010000099.1 GCA_020060235.1 Anaerolineales bacterium | reverse complement strand
TAATCATGCTGTGGCTGCTGAGCACCGTCTCGCAGTCTTTGGCTTCGTAGGCCTGCTGGAGCGACTGCGGGTAGTGCAGGCTGCCGTAGAAATAGATGCCCGCCAGCACGGCAAAGACCCCGGCGAGAATCCCCAACACAACCAGCGGTTTTTTTAGCTTCGATTTTAGGTTTGCATCCATGTAATAACATCCTTTCGTTTTATCCCCCAACCAGAACGGTGCAGGGCATGATTTCAATTTACACGCTGTTGAAAACCATCGAACCTCGCGCAGAGACAAGCCACGCACCCAGCCCGGCCAACAGGTAAACCAGTAAAACCGGCAGGGAATAGCCCAGCACAGGCACGAAAAACGGATTTTCAAGGTTGACCATTTCGCGCACCCAGCCATCCGCCAGGAACAGGGCCATCCCGCTCAGGATGCTGCCAAAAAAGGCCGCCCAGGCCCAGCGCAGGCGCAAAGGCCAGGAAGCGAGATTCTTGAGCGCAAAAAACAGGCATACGGCAAAAAACAGCCCAAAGGCCAGGTCGAGCGCTGATTTATGAATCCCCAGTTGAACGGCAATGTCATATTCATCGCCATAGGCCCGCCAGGGACTGCGCAAGTAATAAAAGGTCATCCCCAACGACATGGACAACGCAAACATCTGCCCGAATCGGCGCAGGGCAGGATTATCCTTCCGACGGGAGAACGCCAACGCCAGGAGAGCGAATAAAGCCGAAGCCAGCGGCCCAGCCGCAGCAGCGACAACTTCCTCCGCGCCGCCATCCGGCTGACCCTTGAGTCGCAGCCAACCGGTTTGCCCGCCATACTCGTTGACCTGCAGCCAGTTTTCCGGGTGGAGGGGCGGCTCATCCCAACGCTGGACAAGGCCGATAAAGCCCCAGGTCGGGACGTAACCATAAGCCTGATAAACCAGCAAATGCCCACTTTCGTGGGCGGCCTGGCAAAGAATGTTGACCAAGAAAGCCAGCAAAACCAGTTGTATGAAATCCCTTTTAGGCATCGAACAAAACCCGGCAATGCTTATAAAAAGACGGCGGAGGCAGGGCCTCCACCGTCGTGGTGTTTCAGGGTGATTTAGAAAACAAATTGACCGTTGCGATAAATCACATCGCCGTCGACCGTGATTTCGGCGTCCTTGCGCATATCACAAATCATGTCCCAGTGGATAACGCTCTTGTTTTTGGAACCCGTCTCCGGGTAGCCCGCGCCAAGCGCCATGTGGAAGGTTCCGCCGATTTTCTCATCGAAGAGAATGTTGCCGGTGAATTTGTCAATCTCGAAATTCGTCCCGATGGCGAATTCGCCCAGGTAACGCGAACCGGCGTCCGAGTTGAGCATTTCGAGCAGGTATTTTTCATTTTTATCGGCTTTGGCGGCGGTAACTTTGCCGTTGGTGAAGGTCAGTTCGATGCCTTCGACCGCCACACCGTTATAAATTGCGGGATAAGTGAACTTCACCCAGCCGTTGACCGAGTCCTCAACCGGGCCGGTGTAAATCTCGCCGTCGGGCATGTTGTGGCGCCCGCACGAGTTGTTAAACTTGCGCCCCTTGATGGACAGGCTCAAATCGACGTTTGGCCCGTTCAGGCTGACAATCTGGCGACCCTGGACGCGCTCAATCATCTTGGCCTGTTCAGCGTGGACGCTTTTCCAGTAGGCCAACGGGTCGGCCTCGTCGGCATGGCAGGCGCGATAGACAAAGTCTTCGTAAGCGCGCAGGCCCATCCCGGCTTCGACCGCGTAACCGTTGGTCGGGAAGAGGGTCGTCACCCAGCGAAGTTCGCCAGCCGCGCCGCGCCGCATCTGGGTTTCAAGGATTGGCGAAAGCGCCTTCTGGCGGCGGCCAAGTTTGGCCGGGTCAGCCGCAGAAAGGGCGCGCGGATTGACCTGCGAGTGAATGCGAATACGCGACTCAAAGGTCTCATAGGCCAGCTTCTGGAAAGTCGGCGCATAATCCAGTTGGCTGCCATTGGCCGTTTCGTAGAAAATCTCCTGCTGGTCAGGGAGTTCAAGCAGGATGTGCGGATGCGCCCCCACTTCGAGCGCGCGGTGGAAAATGGCACGCACCAGCGGCTCGGCCGCGGTCGTGCCTTCAATCAAAACCCGGTCGCCAGCGCCCAGGCCGGCTGAATAATCCACCAAAATACGGGCAAAGTTGTCTACTCTCGCGTCGCTCACAAAGCGTCTCCTTAGTGAAAGATAGGATTATTATATCACCGTCTAACTGTTTTCGATTCTGCCGCACATTACAGACTGGTGACGACGAGGAAAATGGTAAACTGGAAAAATGGTAGACTGGGGGGCTGGTAAACTGGTAAACTGGATACCGCCCTTAGACTTCTCCGCCCACCTGTGCCTACCCACGACACAGGCAAGGCTTAACACTGGATACTGGATACTGAAAACTGGACACTAAAAAATGAAACAACTCCTGCAAAACCTGAAAAACGGAAAAACCAGCATCGAAGAAGTCCCCGTCCCGACCCCACGCGCCGGGCAGGCACTCGTCAGAGTCGCCGCCTCGCTCGTCTCGGCTGGCACCGAACGCATGGTGGTCGAGTTCGCCGAAAAAAGCCTGGTCGGCAAAGCGCGCTCGCGCCCCGACCTGGTGCGGCAAGTACTCGACAAAATGGGCCGCGAGGGCATCCTCCCTACCCTGCAAGCGGCCTTCAACCGCCTCGACAGCCCCATGCCGCTCGGTTATTCCTCCGCCGGGGTCATCACCGCCCTCGGGCCGGGAATGGACGGCTTCCACGTCGGCCAGCGAGTGGCCTGCGCGGGCGGCAACTACGCCGTCCACGCCGAATACAACATCATCCCGCGCAACCTGCTCACCCCCCTGCCCGACTCGGTCGATTTTGAATCAGCCTCCTTCACCACCCTCGGCGCAATCGCCCTGCACGGCTTCCGGCTGGCCGAACCCCAACTGGGTGAAAATGTGGCCGTCATCGGTCTCGGTCTTTTGGGATTATTGACGATTCAACTGGCATCTGCCGCCGGATGCCGCGTCTGGGGCGTGGATACCAACCCGGAGCGGGTCGCGCTCGCGGAACAATTCGGGATTTCAGCCTGCTCCCGCCAAACCGCCGAAGATTCCGCCCAGGCCTTTACCGCCAATCGCGGCTTCGACAGCGTCATCATCTGCGCCGATACCGGCTCGAACGACCCCGTTACCCTGGCCGGGGCGATTGCCCGCGACCGGGCCAAAATCGTGGCAACCGGCGCAGTCGGGCTGACCTTCCCGCGGAAAATCTATTTCGAGAAAGAACTGTCTTTCATCAACTCACGTTCCTACGGCCCGGGCCGCTACGACCCATCCTACGAAGAAAACGGCAAAGATTACCCGCTCGGCTACGTGCGATGGACAGAGGGCCGCAATTTTGAAGCGATTGTCGAACTGCTGGCAAGCGGCAAACTAAAAGTCGAAAATCTCATCACCCACCGCTTCCCCATCGAAGGGGCCGCCGAAGCCTACGAAATTATCACCGGCAAGAAGAAAGAGCCGTTTTTGGGGGTATTACTGACATACAAAAGTGCGGCGTCCGAAGTGCGAAGTGCGAAAATTGTTCTGCAAACGCACGCCGCACCGCGCACCGCGCACGTCGCACTTGGGGTTTTGGGCGCCGGTCTCTTCGCCAACGCCACCCTGCTGCCCGCGCTCAAAAAGGTGAAAGATGTCGAACTGGTCGGAATCGCCTCGGCGGGCGGGCTGCACGCCGCGCACTCGGGCAAGAAATTCGGCTTCCGCTACGCCTGCTCAGACGAGGCGCAAATCCTGAACGACCCAGACATCAACACCGTCCTGATTCTGACCCGCCACGATTCCCATGCCGATTTGGCGGTGAAGGCTTTGCAGGCGGGCAAGCATGTTTTTGTGGAGAAACCACTGGCGCTGGACAGTATCCAGTTATCAGAAGTCAGTAACCAGTTACTGGATACTAAAGACTGGATACTGACCACTGGTTTCAACCGCCGCTTTGCCCCTTTAGCCCAACAACTCCAGAACATATTGGTTACACGACAAGAGCCGCTCTACATGCACTATCGCGTCAACGCTGGCTACATTCCGCTCAACCACTGGACGCACGACCCCGAACAGGGCGGCGGACGCATCATCGGCGAGGGCTGCCACTTTATCGATTTCCTGACCTTCCTGGCTGGCTCCGCGCCGATCTCGGTCAGCGCGGCGGCGTTGCCGGATGGCGGCAAATACCGTGAAGACAACGTCTCGATGACCTTCACCTTCGCGGACGGTTCCATCGGCATTGTGGACTATCTCGCCAACGGCGACAAATCCTTCCCCAAGGAGCGGGTCGAGGTCTTTTGCGGCGGTACGGTGGCGGTGCTGGATGATTTCAGAACGCTGGAAACTGTCAGGGACGGGAAAAAGAAAACGGTCAAACTGTGGGGCCAGGACAAAGGCCACTTTAACGAGATGCAGGCCCTCGTCCGTGCGATTCGGGCTGGCATCCCACCCATTCCCTATGAACAGCTCATCGGCGTGACAAAGGCCAGTTTCGCCGCGGTTGAATCCATCCGCAAGAACGGGGAGAAAGTGAATATCGAATAAAAAAGGTGACAGTCACTTGCGAAGTGACTGTCACCCAGCTAACGCACCTGGCTGCACAAGCCGATGGCTATCTGTTCGCGCAGCCTTATCAGTTCGGGGAATCGATAGAAAAAAAGCACCTTTTGCTCGGCGATGCTGTCGCCTGCGGGGCGTTCGGTCAGGATGAAAAAGGAGAAGGCTTCGGCGATGTCTTCTTCGGGGCTGGTGGCGGCGTAGTCGGTGACGAACTGGTCTTCGTAGCGGTAGTAAAAGTCGTCGAGGCGCTCGTAGTAGCGGTCTTCGGTTTCTTCCATATCAATGTCTGCCCATTCGTCGAAAATGTCATACCAGAATTCTTCAATGAACAGGTTGAGGTATGAGTCTGCGTTGGCGCAGCCTTCGTAGGCAAAATAGTTGGGGCAAGACAGGCTTTCTTCATAGAAAATATCGGGGTCGTCGGGATTGTTGAAAAACCGCAAGTTGGGTTCGATTTGCGCGGCGTTAAGAGTCAGCAGGTGGCCGAATTCGTGGATGAGGGTAAAGGTCAAATCCTGCGGATGTTCGGCGTCTGAGATGTCGACCCATAAATCCCAGCGGGCCGGGTCGGTGACGGACTGGCTGACAGCCGCCAGTTCCTCGTCCCTGCCGTCGGTGTAGACGATGAATTCGTTCAGGTATTCGCGCTGGTCGGTCGGTATCAGGGCAGCAAAGTAGCGCCACAGGTTGTAGTGGGCTTCGGTGTCTTCCCGTAACCTGCGCCAGCGGCTGGCAACGTTGGGATTAATTTCGGGATAAAGCAGTTCGTCGCCGCTGATGGTGTACGTCACCAGGATGGTTTCGTCGCTGTCGCCTATAAAATGGGATTTGCCGCGCAGGGCGTTGGCGGTGGAGGGGTAAAGGATGGAGTCGAGTGACTCCATGCAGGCAACGACGCAGTCGCCGTTGGGGCAATCGCTAAAGGCGTAAGATTCGGTCGGCTGCGCGGGAGCAGGCTGCGGGTCGGCGCGTGCCGTTGAAACCGGTTCGGACCGGGTTTCCGGGGCGTAGGAATAGTCGTCGGCATCCGAAACATCGAAAACCAGACGTTCCACAGTCATACAGGCCAGGGTGGAGAGGGCCAGAACAACCAGAATCCAAAGGATGCGGATTTTTGACATTTTTTCGGTTTTCAGTCAATCAGCGCGGCGTAGGCCAGCGACTCGAAAATATCGGGCGCGCGCCAAAAGCCGGGCATGGTTTGGGCGAGCAGGATGCCGAGCATGTCTTCCTGCGGGTCGACCCAAAAACGCGTGCCGGCGGCGCCGCCCCAACCGAAAGAGCCGAGCGAGCCGCGGCGGTTGCCTATCGAGAGGTCCGTCAGGATACTGACGCCAAGCCCCATGCTGTAGCCGGTATCGACAGCAATTGCCCCGGGCGGGAAGGGCAGGTGGGTAGTGGTGAGTAACTCGAAGGTCTTGCGGCTGAGCAGGCGGCGGCCCCTGAATTCGCCGCGATTAAGCAGCATTTGGGCAAAATTGCAGTAGTCGGCGGCAGTGGAGAGCAGGCCGCCCCCGCCCGACAAAATGGGCGGCTGGAGGCTGCGGTCGACTTCAGGGCCTTCGGCGGGTTGAAGTCCGACACCTTCCTTGGGGGCGTACATGGTGACGAGGCGGCCCAGTTTTTCCTTTGGAAGCCAGAAGCCGGAATCGACCATTTCGAGCGGAGTGAAGATACGTTGCTGGAAGAAATCGGCCAGGGTTTGGCCGGAAACCTGTTCGACCAGGCAGCCGAGGACATCGTGCGCCATGCTGTACCAGAAGCGTTCGCCGGGCTGGCTGACGAGCGGAAGTTGGGTTAATCTCTGGATGAAGTCTGACGCCGATTTGCTCTCGAACAGGTTGGCTTTCTGGTAGAGTTTGTCGACCGGG
>JAGVAO010000149.1 GCA_020060235.1 Anaerolineales bacterium | reverse complement strand
TTCATTTCCTGCCTGCCAGACAAAGCCCTGAGCAGGGTGTTCTGGTCGGCGTATTCCAGGTCGCCGCCGACAGGCAGGCCGCGCGCCAGGCGGGTGACATGCACGCCGAATTGCTGCAATTGCTGGCTCAGGTACAGGGCGGTTGCGTCGCCCTCCATGCTGGGGTTGGTTGCCAGGATGACCTCGGTCACATCGCCGCGCGCCACCCGGGCCAGCAGGGGTTTGATTTTCAGGTCGTCGGGGCCGATACCTTCGATGGGGGAAAGGACGCCGTGCAAGACATGGTACTTGCCCCTGAATGCCCCCACCCGCTCCAGGGCCAGCACATCGAGCGGTTCTTCGACCACGCAAATGATGGAATTCTCGCGTTGCGGACTGGCGCATACCTCGCATACCTCGCGCCCGGCCAGCATAATATTGAAACACTCCGGACAGAAGGCTGTCTGCGATTTAAGCGCAGCCAGGGCCTCGGCCAACAGCGTCGAAATCTCCTCCGGCGCGCGCAACAGGTGAAAGGCCAGCCGCGAAGCCGATTTTGGCCCAATGCCGGGCAGCCGCTCGAAAGCGGTAATCAGGTTTTGGATGGGGTCGGGAAGCAGCATAAGATTTTTCAATTTTGTAGGGGCGACGCAGTGCGTCGCCCCTACAAAAAAATATTATCAGAACGGTAGCCCGCCCGCCAGTGGGCCCATCATCTCTTGCTGCAACTCGCGCGATTTGTCGAGCGCCAGGTTGACAGCCGTCAAGACCATATCGTTGAGCATTTCCGCGTCGGCGTCGGTGAGGAAGTCGGGGTCGATTTCGACGCCGGTACATTTCTGGTCGCCGGTCATTGTGACCTTAATCGCGCCGCCGCCGGCCGTCGCAGTGACCGTCTCGACGGCCAGCCGCTCCTGGGCTTCGGCCATTTGCTGCTGAAGTTTTTGCAGTTGCGCCATCATCGGGTTTGCGCCGCCCATGCCGGGCAGTTTGTTGAATCCTTTTGCCATAAATAACTCTCCTGTTGAGTTTTTTCTACCTTCGATATGATTGATACGCTAATTTTTGGATAGTTCTGAAAGAACGGCAGAGCCTATCTCTTGAATGCGGGTAACACTCACCGGTTTAAGCAGTGAGATGTCGGCTTTTTTTGCCAGGGACTTGGACATGGCAATATCGGCGGTGATAATCACAACCGGAATATCCTGCCATCGTTCATCGGCGCGAATCTCGTCCAAAATCTCGGCCCCGGAAGCGAAGGGCAGGTGGGCATCGAGAAAAATTACCGCGGGGGTAGATTTTGTAAGGATTTTCTTATACCTGGAGCCGTCCTCGTCCCAGGCAACTTCAAAACCTATCTGGCTCAGCGCGGCTGAAAAAATGCGCCCCAACTTGGGGTCGTCTTCGACAATGAGTGCTACGGGGGTTGGCATGGTAACCATTCCTCTCATTGGAATAAAATTGGCAGGGTCACAGTAAATGTGCTGCCCCGGCCAACTTCGCTTTCTAGGTCGATGTGTCCGTCCATCAATTCGACCAATTGCTTGGTAATTGAGAGGCCCAGGCCGGTGCCGCGATTATAGTGGGTGATGGCGTTATCGACCTGGCGGAACGGCTCAAAAATATACTCCTGGGCTTCCTGCGGAATGCCGGCGCCGGTGTCCGAAACGCGAATTGCCCAAAAGTTATTTTCCGGGCGCAACAACTCAATTCTAACCGAACCTTCGTCTGTAAACTTGATGGCATTGCCGGTTAAGTTTATCAGAATTTGTTGCAAGCGTTTTGAATCGCCCAGCAGGGTTTCGGGCAGTTCCGGCGCAACGGAGTGTAGGAGCGTGAGTCCCTTCTTTTGGGCCAGGACAGTCATCGTGGAGACAACGTTCTCGGACAGTTCAGCCGGGGAAAAAGGCAGGTTGCGCAAATGCACAGAGCGTGATTCGATTTGGGCCTGGTCGAGCAGTTCGCCGATAATGGTATTCAGGTAGTTTGCGCTATCGATGATATTATCGGCTGCATCCTTTTGTTCTTCATTCAACACGCCAAACAGGTTATTCTGGAGCAATTCGGCGTATCCCATTACCGCGCCAAGCGGGGTGCGTAATTCGTGGCTGATTTTTGCCAGCATCTGGCTTTTGAATCGGTTGGCGTCGAGAGCCTGGTCGCGGGCCAGGGCCAGGGCTTCCTGGGCCTGTTTGAGTTTGGTAATATCCCGCGCCACAGCCTGGAATCCGACTACTTTTTCCCCGTCCTTGATAATCTGGACGTTTTGCCCAATCCAAATTTCACGGCCATCCTGGGTAAACGACTCAAACTCAAAATAAGTATTTTGCTCCCCGCGCAGGAATTGGCGCACGTAAAATCGTTTGAGTTTTGTCCGCCACTCCGGCTTTGCCAGTTCAAGATAGGTTCGCCCCAACACTTCCGATTCATCCTTGAACCCCATCGCGTTCAAAGCCGTAGGGTTGACGTAGGTAAAACAGCCTTCGGTATCGGCGCGATAAATAATGTCGCTGGCGTTTTCAACAATTTGCCGGAAGCGGACTTCGCTCTGTTGCAACAGGATTTCGTTTCGATTTCGTTCGATGAGGTGCCCGAATGTGCTTCCCAAAAGCGTAATCAATTCGACTTCATAGGCGCGCGGGGGGCGGGATGTGAGCAGGTTGTCGCAAACCAGGAAACCGGCGGCTTTTTCTCCGGTCCACAGGGTCGAAGCGACCTTCCAGCCTGTGCCAACGACGCCGTTATTGTCAAAAAGCGGGGCATCTTCCCACAATCGGGTATGGTTGGGGGCGTTGACAACTTCCCATGTCCAGTGTTCGGGGCCAACTTCTTCTTGATAATAGTGTTCGTCGCGCACCTGGCCGTCGGGGCTGACGCCGTAAGTACCCATTAAAGAGTTGCCCGAATCGTCAAGCAGGAAGAGGCCCACCCGGTCTAGCCCCAGACGGCGTTGGGTGTTTTCAATCATCCGTATATATAGTTGTTCACTATCTTTCACCTGGCTGAGTTCCATGTGGATTTCTTGCAGCGACTTCATGTCTTCCACGAAACGCAGGTTGCGCTCTTCGGCCTGCTTGCGCTGTTCGATTTCCCTGAGAGCCGAGTCATACAGGTTGGCGTTATCGAGCACCAGCGAAACCATTTGCGCAAATAATCTGCCGGTTTCGATTTGGGCCGGGGTAAAGGGTAAATTTCTCTTATTGCGTCCCAGGGCCAGGACGCCAATACACTCGCCGCCAAGCATGACCGGGAAATCTGCAACGGCGTGGAGCGGGTTCGAATCGTAAATGGTGCGCCGCCCCAGCCAGGTTGAATAATCATCCAACACCACCGGTTGGCCGGTATCGTGAGCCTGCCAGCTCAGTTTTGCCTGGCTGCGGTCCACCTTTTCTCCGGCAAGGAAAGGCTGGTTTTTGGTAAAGGCGCGCACCACCATGTGGTCGCCTTCTTTGAGCATGATTTCGCCGACCGGGGCATCCAACAGGCTGCAGGCACGTTCGACAACCGCGTTTAACAAATCGTCCAGGCTGCGGCGGTTGAGCAGGTCGAGGGTGGTCTGGTGCAAAATGGATAAGTACTGATTCTGCTTTTGGAGTTGTTCCCGCAATTCCTTGTCGGCGGTTATATCTTCTTTGACGGCAACATAATTGATAACGCTGCCTTCCTGGTCTTGTACCGGCGCAATCGTAGCCAGTTCCCAAAACAGCGAGCCGTCTTTACGCCTGTTGTGGAATTCGCCGCGCCAGATTTTCCCCGACGAAATTGTACGCCACATTTCGGCAAAAAACTCGTCTGAATGTTCGCCGGAACTCAAAATGTTCAGGTTCCTCCCCATGGCTTCATCCAGTGAATATCCCGTCAATTGGGTGAAGCGCGGGTTGGCATATTCGATATCCCCATTTGTGTCGGTGATAACAACCATATTGCCGCTTTGCTCAATAGCTTGGAAATATTTGCGCAATTCGTTACTGCGCTGTACTTCCAGGTCGCGCGCATCAGCCAGGGCGCTAGTACGCTCAATAACGCGCTGCTCGAGCAGGTCGCGCTCCTGCTGCACCAGGTTGAGTGCCTGGGTTTCTTTCTTCCAGGCCTGGTTGAGATTAAGGATGAACATGTTGACAACCGTCATCATGGTAAGCGAACTGAACAGATACACCATGATGCTGGTTGCCGCCGAATCCGAATCTATAGGCAGGACAAGCCCGGCAGTAGTGTTGGCGACTTCTGTCGGCACAAACCTTCCAGACAGCACAAACCAGGCAAAGGCTATCATCGTAACAACCGATAGCGCCAGCATCCAAAAACCGCCGCGCACATCGAGAAGCATGTGTGCCAGGATAACCAGCACGATGAAGTACAGGAAGATATCTGACGAAAAACCGTACTTCAACATTTCGGCCAGGGCCATTACATAAACAAGGAACAGGAATACCCCAATACGAAGGTAAAACGGCGTTGTCCGTGCCAGGGCTACGAAATAGGTCACGGCCAGGAACAAAACAACTGCCGTGGCATAGCCAAGGTCCTCCTGCATGTTCAAATTGGAAAGGACATTCCACGCGGCTATCGAACCAAACACCATAATCAACCGCGCGCTGACGGTAACGGCCTGCTCGATTGTCTGCGCCCAGGATGGATTCATGCTCTCGGGCATGTAGGCCTGACCGAGCGCAGGCGGCATAAAAAATTTTTTCAGCCAAAACAAAACCGGGTTGGGGGCCGCCCTGGAAGTCTCAGGCAGGGCGGAGGCAAGCAACTCATCCCTCGGGTAGGGCTTTGTCGGCGGCTCCCGTTCGGCAAATCGCGGCGGCGGGGCTGTCTGGTCAAGTTCGTGCAGATTAATCAGGCGGCCAATCGGATTGTCGCGCGCGTCAACCAACTGGGCAATACGTACATGGTAGCGGCGGGTTGCCTCACCCTGCCCAACCGAAATCTCGGCATCGCCTTCGGACACATCCTGGAAACGCTCTATCAGGTGCGGCCAGGGAGACAGCGCCTCGGCAACCGGCCTGCCAATCAAATCGCTGAAGGGCAGTCCTATCATGCGCGCTGCCGCCGGGTTGACATCAGCCACACGGCCGTTCAGGTCCAGCGCAATCATGCCGTCGCGCATCCCGTCCACAATCAGGTCGCGCGCCAGCGGGGCAACATCCACCAGGCGGTAGCCGAAAATGCCCCACAAAATCCCGGCTACGGTTATCGAAAACGCAAAAGGCGTCGGGTCGGGATTGATGCCGAATACAAAATAGAGGATATTTCCAATCCAGGGGGCCAGTAGGGCAATGACCAGCACCACCATCTGGCGGCGATACACGCCGCGCATCCGCCACATGGAGCGCACAAGGATGTATGTGCCTGCCATCAGCAAGAGATAAGAATAGGCAAAATGCACCCAAAACCACCAGCCACGTGAAACCACCCCCAGGGTGGTCAGGTCTCCAAGGCGCGCAACTTCAATTTCTCCCCAAACCAGCCCGTGCCGTTCGGTGGTCATGACCAGCACAATGGTCGTCAACGGAATCAAGCCCAGCAGGAACACCCAGGCCAGTGGCATACGCCTGCCCGGGTTGGCATGGTTGTAAGCAAAAATTAACCAGAAAAGCGGAACGGTGGTAATGCCAATGTATTGAAACTTCCCCCAAAAAGCCATTGCCGGCAAGTCCGATGCGGCGATTTCGATGGCGTACCCAATCGACCATTCGGCAATCATCAACGAAAGCCAGACCAGGGCCACAGCGCTTGGGTTGGCGCGATGCCGCCAAGCGTAACCAGCCACAACCAGCGAAACCAGCGCGGCGATTAGCAAAGGCAAAGTATAGTAAGAAAACTCAAATTGCATCGGCTTGCCCTCCTAACGACACAATTTTACTACTGAATGTCCACAATCTCGCCGCCGTTTTGCAAGGCGGCAGCCACCATGCTGTCAGGCTTGACGTTGGCAGGCAGGGCGTTCTTGCCGCCCGATACCGCCGCCTTGACCGTCAACGCAGCCCCGACTTCGTCCGAAATTGCGCGTTCGGTCAATTGGGTATGCTCCGGCTTGTCGAACTTCTCGAGCAGGATGTCGCTGGCGAAACCAAGCACCACCACGCTGCCGTTCACTTCGAGCAATTTGGCCGAATTAAGCAACGCGGCCAGGTTGGGATTTTGGGATTTAATCGCGGCTGCGATTTGCTTCCAGGCCGCGGCAATTTTCTGTAACGGGACGGCCGCCGGGGCGGACCCAGCCTCAGGCCTGGATTCCGTTACCGGAGCCGGATTCGGGCTTTCGGTCGGTACGCTCCGCGCGGCGGGAGGCGGGGGTGGGGCAGCCCGCCGGGGCGCAGGGGTCGGCTGGGGTACGGAAACCGGCCCCGATTTCCCGCCACTTTCCGCCTTTTCCACGCTGACGACTTGCACCGGCTGGGGGGCTTCGAGCATTTCGGCGAAAGCCAGTTCAAGCCCGAGCGAGGGCTGCCAGCCGCCGCGCGTGTCGGTGGCAGCGGCGTTGAAGGCGCGCATCATGCGCAGCACTTCGGGCGTCGGCAGGGCGCGGGCGTGTTCGGTCATCTGCTTGCGGGCGTCGGCGGTGGCCTCGACCTGGTCGCCGTTGCCGAGTTGGATGAGCATCAGCCCGCGCAGGTATTCGACCATCTGGCGCGCCAGGGCGCGGGCGTCGGCGCCGCCATCGAGGGCGCGATGGATTTCCTCGAGTCCGCCGGCGGCGTTTTTCTCAATCACGGCCCCGGTAATGCCGATAACCGACTGGCTGGCGGCAGTGCCGAGCACCGTTTGGGCCAGTTCTAGCGTGATGTGGTCGCCGGTGGATGCCAGTTGGTCGAGCAGGGAAATCGCATCGCGCATCCCGCCCGCCGACTGGCGCGCAATCATGGTCAGGGCGTCGGGGTCGGCCTTGAGATTTTCTTCCTTGCAGATGAGTTCGAGACGGCGGGTGATTTCACTGAGCGGAAAGCGCCGAAACTCGTGGCGCTGGCAGCGCGAAAGCACCGTCGCCGGAATTTTGTGCATCTCGGTGGTCGCTAAAATGAAGATGGCGTGCGGCGGCGGTTCTTCGAGGGTCTTGAGCAGGGCATTGAAGGCCGCTGTCGAAAGCATGTGAACTTCGTCGATGATGTAGACTTTGTATTTGCCCTGGCTCGGCGCGAAATTGATTTTGTCGCGCAGGTCGCGCACGTCTTCGACCGAGGTGTTCGAGGCGGCGTCGATTTCGATTAAATCCATGAAGCGGTTTTCATTGACCGCCACGCAATAAGCGCATTCGTTGCACGGACGTTTGGCCTTGTCTTCATCGAGACAGTTGACAGCCTTGGCCAGCAGGCGCGCGGCGGTAGTCTTACCGGTTCCGCGCGGGCCGCTAAAGATGTAAGCATGAGCCACACGCTCGCCAGTGACAGCATTCTTGAGCGTCTGGATAACGTGTTCTTGTGAGACGACTTCGTCCCAGGCGAGGGGCCGCCATTTGCGGTAGAGGGCTTGGGTCATGGGGTTAGTATCCAGTGGTTTAGGGAACTTGATACACCGAGCGCACGTTGCCTGCCGGGTCGAGCAGGCTGGCAGTTTCGCCGGAGGACCAGGCCGGGCCGGAAAGTCCCCAGTATAAATCAATCACCGTATCCTTGCCGGGGGCTGTGCGCAGTTGGATGGCCGCGTTGGCGGGCAGGCTGAGCGGGGCAAAGGTATAAGTGTTGCCGTCCGCATCGCGCACCTGCCAGCCGTTCAGGTCAACCGTGCCTTGCCCGGTGTTGCGCACCAGCAGCATTTCACTGTCGAGCAGGCCCGCCCCAATGACGGCGGCAATCTCCAGGCTGGCGGCATCGCTTTGCGCGATGGGGGGCGGCGGGACGGATGCGCGCTGGTTGCGGTCGTAAACATACAGGATGGATAATGTAACACAGGCCGACACAAAAATATTGAGTGCAAGATACAACAACAGCCTGTTCTTGGGCGACATGCTTAAATCATAGCACAGGCAGGGGAATAAGAGAATAGAAAAGGTTTGCCGAAACTGTAATTAAGATGTATAGTTAAGAAAAGTTCTTCACATCCAACATCTGGACTCT
>JAGVAO010000276.1 GCA_020060235.1 Anaerolineales bacterium | reverse complement strand
CAATCCAAACTGCTCGAGGAAAAGCAGGAAGCCCAGCAGCATCAACCCGCCGCCCAGCAAAACACGAAAATCGAACTTTTTAATATTCATCTTGCCTCCCGCTAGGAATGAACACTGACCGAATTTGCGCCGCCATCGAGGCGAATTTCGGCTCGATTGGCCGCGCCGTCGAAATCAGGCGACTGGTACAGGTTATTGTCAATTTGTGCAAAGCGCGGGTCCACTGACACGGACATGGCCCCACCCTCAACCTCGATGCGGGCCGCCATGCCCTCCGGCACGGTAATATCAACCGAAGCCGCGCCAGATTCGATTTTGACAAAAGGCTGGCCTTCGGCAGGCAGTTTCAGGCTGGTGCTGCTCGCGCCGGTATCCAATTTGAAACGGGTCAACTTGACACCCGTCAGGTCAAAATTCATGCTGGTTGCCCCGGCATCCACATCCAGGCTGACCGGCACTTCGTCGGTCAGCTGGAACTGCCAGGCGCCGCTATCCGGGCCAAGGAAAGGCAGGAAACTCGGGCCGGCATCCACTTTGACGGTCAGAACGCCATCGGCCAGGTAAGATTTGTGCTCCATGGCCGTGCCTTCGACCCCGGTCATTGCGGCACCAGCAGGCGCGCCGCCGGTTACCACGACCTGGCCCGCGCCGTGGTCGAGGTCAAACTCGACCCGTTCCGCGCCTTGCAAATCGACCGAGAATGAATTGCCTTCGCTAAACTCAACTTTGAGTTTGGTTGACGAGCCGAACAAAATCCAGGCTCCCAGAGCGATGAGGAACAACGGCCAGAGGAAACCGAGCACATTGTCTATCACCCCGACGGCCTGGAGGAAAAACAGGCCGCCAACCGCTATCAGCAGGATGCCAAAAAACAAACTTCCGCGCTTCATGATTGACCTCCCCGCCGGAACAGGCCATTGGCGACCAGCCAAAGGCCGATGATGACCAGCAATGCAGCCACGCCGTAAGAGCCGCCCAGAATTTCAAGACCGCCAAAAATGGAGGCAAAAATCAGGAACAGGACAGCGCTGACCGCAACAGCGTTCATGCCCTCGCGGGCGCGCCTGCCGTTCCAGGTAAACAGGCCGTGCAGGAGAGAACCCACACCGGCAAAACCAGGGAAAAGCGTCCACAGGTACGACCAGGAAGACCAGTCTCCCGTGGTGTTCTGGTAATACAGGATGCCGCCCACCCCGGCCACAATCGCCGCCGGGACAGCCATGCCCGGCGCGCCGACCAGCAAACCTACCACCAGCAGGGCCGCGCCGATGGCGACAATGTTAAGCGGCCATTGCAGGTACTGGTTTGCCCAATCCTGTAGGCCCGGAACCTGGTTAACAGCCACAAACCAGGCTCCCACCAGGATAAGTATCAGGCCCATTGCAAGTTGACCTCGGTCACGTTTCATAGCATTCTCCTTTGTTATATTTCAAGAAAAATCAAAATATCATAAAAATTATAACAAATTCTTTGATATTGTCAATCTTGATATTGATTTTTGAAAGCGGGTACAGCAATAAAAAAAGTAAGGCGAGATTCACCTTACTTAATAATACGTCAATTATCGGGGAATGTTTCAGGCAGTTTTTTACATTCCTGCCACCTGCTGCCCGGATGCTAATCCGCTGAGGCTGGGACGGGTGGTTCGAGCACCAGGGCCGGGGCCTCGGTCGGGATGCCGGTGGCAAAGCCGAAGCGCACAAAAATGTCCTCGAAAGCCGACAGGATTTGCTCGCGAGAAAACCCCATCGATTCATACGAATAGACATGGTCGCTTTTGTAGGTGCGGGTTTCGGCAACCGCCGTGGCAACGGTTTGCTCAAGGTTTTCCATTGCGGGATAGCCAAACTGACGGTACATGCCCCGAATAATCCGCTCCGGGTCGCCAATCAGGTTGTCGTAACTGAGAATCAGGTGGTTGGCCGAAGGATGGGTATCGAGATATTTGAGCGGATGGGTGTACCAGTGCCGGGCCAGTGCCAGGATTTCGGGCCGGTAGGGATATTTTTCGAGCGGATTTCCGAACACGCCCCAGGCATAGCCAAGCCATGAGATGGTCGAGGGCAGCATGTCGAGCGGATTGCGTGCCAGGTACAAAATGCGGGCATCGGGGAAGAACTCGGCCAGTGTCTCGATTTTGGCGCTGAAGGCCGGGTTCTTCGAGACAAAGTGACGCCGCCCGCCATCCGCATACAGGTGGCGCTGGACGCAGGAGCGATAAAAGCCCATAATGCGGCGCTTTTCCTCGACCGGCAGGGCCTCGTCGAAGAAGGTATAGGGCGGCATTTCATCCATAAAGGGGAACAGGAAAGCGACAAACGAGGTGCTCCAGATGTGAAGCAGGATGTTCTCGTCTTCTTCCGGCTCGAACAGGCTGATACGGTGGATTTTGACCTGTCCCAGCCCGCGCCGGTCGATATTTTGTAGGAAGCGTTTGAGTGGCGCGCCAAAGAATCGGTCGATTTTGCCGACCAGGCGCGAAATTTTACGCTGGGTGATGGTGGGGGTGATGAAGATTTCCCAGGTGCGCAGGCTGGTAAAAGTCTGGCTGTCGCGTGAAAGCAGTCGGTGCAGGAAGGTCGAACCGGAGCGGTAGTTGCCGATGATGAAAAGCGGCTTTTCGAGCGGCTGGGTCTTGTGGCCAGGGAAAAGGAGGTCATCGAGCAGGAAACAGGCCCAGGTGAAGAGCGTCCAGGCCGGCCAGACCGAGTAAAACAGCAGGACAAAGAAAAGTCGTTTGCGGGTAAGTTGGCCGTGTGTTCCCTTCGTCCCCACAAAGGAACGCAAGGCCATGCGCCAGAACAGGCGGAGATTGTACGTCATAAGCAACCTTTGTTCAAAAATTGCCGGATTTTCGCCCGGCACAGAAAAAAAGGCCGCGAGGGCCTCTCTTGTGGTTATTTTATCAGAGTTTGGGCAGGACAAATACCACTTCGTGGCACGGGTTGGCAATTTGTCCTATATTACTGGCGCATCATCTCATACACCGCGTCAAAAATCGTTTCGGCATTGGGTTTTGACCAGTAATCACCGTCCGAGCCGTAGGCGGGGCGGTGGGGTTGGGCGGCGAGGGTCCGGGGAGCGGCGTCGAGGTGATAGTAGCCGCCCTGTTTTTCAATCACCTGCTGGAGCATATAGGCGGTTGTGCCGCCGGGCACGTCTTCGTCGAGGAACAGGATGCGGTTGGTCTTTTTGAGCGATTCGAGAATCATGCCGTTCAGGTCGAAGGGCAGCAGGCTTTGTACGTCGATGACTTCGATGTCGATGCCGGCCCTTGAGAGTTTTTCGGCGGCATCCAGGGCGATGCGGCAGCACGAGCCGTAGGTCACAACGGTCACGTCCGTGCCGGGGCGCAGGATTTCTGGGACGCCGAGCGGGACGGTCATCTCGGCCAGGTTGTCGGGCAGGCGTTCTTTCAGACGGTAGCCGTTGAGCGGCTCGACCACCAGTCCCGGCTCTTCGGCGCGCAGCAAGGTGTTGTAGAAGCCGCCGGCCTGGGTCAGGTTGCGCGGGACGAGCACATGGATTCCGCGCACGAGATTAATGATTCCGGCCATCGGCGAACCGCTGTGCCAGATTCCCTCCAGGCGGTGGCCGCGGGTGCGGATGATGACCGGGGCTTTTTGTCCGCCGGCGGTGCGCCAGAGCAGGTTGGCGAGGTCATCGGACATGAGTTGCAGGGCATACAGCAGGTAATCGAGGTACTGGATTTCGCAAATCGGGCGCAGGCCGCGCATGGCCAGGCCGATGGCTTGCCCCAAAATCGTCACT
>JAGVAO010000264.1 GCA_020060235.1 Anaerolineales bacterium | reverse complement strand
GTCTTCATGCGGATTCGCATCGGGTGGCGGGAGCGCGCGGCGATGAATTCTTCCTCGCGGCTGTATTCGTAGAGAACCGGGCGGCGGGTGGCAATCGTCAGGTGGGCGGCCACGTCTTCCATCAGCACTTCCTGTTTGCCGCCGAAGCCGCCGCCGATGCGCGGCTTGATGACGCGGATGCGCTTGATAGGCACGCCCAGCACCGGGGCCAGCATCCGCCGCACGTGGAAGGGGACTTGCGTGCTGGTGCGAATCACCAGCCGGTCGTCCTCGTCCCAGTAGGTGACGCAGACATGCGGCTCGATGTGCGCCTGCTGGACTTTCGGCACCTCGTACTCGGCATCGAATATCTCGTCGGCTTCGGCGAAGCCTTTTTCCACGTCCCCGATGTCGATGCGGATATGCGCCGCCAGGTTGCGGGCCGGATTGGAGTCGGCAAAGTTGACATATTCCGGCTGGTCGTGGATGACCGTCGGGTTGTCGAGCGCCTCGCCCATATCCAAAATCGCGGGCAGGATTTCGTATTCGACCTCGATAAGCCCGAGGGCTTTTTCGGCGATTTCGGGCGTCTCAGCGGCCACAAATGCCACCCTATCGCCCACAAAACGGACTTTGTTATCCAGCGAGAAGCAATCCAGCGGCCCCGGAATCGGGTCGGACTGCCCGGCGGTCGAATAGACCACGCGCGGAATGTCCTGCCAGGTCAGCACGGCGGCGACGCCCGGCAAGGCGCGGGCTTTCGATGCGTCGATGCGCTTAATCCGCGCATGGGCGTGGGGCGAGCGCAAAACTTTGGCGTGCAACAAGGCCCTCGGTTCGATATCCGCCGCAAAGGCCGGTTTGCCCTGTGCCAGTTTGACGGCGTCCACTTTTTTTTCGGGCTTGCCGACCACCTGCCATTTGTCGGTTTCGGGCGCGACGACCATTTTGGGGAGCGTGGTAATTTGTAATTGGGGATTGGTGATTGGTTCATCCGGTTGGCTGGTTTGCCAGTTCTCCGGTTGAGCCTGTTCATTTGCCAGCGTGAAATTATTATTTGCCATTCCCCAATTACCATTGACTACGTTCATCACCGCCTGCACCGGCTTGAGATAGCCCGTACAGCGGCACAGAACGCCCGCCAGGGCCTCGCGCACTTCGGCTTCGGTGGGGTTGGGGTTTGCGTCGAGCAAGGCTTTGGCCGCCAAAATTTGCGCCGGGGTGCAGTAACCGCACTGGATGGCGCCGCTCTCGATGAAAGCCTGTTGCAGCGGGTGCAATCCGTCGGTTTTGCGCCAGCCCTGCTGCGGGTGCTCGCCGAGCGCCTCCAAGGTGGCGATTTTATGCCCCTCGGCCTGCGCGGCCAGCATCAGCGCGGCATTGACCGGTTTCCCATCCAGCAAAACCGTGTCCGCGCCGCTCAGGCCGTGTTCATCCCCAAATTTGACCGAGTGAAAGCCCAGCCCGCGCAGGGCGGCGAGCAGGGTGGTGTGCGGCGGGCATTCAAGGGCGTGTTGGGTTCCGTTTATGGTGAGGGTAAGGTTCATGACAGTCTCCTGTTCTTGCCTTAATTCTACCCTGAATTTGTCTGACAGATTTATTTTTCGCCCGGATGGTTTCGCCGGATTGCCTCGCGCAGCAGTTCGATGGGCTTTTTCTCCCCGTTTTGGACGAAAAGCCAGGCATCCCACCCGTTGGCCGGGCTTCCGTTTAACAGGCTTTTTGCCACGCCGTGAATCGACCCCGTCAAATCGCCGCTGGTGAGTTTGCCATCCGCCCGCACCGTCGCGGTTACGGACGGGTCTTTGGCGAGGTAGAGAATCTGCCCGGGCTGGATGAGTCCCGCCTCGAGCAGCGACCCAAACGGGACGCGCGGTTCGCGTCGCTTTTCGGGCAGAATCAGGCTTTCGACAGGGCCTGGCTCGATGGCGGTAATCCGCCTGCGGGCGACATCCACATAATTTTGATTTTTCTCGATGCCGATAAAGCGCCGCCCGAGTTTTTTTGCCACTGCGCCGGTGGTGCCGCTGCCGAAAAACGGGTCGAGTACCACGTCACCGGGGTTGGTGGAGGAGAGCAGGACGCGGTAGAGCAGGGCTTCGGGCTTTTGGGTCGAGTGGGCTTTCTCTCCGTTATTCTTTAACCTTTCGCGGCCCGTCGCCAGCGGAAGCCGCCAGTCGGAGCGCATTTGCAGGTCGTCGTTAATGGATTTCATGGCCCGATGGTTGAAGGTGTATTTTGTGCCCTGTGTTTTTTGCGCCCAGAGCAGGGTTTCATGGGCGTTGGTGAAGCGCACGCCGCGAAAATTCGGCATCGGGTTGTCCTTGACCCAAACGACATCGTTGAGAATCCAGAAACCCAGGTCTTGCAGGATTGCGCCAACGCGATAAATGTTGTGATACGAGCCGATGACCCATAACGCGCCGGTATCCTTGAGTACGCGGCGGCATTCTGCCAGCCAGGCGCGGGTGAAGGCGTCATATTCGGCGAAACTGCCGAACTTGTCCCAGGCGTCGTTGACCGCATCGACCTTGCTCTGGTTGGGGCGGTACAGGTCGTTTTGCAGTTGCAGGTTGTAAGGCGGGTCGGCGAAAATTAAGTCAATTGACTTTTCTGGCAAAGAAGCCATAACTTCGACGCAGTCGCCGTGCAGGATGGAGTCGAGGGGCAGGGTCATGCCAGCCAGCCTTTTTGAATCTTGCGGGCTTCTTCGATGAAGAATTGCTTGACATCTTCCCAGGCAACAGGTTTTAGTAGCAGCGGGTCGCTTTCTTGTTCAGCGTTTTCAAAATAGACAAGCCGTTTAACGGTCTGGGCTTCGAAATCGCGGACAGAGGGGTATTTTTGCGGCGCTTTCTGGAATATTGTGGTTAGCGAAATTATTTGAGCGATGAAAAAAAGGTCGTAGAAATCTTTGCGCGATGCGCGAGAGAGCAGGGCGTCCAATTTCATCAGGGCAATGTCTTCAATGGAAGCAATCAGGATGTTCTCTGCCTTGGCTGGCGGGGCGACAAGCGCAAACCCGTAGCCGTAAAAACCGACGCGCACATTCTTAACCAGGTAGACCAGGTTGCCCCAGGCCGAGTCGGCCAGGATGCCCTCCAGTGCGCTGTCCAGTTGTGGGCGAATGCCGGGAATATCCTCGCTCGGAGAGAAGAAATCCAGGTCTATCGAGTGGCGATGTCCCATTTGCAGGGCCAGCGCGGTTCCGCCCGCCAGGTAGAATTTTTCCGCGATTTTGCTTCGGCCAAAATGGCGCAATATGTCGCGCATTTCTGCGCTTATCGTTTCCCAGTAGATGTTGGATGTCATGGTTTGATTTCCAGAACGATTTGCCAGAAATTGAGATGCGGCTGGGGCAGGTTTTCGCGCCCGAACTGCCGCACCCACTCGCGGATTTTTGTTTCGCCATAAGCCTCAAACAGCCAGCGCAATTCGGCACGGTTGCCAAACTGCAACGTCCGCTCGATAATGGTGTGCGCGTCTTTTCCGGGGCTGAAACTTGCAATCTCATACTCCTGGAAAAACGGGGCAAGGCTTTCCGGAACAAATTGCGAAGCATTTTTGTGGGGTGTAAAAAATCTGCTCATGTTATCCAGGTAATTGCCAACAAAGAAGAGACCGTTTTCGGGTTCATACCGCAACTTCATTTTAGCCCAACATTTGCGAATTGTTTACGTTTCAAAATGGCTTTCTTGTCTAAAATAGGAATGGTGTGTACAACTATTTTGTGGGAATTTTGTGAAGGAGTCTTGCATGAAACGAATTTTAGGACGTTCGGGAATTGAGGCCAGCGCGCTTGGGATGGGCTGCTGGGCCATTGGCGGCCCCTGGCTGTTCAACAACTCGCCCGCCGGTTGGAGCGAGGTCGACGACAACGAATCCCTGCGCGCCATCGAGCATGCCCTTGAACTGGGCGCGACCTTTTTCGATACCGCCGCCAATTACGGCGCGGGACACAGCGAACGCCTGCTGGCAAAGGCCTTCAAGGGCCGCCGCGACAAAGTCGTGATTGCCACCAAGTTTGGTTACCTGGTTGATGAAGCCGCCAAAAGGGTTCAGCATTACGACGAAACCGAAGAAGGCAGTGATGTCGCCGGCCGCCTGCGCGCGGATGTCGAAGCCAGCCTGGGACGCCTGGAAACGGATTATATCGACGTCTACCAACTGCATGTCTGGGGACTGGAAATCGAACGGGCCCTCGCAGTGCGCGATGTGCTCGAAGAACTGGTGAAAGAAGGCAAAATTCGCACTTACGGCTGGAGCACCGACCGCCTCGACGCCATTCAGGCCTTTGCGACTTCGCCGAACTGCGGCGTCATCCAGCAGCAGTTGAGTGTCCTTGACGGCAACATGGACTTGCTGGCCCTGTGCGAGCAGCGCAACCTGGCCAGCATCAACCGCGGCCCGCTGGGCATGGGCCTGCTGACCGGAAAATTTGCCCCCGACAGCACCTTTGCCAGCGACGATGTGCGCCACAATGCTGAGTGGCATCCGGGTTTCAAGGGCGGCAAGCCAACCCAGGAGTGGCTCGACAAACTGGCCTCCATCCGCGAGGTGCTGACCAGCGGCGGACGCACCCTGGCCCAGGGCGCCCTGGCCTGGATTTGGGCGCGCAGTCCGCTCACCTTCCCGATTCCCGGCTTCAAAACGGTCGCCCAGGTCGATGAGAACTGCAAGGCAATGCAGTTTGGCCCCCTCACCCCTGCCCAGATGCAGGAAATCGACACCATTTTGGGCCGCTAGGGCCGCAGGAAGATTCTTATGGCCGCCAACACGCCCGCCTCCAGCCGCAACCTTGTCATTTACGAAGTCTATGTCCGCAACCACGGCCCGAACGGCGCCTTTGCCGATGTCGAAGTCGACCTCGAGCGCATCCGCTCGCTGGGTGTGGACGTGGTCTGGTTCATGCCGATTCACCCAATCGGCCAGTTGAACAAAAAAGGCAGCCTGGGCTGTCCTTACTCCATCCAGGATTATCGCGGCGTCAATCCCGAATACGGCACGCGCGAAGATTTTGCCCGCTTCATCGAAAAAGCCCACAGCCTGGGTCTGAAGGTCATGATTGATGTGGTTTTCAACCATACCGCGCACGATTCGCTGCTGGTTGCCGAACATCCCGAATACTTTCACCAGGATTCTTACGGACGGCCCATCGCCACCGTGCCCGAATGGTCGGACGTGATTGACCTCAAACATCCGCATCCCGGCCTGGCTGAATACCTCATCGACAGCCTCAAGGGTTGGGCGCAGTTCGGCGTGGACGGATTCCGCTGCGACGTGGCCTCGCTCCTGCCGCAGGATTTCTGGCTGCAGGCCCGCGCCGAGGTCGAGAAAGTCAAACCCGGCGTTCTCTGGCTGGCCGAGTCGGTGCATGCCTCCTTCGTCGCCCATCGTCGCGAAAACGGCCTTTCGGGCCTTTCAGACAGCGAAGTCTATGCCGCCTTCGACCTGACCTACGACTACGACATCTGGCCCATCTTCCAGCAGGCGGTGCGCGGCGTGGTCCCGGTCAAGCGCTATCTCGAAGCCCTGCGCTTTCAGGACGCCATCTACCCGCAGAATTTTGTCAAAATGCGCTGTGTCGAAAACCACGACCAGTTGCGCATTCTCAAACTGGCTCCCAGCCGCAGCCAGGCCCTTGCCTGGACGGCCTTCGCCGCCTTCAATCGCGGCGCGTTCCTCATTTATGCCGGACAGGAATCGGCGGCCACCCATACGCCCTCCCTCTTCGACATCGACAAAATCGAATGGGGCGCTTATGAATTCCAGACCTTCCTCACCCGCCTGGCCGGCCTGAAAAAGCACCCCGCCCAGAAAGGCCACCTGCACCTGCTTTCCGCCGAACCTGCCATCCAGGCCGCCTGGGTGGGGCAGGGCAAGGGGCTGTATGGCATTTTTAACACCAGCGGCCAGTACGGGCGTGTCGAGGCCCAACTTCCCGACGGAGACTACCTCGACCTGTTGACCGATGCGCGCGTCCCCGTGCGCGGCGGCTCGCTCGACCTGCCCTTCGATGCGGTCATCCTCGAGGTTGAGCATCCGCGCCGCTACCAGCCGATGACCTTCGAACTGCTCGACTATCACTTGCCCGCCGAGTAGCGCAACCGGCCATGCGGGCGGGTGGAAAATCAGATACAATCCCCGCATGGCTTTTGACGATTTCCTCTATCACCTGCGGCAGGATGGCCTGACCGCGCCGAATGTCTCGCACTGGCAGGTTTTCCCCGCGCAGGCAGCCGATTTGCGCCCCCTGCCGCCGGAACTTTCCCCACCCTTGCTTGCCGCGCTTAAGAAAAGCGGAATCCAATCCCTCTACAGTCACCAGTCCGAGGCTTGGGAGGCGGTTCAACGTGGCGAAAACATTGTCCTGGCGACGGGCACGGCCTCTGGCAAGACCCTGGCCTACAACCTGCCGGTTCTCTCTGCGCTGACGGAGAATCCGCTGGCGCGCGCCCTGTACCTTTACCCGACCAAAGCCCTGGCGCAGGACCAGTTTTCGGGTATCAGTGAGCAGTTTACAGTCCCGGCGGCGATTTACGACGGGGATACGCCACAGGCGAAGCGCAAGGCCATCCGTGAGAAGGCCCAGATTGTTTTAAGTAACCCCGATATGCTCCATACCGGCATCCTGCCGCACCACACCCTTTGGGCTGAGTTTTTCAGGAACCTGCGCTTTGTCGTCATCGACGAGTTGCACACCTATCGCGGCGTGTTTGGCTCGCACGTTGCCAATGTGATTCGACGATTGAAGCGCATCGCCGCTTTTTACGGCGCGAAGCCGCAGTTCATCCTGACCTCGGCCACCATCGGCAACCCGGCGGAACTGGCCGGGCGGCTGGTCGAAGCCCCGGTGACGCTCATCGACCGTGACGGTTCGGCCCGCGGCGAAAAGCATTTTCTGGTCTATAACCCGCCGGTGGTCGATGAGGCCCTCGGCTTGCGCAAATCGTCGGTGCAGGAAGCGGTGCGGCTGGGCAAGGAGTTGCTCGCCGCCGATGTCCAGTCGGTCATCTTTGCCCGCTCACGGCGCGGGGTTGAGATTTTGCTCAGTTATCTTCCCCCTTCGGCCCCCACCCTGCAACCTCCCCCAAATTCAACGAATTTGGGGGAGGGCCGGGGAGGGGGTGGCCGGGGTGGGGGCCCCATACGCGGCTACCGCTCCGGCTACCTGCCCGCCCACCGGCGTGAAATCGAACAGGGCTTGCGCGCCGGTGAAGTGCGCCTGGTGGTGGCAACCAACGCCCTCGAGCTGGGAATCGACATCGGCGGGCTGGGCGCGGCCCTGCTGGTTGGCTATCCCGGTTCGCTGGCCTCCACCTACCAGCAGGCTGGCCGGGCCGGTCGCGGCGATGCCCCGGCTGTTTCCATCCTGCTGGCCTCGCCCGCGCCCATCGACCAGTTCCTGGCCCATCATCCTGAAACCCTGTTTGGGCGTTCCCCCGAGCGCGGACTGATTAATCCCGACCATCTGCTCATCCTGCTCAACCATATCCGCTGCGCCTTGTTCGAATTGCCCTTCGGCGCGGACGAGGGTTTCGGCGGCCTGTCCGCCGAGACGGTGCAGGAATACCTGCAAGTGCTGGCTGCGGGCGGCGAGGCCCATCTTGCGCCCGAAAAGGTTTTTTGGATGGCGGAAGCCTACCCGGCAGCAGGCGTTTCGCTGCGTTCGGCCTCGCCGGAAAATGTGGTTTTGCAAGTGGAAGACGGCCCTTCGACACAGCTCAGGGCGCGCCTGCTCGGCGAAGTTGACCGCGAATCCGCGCCCTGGATGGTGCATCCCAAGGCTGTTTACCTGCACGAAGCCCAGCAGTATTACGTCCAAGAACTCGATTTACAGCGCAATGTGGCCACCCTGGTGCCGGTTGCGCTCGATTATTTCACCGAGCCGCTGCGCGAGACCTCGGTCGAGGTCTTGTCGGTTATGGCGGAAGCCCCGCAGAAAGCCTGGGGCGAAATCCAGGTTACAACGCGGGTGACCGGTTTCCGGCGCAAGGAATGGGCCTCCGGTCATATCCTCGACCAGGAACCGCTCGACTTGCCGCCCAGCGATTTGCAAACCACCGGCTACTGGCTGTCCATCCCCGAAGAAACCGTGCAAGCCCTCAGCCAGGCCGGGCTATGGACGAACGCCCCCAACGATTACGGCCCCGATTGGCCCAAAATCCGCGAACGCGTGCGCGCCCGCGACGGATTCCGCTGCCAGGTCTGTGGACGTCCCGAAAGCGGCCCTTCGACTGCGCCCAGGACAGGCCGCCAGCACGATGTCCATCACAAGACTCCTTTCCGCTTTTTCATGCGCCGCGCCGATGACCCGGACAAGGCCCGCGCGGCTGCCAACAACCTCGCCAATTTAATTACGCTCTGCCCCGAGTGCCACAAAAAAGCCGAGGCCAACGTCCGCGTGCGCAGCGGACTGGCCGGGCTGGGCTACGTGCTTGCCAGCCTGGCGCCGCTCTTCCTGATGTGCGACTCCGAAGACCTGGGCCTGCACATCGAACCGGAGGCTTTTGCGGTCAACGGCCTGCCCTCGCTGGTGCTGTACGACCAGGTCCCGGCGGGAATTGGCTTCAGCGAGCGCCTGTTCGAACTGCACGCTGAACTGCTGGCGCGCGGCCTGGAGCATGTCCAGTCCTGTCCGTGTGAAGACGGCTGTCCGTCCTGTGTTGGGCCTGGCGGCGAGAACGGCCTGGGCGGCAAAGCGGAAACGCTGGCGTTGTTGCGACAGTTGGTGGGGTAAAATTCCTCCATGTCCCCTTCCCTGGCCGATAAACTCAAATCGCTGGGCGTCAAAGTTGGCGCGGATGGCCTCCAGCCGCAGGTTGAGATTCCGCGCATGGCGGCGCGTCAGCCGCTCGAAGCGGCCCTCGGCGGGCGCTGGCTTGAGTCGCGGCGCGGCCCGGCTTTTGTGGTCGAGAAAACCTACCCGCTCGACTATGCCCACGGCGACCTGCCCATCCGCCTGTCTGCGCCGCTGGGCGGCATTGCCGATTGGGCTGGCGACCCACGCCTGGCCGGGCTGGCTCCCGAAGGGCTGGCTTTCCTCGACACCGAAACCAGCGGACTCTCCGGCGGCACCGGGACATACGCCTTCATGGTCGGGGTGGCGCGCTATATCGGCGAAAATTTACACCTGGCGATGTTCTTCATGCCTGCCCCCGAAGAAGAAGCGGCCCTGCTCGAAGCCCTGGCCGATTTCCTGGCTCCCTGCGAGGCGCTGGTCACCTTCAACGGCAAATCCTTCGATGCGCCCCTGCTCAAGACCCGTTACAGCCTGCACAGCATTCCCTGTCCGTTCGACGGTTTTGCCCACATCGACCTGCTGCCGCTGGCTCGCCGCCTGTGGCGCGACCGCCTGCCTTCGCGCGCCCTGAAAGCCCTCGAAGTGGACATCCTGAACGCCCCGCGCGGCGACGAGGAAGTGCCCGGCTACGAAATCCCCTATCTTTACTTCGACTACCTGCGCAGCGGCGACCCGTCCCCGCTTAAGGGTGTTTTCTACCACAACGGCCTCGACGTGGTTTCGATGGCCGCCCTGCTCAACCATACCGCCGGGCTGCTGCACGACCCTCACGAAGCCGAACTGCACGGGTTGGATATTTTCGCCCTGGCCCGCCTGTTCGAGGATTTAAGGAAATGGGACGACGCTGCCCGCCTGTACGAGCGCGCCCTCGAGAGCGAACTCCCCGAAGCCGGGTTCGCCGAAGCGACCCGCCGCTATGCCAGCCTGCAACGCCGCCGCGGCGACCTGGAGTCCGCCGTTAAAGTGTGGGAGCGCGCCGCCGGGGAGGGCCACATCTACGCCCATGTCGAACTGGCCAAGCACGCCGAACACCGCCAGCGCGACATCCCGCTGGCCCTGCGCTGGACGCTGACCGCCCTCGAATTGGCCTCCGCCCCCAGCCTGCCGGGCTACGTCCGCGCTCACTGGCTGGCCGACCTGGAGCATCGCCGGGCAAGACTGGAAGGAAAACAAAATGGAAAAGCGAAACCCTAAGATTTTCTTGCTTGTGTTGTTGCTGGCCGTTTTTATGACTGCCTGTATGTCCATTCCCCGGCTATTCCAGGGAACCGAGACAAGCACTCCCGTCCCGGCCACCCCGACCCTGCCCCCGCCGCCGGATGCGCCTCCGGCCCCGACTGAAACGCCAGCCCTCGACCAGGTCGGGACGCCGCGTCTCTTCCAGCAGGTGACGCTGACCGAAGAATCGTACAGCGAGAGCGGGGACTCGCCCGTTTACACGCTCGAAACCAACACGCCCGTGCTGGAAGGCTCCGACGACCCGCGTGTGCTCGAATTCAACCGCCTGGCGGCAGAAATGGTCGACGAAATGGCAGCCAGTTTCAAGTCCGGGTTCGAGTACCTGCCCGAGGAGCCGATTTCGGCGGGCAGTTTCTTCCAGGTCACATTTACCCAACTTGCGCCGCCCGGCGACATCCTGAGCATCCAGTTTGGCGTGGACGCTTATTCCGATGGCGCGGCCCATCCCTATCACCTGACCCGCACCTTGAACTACGACCTCGAAAGCGGACAGGTTCTCAGCCTTGACATGCTCTTCCTGCCCGGCGCGGATTACCTGACTATGATAGCGGATTACTGCAAGGCCGAACTCGCCACCCGCGACATCGGTTTTGAACTCGGTTTCAGCGGCGGCGCCGACCCGCTGCCCGAAAATTATCTGAACTGGAACCTGACCTACGAGGGCCTGCTGGTGACTTTCGACGAGTACCAGGTGGCCCCCTATGCCGCCGGGAAGCAACAGGTGCTTGTGCCTTACGAGACGTTCGCCGCGCTTATCGCGCCGGATGGGCCATTATCGAAAAGTTTCCCCTGAAAAGATTTATAATAAGGGTGCTGTTGTTTTTATTAGAAAGGAGTAACCTTATGGCAAACAAAGAGCAAGGCAAAAACAAAGACAAGTCCAAAATGAAGAAGAAGAAGGAAAAAGACAAGAAGTAGGTTTTCTTTCCCCACAAAAAAATGCGCCGCGTTTGCTTTGCGGCGCATTTTTTGATTCTCGTCCCGGTTTTACTTGACGCTGACCAGTTCGACGTCGAAAACCAGTGTGGCGTTGGGCGGAATGACGCCGCCCGCGCCGCGTTCGCCGTAGCCCAGGTGCGGCGGGATGGTGAGCGTGGCCTTGCCGCCGACTTTCATCAGCGCAATGCCTTCGTCCCAGCCCTTGATGACGCGCCCTGCGCCGAGCGGGAAGCTAATCGGTTCGCCGCGCGAGTAGGAACTGTCGAAAACGGTTCCGTCGGTCAACTGGCCGGTGTAATGCACGCTGACGGTTTTCCCGGCGACGGCCTGTTCGCCCGTACCGGCTTCGATTTCGGTATATTCAAGTCCAGAATCTGTTTTCATTAAAAGGTCTCCTTTCGGCTGTTATATCACAGGCTGTGGCCTCGATGCAATAAAAAAAGCGTCCCCGGCTGTAAATTTTTGGCGGGGACGCTTTGCGGATATTTAAGAAGGTTTCTTGGTTGGCAGTTTGCTCTTCTGTTGCTCCTTTTTCTTTTGTTCGTTTTGCTTTTTTTGCTTGTCTGCTTTGTTCTTATCTTTCTTGCCGCCTTTGTCGCCCATGTTCACATCTCCTTTATGAATGTGTTGGTTGATTGCAGTAGATATTCAGCGAAGAAGCATTTTTTGAACAACCGTTTTTAGTGCCGGTAAGTCGTTTTCAATTATCATCCAGACTCGTTCCAGGTCTGTTCCAAGATAGTCATGAACGAGAACATTACGAAAATCGCGAATTTTGAACCACTCGACCTCAGCATAGAATTCTTGTGTCTCATCAGAAAGACGCAGGTCGACTCTGACATGACTTGCAAGTTACGGATGACTGCATCCTGAATTAGGTCTGATTGCATGAAGGCATCTTTGCCGCTCTCGGTATATTTTCGATGCGTTCAATACACTCGCTGATATGAATGATGTAAAGTTTCTCGTCTTTCACAGGGGTTGGGCCTCATTCAAAACTTTGTCACGAATATACCAGTGCAGCGATTTTTCAGTGAGCAAATCAACCTTGCACTTAAGCAGGTTTTCCAGTTCGACAAGCAGGCCACCCAGGTCAAACAGGCTTCGCGCCCTGGTTCGAGTTCCACGAGCAAATCGATATCACTGTTGGAATTTGCTTCGCCGCGTGCCACCGAGCCAAAGACGCGTAAATTGGATGCGCCGTAACGCTTGGCCAGGCGCAGGATGTCCTTACGCTTTGATTTCAACCGTTCTGCCTGACTCATAAGTTCTCCTGCAAAAATTATACAACAAATGAGCGTTCATTTTTTTGCTTTCTCAGAAACCAATTGACTTGTCTACCTCTTTCTGCTAAACTATAAGTTGTCAGACAACTTTCGTTCAGGCAGAAGAGCATGAGCACCCTCCTTGTAAAAAACGCCTATATCGCCACCATGGACGACCACCAGACCGAGTTTTCGGACGGTGGTCTTTTTGTTCGTGACGGCTTCATCGAGCAGGTAGGGCGGGTTGCCAACTTGCCTCACGAAGCCGACGAAGTCCTCGACCTCTCCGGCCACGTCCTCCTGCCCGGCCTGGTCAACACCCATCACCACTTCTACCAGACCCTGACCCGCAACATCCCCGCCGCGCAGGACGCCAACCTGTTCAACTGGCTCAAAACCCTCTACCCAATCTGGGCGCGCCTCCAACCGGACGACATCTTCACCTCTGCCCAGACCGCCCTGGCCGAACTGGCCCTTGCGGGCTGCACCACCGCGTCCGACCACCTGTATCTCTTCCCCAATGGCTCCAAATTGGACGATGAAATCGAGGCGGGACTCTCGCTGGGAGTCCGGCTCCACGCCTCGAGGGGGTCGATGTCCCTGGGCGAATCCCAGGGCGGACTCCCCCCAGACTCGGTTACCGATAAAGAAGACATCATCCTGGCTGACAGCCAGCGCTTACTTGAGCGTTACCATGACCCCAGGCCGGGTTCGATGACCCAAATCGTGCTCGCGCCCTGCTCGCCCTTCAGCGTCACCGGCGACCTGATGCGCGAATCGGCAAAACTGGCGCGCCAGTACGGAGTCCACCTGCACACCCATTTGGCTGAAACCGAAGACGAGGAGCAATTCTGCATCGAAAAATTTGGCTACCGCCCGGTCGGTTATATGGAGTCGGTCGATTGGGTTGGGTCAGATGTCTGGTTCGCGCACTCGGTCTACGTCAACGCCGCTGAGATTGGGGTTTTTGCCAAACACAACTGCGGCGTGGCTCACTGCCCTACCTCCAACATGCGCCTGGCATCAGGTATTGCGCCGATTAGGGAATACCTGGCTGCGGGCGTCAACGTAGGCCTGGGTGTGGACGGTTCTGCCTCGAATGACGGTTCGCACCTGCTGGCCGAAGTCCGCCAGGCAATGCTCTTGTCCCGCCTGCGCGAGGGGATTACCGGCTTTTCACTCTCCAACGACCCCTCCCGGAAATTAATGACCGCCCGCCAGGCGCTCTGGCTTGGCATGCGCGGCGGCGCGGCAGTTCTGGGGCGGACAGATATCGGCTCGCTCGAACCCGGCAAATGCGCCGACTTCTTCGCCGTCAACCTGAATACGCTCGACCTGGCTGGCGGCGCAGTCCACGACCCGGTTGCGGCAGTCGTCTTCTGCCAGCCCCGCCGGGTCGATTACACTGTCGTCGGCGGCAAGTTTGTCGTGAAAGAAGGTCAGTTGGTCACGGTCGATGAGCGCAAGTTGGCTGAGCGGCAAAATAAGGCCGCGCGGCGGTTGGTAGCCCAGGAATAAAATGCTTCGCCCCTCTCTTATTATTTTTTCCGGGTTGCCTGGTACTGGCAAGAGTACCCTGTCAACTCGGTTGGCAGGTCACCTGCGCCTGCCCATCTTGCGAATTGACGACATTGCCCTGCAAATCCCGCCCGGCGCAAGGACGGATTTCTGGGATACGCAAATTGCCATCCTTCTGCGTTTGGCAGAATCCCAGCTCGAACTGGGTGTCAGCGTTATCCTTGATTCGGTCTTTATGGCGTACGACCGCCACCATGCCCAGCAAATCGCCCGCGCTCAGAACGCCACATTCCGCCCGATTTATACCTTTGTCTCTGATAATGCTCTTTGGCAGGAACGCGTCACCCAACGCTATCAGGAATTGAACGATGAAGTCGTTGCCACCTGGGAGCGGATTCAACACCAGCGCCAATCTTTCCTGCCCTGGGAACAGGATACGGCCCTGTTTGTTGATTCTGTCCAACCTTTAGAAGAAAACTTTGCCAGCGTCCTCGCTTTTGCGACGCAGCCCGACCCAAGCCTAAAGCCCTTGACCGTGCCTTCCAACCTTGTCCCTGGCAAGTACCACCTTTAATTTGTCCACTTTCAACCTTCAACCGGAGGTAACATGCTAACCCAAACCCTCGTCAACGTCGCTATGGGGCGCAAGCCTGCTGATTTGGTCGTCAAAAACGGAATCTGGGTCTGTGTCCAGACCGGGGAAATCATCCCGAATACCGATATTGCCATTGTCGAAGGCCGGATTGCCTTTGTCGGCGCAAACGCCGACCATGCAATTGGCGACAAGACGCGGGTCATCGACGCGCAGGGCAGTTACCTCGTCCCCGGTCTGCTCGACGGGCACATGCACGTCGAGAGCGGCATGATTACCGTGACGGAGTTTGTCCGCGCTGTTGCCCCGCGCGGGACGACCGGCATGTTCATCGACCCGCACGAAATTGCCAATGTCTTTGGGCTGAAAGGCGTTAAATTGATGGTCGATGAAGCCGCCGGGCAGCCGATTCACGTCTGGGTGCAGGTTCCGTCCTGCGTCCCCTCCGCGCCCGGCATGGAAACACCTGGCGCATCCATCAGCCCCGCCGACGTGGCCGAAGCCATGACCTGGCCCGGAATCATCGGCCTGGGTGAGATGATGAACTTCCCCGGCGTGGTCGCCTCCGACGAGAAAATGCACGCCGAAATGCACGCCACCCGCCATGCGGGCAAGACCATCGGCGGCCACTACCCGACCCCCGACCTGGGACTCGATTTTCACGGTTACGTCGCCGGCGGCCCGGAGGACGACCACGAGGGAACCCGTCTCGAGGACGCCATCGCCCGCGCCCGCCAGGGGATGAAGCCGATGCTGCGTTATGGCTCGGCCTGGCACGATGTCGCCACCCAGGCGAAGGCCGTCACTGAAGGCAAACTCGACCCGCGCCGCTTCATTCTCTGCACCGACGACAGCCACGCGGCCACCCTGGCCTTTGATGGCCACATGGACCGCGTCGTCCGCCACGCCATCAGCGAAGGGTTGCCGCCCATGACCGCCATCCAGATGGCGACCCTCAACACCGCCGAGCACTTCGGCCTCAGCCGCGAAATCGGCCTGATTGCGCCGGGACGCTGGGGCGATATCCTGCTCGTAGACGACCTGGACGACTTCCGCCCGCGCCTGGTGATTGCCAAAGGCCAGCCAATCGCCGAGAATGGAACCTTGAACATTCAACTTTCGACCTATCCTTACCCGGCCTGGGTCAAGAAAAGCGTCAAAATCGGCAAAAAACTGACTGCCGAAGATTTTGCTTTGCGCGTAGCCAATAAAGACAAAATCGTGACCGCCAATGTCATCGGTATCATCGAGAATCAAGCCCCGACCCGTCACCTGAAACTCGAAATCCCGGTTGAAAACGGCGAAATCCCTTCATCCTTCATCCTTCATCCTTCATCCCTGGATGTTGCCAAACTCGCCCTTGTCGACCGCCATCACGGCTCCGGCGCAGTCCAGATGGGCCTTGTCAGCGGATTTGGCTTCACCGCGAAGTGCGCCATCGCCTCCACAGTCGCCCACGACAGTCACCACTTGCTTGTCGCCGGCACGGACGATGCCTGCATGGCGCAAGCCGTCAACCGCCTGGCCGAAATCGGCGGGGGACAGGTGGTCGTCAAGAATGGCGAAATCATCGGCGAAGTGCCGCTCCCGATTGCCGGGTTGATGTCAGACGAGCGCGCCGAAGTTGTCGCCGAAAAAGCCGCCAGCGTGCTGGACGGATTCCGCGCCTGCGGCTGCGCGCTCAACAACCCCAACATGCAACTTTCCCTGCTGGCCCTGGTCGTCATCCCCGAACTGCGTATTTCTGACAAGGGACTGGTTGATGTGACCAGGTTTGAATTTGTACCGCTTTTTGACTGAATACTGCCCGCTGAAAACTGGATACTAAAGACTGGAGTCCCCATGCCACACTTCCCCTTCCAACGCCTGCAAGCCGACCTGGCTGAACTGATTGCCAAATCGGAACCCGGTACGCGCCTGCCCTCCGAGCCAGACCTGGCCGCCGAGTTGGGCGTCAGCCGCGCCACCCTGCGCGAAGCCATGCGCACCTTCGAGACCCAGGGCCTCGTCCGCCGCCGGCAGGGCGCGGGGACTTTCGTGGTCGGCAAGCCGCCGGTAATAGAAGGCGGATTGGAAATCCTCGAAAGCATGCTTACCCTGGCCCGCCGCACCAACCTGGATGTCGGCCCCGGCCCCGCGTTGGTCGAACTACTCCAGGCCAGTGACGAATCTGCCAGCGCACTGGACGTTCCGGTCGGGACGCGGCTGGTGCGCGTCTCCCGCACCATGCAGGCCGATACGCGCCCGGTGGCCTACCTGGTCGATTTGCTGCCCGAGGAAATCTTGCGGCCTGACGAGTTGTCGAGCAAATTCAGCGGTTCGGTGCTCGACTACCTGCTCCAGCGCGGCGACCCGCTCACCGTCAGCCGTACCGAAATCAGCGCAACTAACGCCACCGCCGATGTCGCCAAAATGCTCGAAATCCAGCGCGGCGATGTGCTTTTGCAGTTCACGGCCAAACTCATCTCCGCCAGCGGCAAAGTGGTCGATTACTCGCACAGTTATTTTGTGCCCGGCTATTTTAAATTCCATATCGTCCGCAAAGTAGGCGGGGCGTAAAAATGTAGAATGCAGAATGAAGATTGCAGAATTGTTTTCCGCATTCATCATTCTGCATTTTGTATTCTTCATTTACTTTCAGGAGACTCATGACCAAGATACCCGAAATCCAATCCCTCGTCGCAAAACACCGTGACGACATCATCCAGTTCATGCGCGATATTTGCGCCATCCCCTCGATGGATTCACAACTCAAGGATGTGGGCGAACGCATTGCCGCCGAAATGACCAAACTCGGCTATGACGAAGTCCGCTTCGACAAGATGGGCAACATCATGGGGCGCATCGGAAACGGCCCGCGCGTCATCGTCTACGACTCGCATATCGATACGGTCGGCATCGGCGACCCCTCCGCCTGGTCCTGGGACCCGTTCGTCGGCAAAGTCGAAGACGGCATCTTCTATGCCCGTGGCGCGTGCGACGAAAAAGGCTCCACCCCCGGCATGGTTTACGGCCTGGCTTTTGCCCGCGACCTGGGCCTGCTCGATGGCTGGACGGCCTGGTACTTCGGCAACATGGAAGAATGGTGCGATGGCATCGCCCCCAACACCTTCGTCGAGGTTGACCCCGGCGTGCGCCCCGACTTTGTCGTTATCGGCGAACCGACCAAGATGAACGTCTACCGCGGGCACAAAGGCCGCCTGGAGATGAAGGTCGTCGCCAAAGGCAAGAGCGCTCACGCCGCATCCAACCACCTGGGCGATAACGCTGTTTACAAACTCCTGCCGGTTATTGCCGGAATCCGCGACCTGGAACCCAAACTCGGCGACCACCCCTTCCTCGGTCACGGCAAAATCACCGTCAGCGACATGACCGTCAAGACCCCCAGCATCAACGCCGTCCCCGACGAAGCCACCATCTTCATCGACCGGCGCATGACTTTTGGTGAGACCAAGGAAGCGGTCAAGAAGCAGGTCGAGGATTTGATTCCTGCCGAATTCAAGGACTCGGTCAGGGTCGAAGAACTCTTCTACGACGAACCCTCCTACACCGGCTTCGTCTTCCCGGTCGATAAATACTTCCCCGCCTGGGCTTATGAAGAGAATCACCCGCTGGTCGAGGCCGGGCAAAAAGCTCGCACCCTGATTGGCCTGCCCGAAGCCCCCAGCGGCAAGTGGAATTTCTCGACCAACGGCATCTACTGGGCGGGCAAGGCGGGCATTCCCGCCATCGGCTTTGGCCCCGGCGACGAAGAAACCGCCCACACCACCGAAGACAGCGTCCCGCTCGATGACATGGTCAAGGCGACCGAGTTTTACGCGGTCTTGCCCAGCCTGATTCCGTAAGCGCCACCGGCCGGTCGCCCCGAAAACCATCATGAAAACCCTCGAAATCCGCCGCCACTCCCTGCGCAACCGCGCCCAGCCCGACCTGTCCGAAGAAGGCCTGGCCCTCGCCAACCTCGTCGGCCTCGAAATGGGCCAGTTCGACCGCGTCCTCGCCAGCCCCCTGCCGCGCGCCATCCAGACTGCCGAAGCGATGGGTTACCCGGTGGATGAAACCGTCGAACTTCTGGCATCGATGGGAGATGCGGTCGATTTGGAATGTCCCTGGCCCGCCAGTTTTGGCGAGTATGCCGCCGCCTCCCGTCAAAACGGCCCGACGACGCGCTACGCCCAACGCCTCGCTGATTTCTACGTTAAATTGGTCGAATCCCTGCCCGAAGGTGGCGCGGCGCTGGTGGTGAATCATGGCGGCGTGGTCGAACTCAGCGCGATAGCCTGTTTTCCATCTGCCGATTATGGCACGTTGGGCGACTACATCGACTACTGCGAGGGCGTACGCCTGACCTGGGAAGATGGCAAGTTCACATCCGTTCGAGTTTTACGCGTTTGAAAAATCGCTAACTACCAATTACCAATCCTAAAGGAGTATTTCAATATGCAAACCAATTTCCGTGGCCGAGACTTTATCGGCGACCTCGACTTCACCAAGGAAGAAGTCGAAACCGTTCTGGAGGTGGCCTGGGACCTGAAGCGCAAACGCGCCCTGGGCGAGCCGCATCCCTACCTGCGCGACAAGGTGCTGGCGATGCTGTTCTTCTTCTCATCCACCCGCACCCGCGGCTCGTTCGAGGCCGGCATGGCCCAACTCGGCGGACACGGCGCTTTCATCGACAGCAATACCACCCAAATCTCGCACGGCGACACCCCGGTCGAAATCGGCGAAATCTTTGGCCGCTATTTCGACGGCATCGCCATCCGCCACTGCGACTATGGCGACGGCAACGATTACCTGAACGCGGTTGCCAAATCGAGCCGCGTTCCCGTCCTGAACATGCAATGCGATGTTTACCACCCCTTCCAGTGCCTGGCCGACCTGATGACCATCATGGAGAAGAAGGGCCGCGACCTGCGTAAGAAGAAGATTGTCGTTTCCTGGGCGTATGCCGCGTCTTATCTCAAGCCGATTTCCGTGCCCCAGTCGCTGATTTTGCAAATGCCGCGCTTTGGCATGGACGTGACCCTGGCCTATCCGCCCGAATTCCCGCTGATGCCCGATATCGTCGCCCAGGCCCAGGATGAAGCCCGCAAGGCTGGCACGGCTTTTGAAATTATCGACAGCAAAGACGGCATGACCGAAGCCTGCAAGGACGCCGATGTCATCTACGCCAAGTCCTGGGGCCCGCTGCTGACCACCACCGACAAAGTGGAAGGCAAGCGTTTGCAGGACATGTACCAGGACTGGATTATGGATGATGCCAAACTCAAGGTCGCCAACGAAGGCGCAATTTACATGCACCCGTTGCCCGCTGACCGTGACATTGAAGTCACTTCCAGCGTGCTCGACGGCCCGCAGTCGGTCGTCTTCGACGAGGCCGAAAACCGCCTGCACGCCCAGAAGGCCGTCATGGCCCTGACGATGAGCTAGGCCGGTATTCTGGGATAATAAAGAGCAGCCTCCGCGCTGGAGACTGCTCTTTTGCTTTAATTGGTTGTGATTTGTCATTTCGAAGGCGCGCAGCGCCTGAGAAATCTTGCGCCTTACGACAAGAAGGATTTCTCGCCGCTTCGCGGCTCGAAATGACAAACAATCGTTCTTACAAGGCCGGCAAACTCGCCGCCGCAATCGACTGCCCAACCCGGCGGCTTTTCTCATCCGGCAACTGGACGTGAATCCGCCCGGCGAGTTCGGGGAACTCCGCTTCGAGTACCTTTTGCGCCCCTTCGAGCAGCATATCGCCGCCGCGCCCGGAGGTGCAGCGCCCCAAAATCAGCACATGCTTGATGTCGTAGAACTCGGCGTAATGCGCCAGGGCATAGCCGAGATAGATGCCCATGCTTTCCCAAATTTTGAGCGCGCCCTCGTGACCGGCCTCCAGTTTTTGCTGCACGAATTTTAATTTTTCGGCATCGGTGATGTCTTTTGGAATCTCGATTCCCGCCCGCGGGGCCAGGCGGAAGACGCACTGCTGCGAGAAATACTGCGACCCGACGCCGATATCGCCCGACCACTCATCGGCAGCCGCCAACGGGTTGTAATCGACCGGGGCGAAGGCCAGTTCGCTCAGCCAGTTCTGGATGTGCCCGTTCATGTCCACATACCCGACCGCTTCGCTCGAACCGAGCGCGATGCCCAAAATGCCGGTATCCTCCAGCGACATCGACCCGGCCAGGGCGGTCACATCGCCGTCGTTGATGACCTCCAGCGGCACGCCTAATTCCTCGCGGATGCGCAGGAACATGCCGCGGATTTCTCCGTAGCGCTCGGCCGGGATGTTGCGGAAGAGCGAGGCCACCATCGGGCGATTGTCGATGTAAATGCCCGCCGAAGACCCGCCGATGGCGTCCACTCGCGGCATTTTGCTGGCCGCAGTCTTGAGTGCAGCCAAGATTTCGTTGTAGTGATAATTCGGGTCGCTGTGTTTGCGCGGCTCCCAGATGACTTCCTCGCTGTAAATTGCCTCGCCATCGACCACCGCGCTGACCTTGCGGTCCGATGCGCCCAGGTCGAATCCGATTCGACAGCCGTTCAGGTGACGTCCGAGCGCTTTGCCGCCCTCTTTGGTGAGTGGCACTTCCTCCGGCTTGCATGAGACGACCGTAAAAGTCTGTTCGTAAACCTGTTCGCCCATGAAATGATAATCGAAGGCTCGTTCGCCGTCTGGCGCGTATAGTTTTTGCAGGTGGGCGGCGATATTTTCCGGCCCGCCGACGTAAACTTTGAATCCGCCTTTGGCCCACAGCATGAACTTGACCAGCCGTTCGGCGTAATACAGATTCTCAGCCTCGCGCGGATGTCCCGCCGGAAAGACCACCGTTTCGAAGCGCGAGACTTCACCGTGGGCGCGTTCCAGCCCGAGCACGAGCGGGACACCGACTTTTGCGGCCTCGGCCCGGAACTGGCGGTTGGCCAGCGCCGCCGGGCGGAATTCCGGCTCGAGCGGCGGGACAAATTGAGGGGCGGCGAGTTGCAGGGACGAGGACATATCCGTTTTTCCTTTTGCTGGTGGGGTGGTGGACACTTAATGTAAGCGGTTACATTCTACTCGAAAACTGCCGTTTCGGCAATATTTTCCACATCCTGGCCCGCCCGACTCGTTGACGGATGTCTGGAAGACTGCTATTATCGGCGCGTGCGAAAGGTTCAGACATTTTCATCCAAATTGCGTCGTGAAATCACAGGAATATTGCGCTGGCTTATTCCCGGTTTGGGGGTTAAGCGTTGGTTCAGCCTGATTCTCGTCGGCCTGACCTTGCTGGCGGTTGGCCTGGCCCTGCTTTTGCTTGATATTTACCGCACGACACCCGCCGAGAGCGGCCTGACCCCGGTGCTCGAAGTGGTGGCTTTGCAATCCCTGGCGCGTCCCCTGCGCGTGCTCATCTTTGCAGGCCTGGGCCTGCTCTTGATGGGAATTGGCATGGCCGGGTTAAACCGCGCCCTGATTATTCCCTTCGTGCGCCCCGGCCAAAAACTGGTCGACCAGATTGCCAGTTACCGCCGCAAAGGGCGCGGGCCGCGTATCGTTGTTCTGGGCGGCGGGCATGGGCTGGCAACCCTGCTGCGCGGGCTGAAAAACCATTCCGCCAACCTGACGGCCATTGTCTCGGTCGCCGACGACGGCGGCTCCTCAGGCCGCCTGCGCGAATCGATGGGCATCCTGCCCCCGGGCGACATCCGCAACTGCCTGGCCGCTCTCTCTGACGACGAAGCCATGCTGACCCAACTTTTCCAATATCGCTTCACCAGCGAGTCGAGCCTGGGCGGTCATTCCTTCGGCAACCTGTTCATCTCGGCCCTGGCCGAAATTACAGGCAGTTTCGAGGAAGCAGTAGCGGAATCGGGCCGGGTGCTGGGCGTGCGCGGGCGGGTGCTCCCCGCCACGCTCCACAACGTGCGCCTGGTCGCCGATGTCGAGTTGCCCAACCAGCCCGGAAGCGTGCGCGTAGAGGGCGAAAGCGCCATCCCTGAAATGCCGGGGCGGGTGCGGCGGGTCTGGCTGGAGCCGAATTCCCCGTTTGCCTTTCCGCCAGCGGTGCGGGCCATCCTGGCTGCCGATTTAATCGTCATTGGGCCGGGAAGCCTCTACACCAGCATCCTGCCCAACCTGCTGGTTCCCGACCTGCTCGAAGCCGTGCGCGCCAGCCGGGCCTTCAAGGCCTATGTGGTAAACATCGCCACCCAGCCGGGTGAGACCAGCCGTTATTCGGTCATGGACCACATTAAGGTACTGGAGGAGCATGTTGGCGGCGACCTGTCCGATGTAATTGTTTATAATAGTCATCACGATTTGCCGCTCCCAAATATTTCAGATTGGGTAAAATTGGAGGGTGAGCCGCGCGGTTATCCGCTCTATGGCGCAAACCTTGTTGATGTCGACCATCCCTGGCGGCACGATTCGGAAAAACTGGCCCAAACGCTGATGGATTTGCTCTTCGAGCGCACCGGCCCGTTGCTGGAATGAAAGTTAACATTTGGTCAAAATCATGGGCAAGCAACCCGGTTTCGGGTTCTTCATGATAAAATTCTAAATTGTGTAAAAAATCACAATATAAAACCTGAGGAGGTTTAATTATGGCTACAAAAGTTGGTATCAATGGTTTTGGGCGCATCGGACGCCAGGTGCTGAAAGCAATTCGCGACATGTACCCGAACGAATTGGAAGTTGTCGCCTTCAATGATATTGGCGATATGCAGACCATGGCGCACCTGCTGAAATACGACTCGACCTATGGCCGTTTCGACGGCACAGTTGAAGTTGCCGACGACGGTCTGGTTATCGACGGCAAGATGGTCAAAGTGTTCAAGGAAACCGACCCCGCTGCCATCAAATGGGGCGACCTGGGCATCGACATCGTCATCGAATCGACCGGCCTGTTCACCATTAAAGACGACGGCGTCAACAAAAAAGGCAAGACGGTTAAGGGCGCGGTAAACCACATCACTTCCGGCGGCGCGAAGAAGGTCATCATTTCGGCCCCCGCCCAGGGCGAAGACCTGACCGTTGTATTGGGCGTCAACGAAGATATGTACGACCCGGCCAGCCACCATGTTGTTTCGAATGCTTCCTGCACCACCAACTGCCTCGCCCCGGCGGCTAAAGTTGTGCATGACCTGTACGGCATCAAACGCGGTTTCATGACCACTGTGCATTCCTACACCAACGACCAGAAAGTGCTCGACATGCCGCACTCCGACCTGCGCCGCGCCCGCGCCTCGGGCCTGAACATCATCCCGACCACCACCGGCGCCGCCAAGGCTGTCGCCCTGGTCATCCCCGACCTGAAGGGTAAGTTCGACGGCTATTCCCTGCGCGTCCCGACCCCGACCGTTTCGGTGGTCGATTTCACCGCCGAACTCGAAAAAGAAACCACCACCGAAGAACTGCGCCAGGCCTTCCGCGATGCCGCCGCCACCCCGCGCTTCAAGGGCATCCTCGAAGCCGTGGACGAGCCGCTCGTCAGCATGGACTTCAAAGGCAGTTCCTACAGCTCCTCGGTTGACCTGCCCTTCACCAGCGTGCTCGGCAAAGACAAGAGCAATTTCGTCAAAGTCGTTACCTGGTACGACAACGAATGGGGCTACTCCTGTCGCACCGCCGACCTGGCCGCGTTGATGGCGAAGAGCCTGTAATTTCTACCCCCACCCAGCCCTCCCCCAAATTTGCAGAATTTGGGGGAGGGTTAGGGAGGGGGCAGGAGGCAATTATGAACAAGAAAACCGTGAAAGATATCGACCTGAAAGGCAAGCGGGTCTTTATGCGCGTGGACTTTAACGTGCCGATGGCCGATGGCAAAGTCACCGACGATAAACGCATTAAGGCCGCCCTGCCGACCATCCAGTATGTGTTGGAACAGGGCGCGTCCGTCCTGCTGGCCAGCCACCTTGGACGTCCTAAGGGCGGGCCAAGCCCGGAATTCAGCCTGAAAGCCGCTTCGGAAGCGCTGGCGGCCCTGTTGGGTAAACCCGTCCAGATGGCCCCCGATTGCGTCGGCCCGGAAGTCGAAGCCCTGGCGAAAGCCCTCCAGCCCGGCGACGTGCTGATGCTTGAAAACACCCGCTTCCACGCTGGCGAGGAGAAGAATGACCTCGACCTCGCCAAACAGATGGCCGCCCTGGCGGATGTCTACGTCAACGACGCCTTTGGCTCGGCCCATCGCGCCCACTCGTCCACCGAAGGCATCGCCCGCTTCCTCCCGGCCGTCTCCGGCTTCCTGATGGAGCAGGAACTTGAATACCTGGGCCGCGCGGTTGCCAATCCTGAACATCCCTATGTTGCCATTCTCGGCGGCGCGAAAATCAGCGACAAAATCCTGGTCGTCGAAACCTTGCTGTCCAAATGCGACAAACTCATCATCGGCGGCGGCATGGCCAATACCTTCCTGGCCGCCAAAGGCCTGAACATGCAAGACAGCCTGGTGGAAGAAGCCTCGCTCGAAACGGCAAAATCCATCCTTGCGAATGTAGGCGATAAATTTGTCCTGCCGGTGGATGCTGTCATTGCCGACAAATTCGACGCCGAGGCCGCAAGCCAGGTGGTGGATGTGGACAAAATCCCGGCTGGCTGGCGGATGCTGGATGTCGGCCCCAAGACCCTCGACCTGTATCGCGCTGTTTTGGCCGATGCCAAACTGGTGGTCTGGAACGGCCCGGTGGGCGTCTTCGAATTCCCCAAATTTGCCGAGGGGACCTTTGCCCTGGCCAAACTGCTGGCCGAATCCAGCGCGACGACCGTTATCGGCGGCGGCGACAGCGCCAGCGCGGTCAAGAAGGCCGGGGTCGCCAAGCAGATGACCCACGTCTCGACCGGCGGCGGGGCCAGCCTGGAGTTCCTCGAAGGCAAGGAATTGCCCGGCGTGGCCGCGCTCAACGATAAGTAACAGGCAATCGAACTTTAACAGGGTCAGCCGCTTTGGCGGGTGGCCCTGTTTTTATATCCCCCATTTTGTCCATTGAAAAAAACAAAAGCGGACGTATACTATCCATGTTAATTCAATCACCAAAGGAGAAGAATATGTCAGAAGAATTTTCAAACGTCCTAGAAGTACCCAAGAAAAACAACACAGTTTTAATTGTCGTCGCAGTGGTTGTCGCTCTTTTGTGCTGTTGTTGTTTGCTGGCCGGTGTCGCCTTCGCTGTTGCCGGGCCTGCAATCACGAACACCTTTGAAAGAATCGAAGAAGATTTGTATGAAATGCCCTACGAAGGGATGCCGGAATTTGAAGATATGCCCAATTATGAAGCCACGCCTTATTCCGAAGATAACCCGTCTGGTGAGGGCGAATGGGAATTTGGCGACTACGGCCTGTCAGATTACATTCCCAGCGGCGGCCTGGGCGATGACACCCTGCGCACCGATACCTGGTTCTACGTCAATCTTTCTGCGGCAGCCCAGAGTTGTGTCATCCCTGCTACTGGCGCACAGGATACAGTCATCGAAGTCACCCAGGACCCCGATTCGAGCGGCGCCTGGCGCGAACGTTGGACGGTTCCCTGCGAAGACGGCTCGACCAAGCCCTTTGCCGTCACTTTCACCCCTGCGGCAGGCGGCGGGACGGATATTTCGGTTTCACTGGACGAATAACCCCGTCTAGTTTTTTGCAGGGCAGGCAAATCGCCTGCCCTGTTTTTATTGCGGATATTTGCCCGCTTTTCGGGGTCTGTCTGCGGTAAAATTTAGTCGTTGTGCAATTATTGGGCGTCGCGTATGGGCGTTCAAAACAATCATTGATAGCGAGGAAACCATGAGAACCCCCTTTGTTGCTGGAAACTGGAAAATGAACAAAACTGTTGCCGAAGCCCGCGACCTGGTTTCGACGATGGGCGTCGGCCTGAAAGCCGTCAAAGGCGTTGAGAAGGTGGTTTGCCCGCCGTTCACGTCGCTGCTGGCGGTGGCCAACCTGCTCGGCGGCACCGATATTGGCCTCGGCGCACAAAACATGCACTGGGAAGAAAAAGGCGCGTTCACCGGCGAAATTGCCCCCGAAATGGTCAAGGAATTTTGCAAATATGTCATCCTGGGGCACTCCGAACGCCGCCAATACTTCGGAGAGACGGATGAAACCGTCAACAAGCGCGTGCTGGCGGCCCAGAAGCACGGCATTATCCCGATTGTGTGCGTCGGCGAAACCCTGCAAGAATACGAAGCCGGGAAGACTGCCGAGGTGGTTCGCCGCCAGACCCTGGGCGCGCTGGCCGGCGTCGAAGCGGGGTTTGCCCCCAGCCTGGTGATAGCCTATGAGCCGGTTTGGGCCATCGGAACCGGCAAAGCCTCTTCGGGTGAGAACGCACAGCACGTTCATGGGCAGGTTATCCGCCCGGTGTTGGTGGAATTGTTCGGGCAGGAAACCGCCGGGGCCATCCGCATCCTGTACGGCGGCTCGGTGACCGGGGCCAATGCGGCCGAGTTCTTCTCGCAGACCGATATTGACGGCGCGCTGGTCGGTGGCGCGAGCCTGAAGGACGATTTTGTCCTGATTGCCCAGGCGGCGGCCGCTTAACGGCAAGTGGGATAAATGGAGAGAGACGTCCCGGTTTTGTGGGGCGTCTCTAATTTTGTGATGCCGCTTTTCCTGACCTCCCTCGACGGCTTGTTCTGGCTGGCGCTTGCGCTGGCGCTCCTGGCGTTTTTGCAGCGCAAAATGCACCGCGAAATCCAGGCCGTTTTCCTGATTTTAACCCGCCACCCCGGCATTACGATTGCGGTTTTTGGCCTGATTTTTATACCGGGGGTGTTTTTGCACGAGTTGAGCCATTTTGTCATGGCAAAAATTTTGGGGGTACGCACGGGACGTTTTTCCCTGATTCCCAACCCGATGCCGGACGGCCGCCTGCAAATGGGATACGTCGAAACCGAGCGCAGCGATTTCCTGCGCGATTCGCTGGTGGGCGCGGCGCCGATTTTGTTCGGGACGATTTTCCTGGCCTGGGTGGCCATTCGCCATTTGCACATGGGCCTGTTGTGGGATGTGCTGCGCGACGGCCAGTGGGATTTGTTGTACCGGGGTTTGCTGGCCCTGCCGAACCTGCCCGATTTCTGGCTGTGGTTTTACCTGGCATTTGCCGTTTCGAGCACCATGATGCCCTCCGACTCAGACCGCCACGCCTGGACGCCGCCGATTGTGGTGGTATCCATCTTCTTTGGCTTGTTGCTGCTGGCCGGGGCGGGGCCATGGATGCTCGAACACCTCGCGCCGCCGCTGAACGAATTTTTGCGCGGTACGGCCCTCGTGTTGTCGGTCAGCGTGGTGATTCACATTATCCTGATAGTTCCTTTCCTGCTTCTCCATCGCGTGCTGACTCGCCTGACAGGCCTGGATGTGGCCTGAGCCGCCCTTACAGCATTCCGAATATCGCCAGCAGCGCAAAGGTCAGCACGAACAGGATGACAGGCAGGACGACCAGCGCGACGAGAGCCAGCCCAATTCCCGCAACCCAGGCGGGGATTGGGCTGATTTCTGAAATTTTTTGGGCTGAAAAACCGACCAGCAAACTGAATGCCGGGAGCAGGCCGCAACTGCATGCCAGATAGATAAACATAATTGTATCGGGAACCGAGGGGTAACCATTTAATACGACCATGAGGGCCAGCGTGGTCAAGACTGCTACAATGACCAGGGCAACCAGGGTAATTGCTGGAATAATAAATCGACCCATAAAAAATCTCCTTGATTGGCGTAAACCCAGATTTAATGTTGATACAGTATAGCAAATTTACGTGATATTTTTGCTGTGGGGAAAATTATGCCTTGACATTTCAGAATAGACGCCTATAATAAAAACGAACGTTCGTTCATTTTGGAGAGATATATGACTGCTGACGAAATCCAGAGCAAAGGAGAGCGCACCCGCCAGGCTGTCCTTGACGCGGCCTATGAACTTTTCTTGAGTCAGGGCTATAGCGCAACTTCGATGCGCCAGGTGGCCGGGCGTGCGGGCCTGGCTCTGGGCGGAATCTACAATCATTTTGCCAGTAAGGATGAGATTTTCCAGGCCCTGGTGATTGCCAAGCACCCCTATATGCAGATATTGCCGCTCCTGCAAAGCGCGCCGGGTGACACAATTGAGGCCTTTTTACAAAATGCCGCCCAAATTATCCATGCCGAAATGGGAACGCGCCCCGAATTTATGAAATTGATGCTGATAGAAATCGTGGAGTTTGGCGGCAGCCACTTCCCGAAATTGTTCGAAGCCGTTTCGCCGCATATCATTCCGCTGTTGGCACGTTTTGCCACCCCTGGAAGAGAATTGCGCGACCTGCCCATGCCACTCATTTTGCGCACCCTGATGGGAAACATCGTCGCTTTTTATATTACCGAATTCCTGATGCAAAACCCAAACCTGCCGCTCGACATGCGCAGCGTTACCCTGGCAGATTTTATGGATATTTACCTGCACGGCATTCTGGAATTCAGAAGCCAGAATGCAGAATAATGAATTTCAACTGCCGAACACCAAATAACGAATAACGAGTAACGAATATGAACTCTCGCCTGTCCTCCATCATCCGCAAGGAATTTATCCAAATCTTCCGCGACAAGCGTACCCTGGCGCTCATCCTGGTCATCCCGGTGATGCAGTTGTTCCTGCTGGGGTATGCCGCCACCAACGATGTCCGCAATGTGCCGCTGGCGGTCTTCGACCAGAGCAACAGTCCCCAATCGCGCGCCCTGCTCGATTCCTACCGCGCCGCCGATTACTTCCAAATTGCTTATGTCACCGGGTCTGAAGCCGAACTCCAGTCGCTCATTGAGCGCGGACAGGCTGCCGCCGCCCTCATCATCCCACCCGACTACGCCAACCGGCTGGCGGATGGCGATGCCCAGGTGGCTTTCATTCTCGACGGGTCAGACCCCTCGGTGGCCTCGACTGCCCTTTCGGCCGCCCAACTTATCGGCCAGAATCACGCCACCGGCATTTTAGCCTCGCGCATTGCCCGTTCGGGCCAGGGACTCAAACTTCAGCCGCCGGTGCAGGTCTTGACGACCGTCTGGTACAACCCCGACCTGGTCAGCGCCCATTTCATGATTCCCGGCGTCATCGGCATGATTTTATTTGCCATTACCGCCATCCTGACCGCAACCGCTGTCGTGCGCGAGCGTGAGCGCGGCACAATCGAGCAGTTGATAGTGACCCCCATCCGCTCTGGCGAGTTGGTTATAGGCAAAATCCTGCCTTATACCCTGCTGGCGCTCTTCGATACCGTTGTGGTGCTTTTCGCCGGGCATTGGTGGTTTGGCGTTCCCATTCGCAGTTCGCTGGCCCTTATCCTTGGCATTTCCGCGCTCTTCCTGCTTTCGGGCCTGGGCATTGGCTTGTTTGCATCCACCATCGCCAACACCCAGCAGGAAGCCATGCTGACTGTCTGGATGACCCTGCTGCCGAGCATTTTCCTTTCCGGTTTTTTCTTTCCGCTCCAGGCCATGCCCGATGTCTTGCAGTGGATTTCCTACGCCATCCCCCTGCGTTATTACCTGAGCATTATCCGCGTCCTGCTGCTCAAGGGCGTCGGCCTCGAAAGTATCCTGCCCGATGTAATAGCCCTGACTCTTTTTGGCCTGGCCATCATGACCGCCGCCGCCCTGCGTTTTCGCAAGCGGCTCGATTAAATATTCAATGGAGTTCCCATGTCCCATAAACCCCCTGTTCCCGTGATTATTCTCGTGGTTCTCCTCATCCTCAGCGCCGCCGGGTATTACGCCTGGCAAGAACTCAGCCCCGCCAACGACACCGCCCTGACGGCCTCCGGCACGGTCGAAGCGGTGCTGGTCTCGATAGCCCCTGAAACGGCGGGGAGGGTGCTGGATGTTCTGGCGGACGAAGGCGATTCTGTCCTGGCTGGCGACGTACTTCTGCGCATCGACCCTGTCCTGCTCGAAGCCCAGCGGACTCTTGCCGCCGCCAGCCTGGATACCGCCAAAGCGGCTGTTTTCACCGCCGAAGCCGCTCTCGCTTCCGCGCAGGCGCAATACGACCTGACCGTGCAAGCCGCCCTGGCCGAGGAAGCCGCCCTGCGGGCCGCCGACTGGCGCTTGACCAAACCGACCGACTTTGACCAGCCCTCCTGGTATTTCACCCGCGCCGAGCAGTTGGCCGCCTTCGAGGCCGAATCGGCCTCCGCGCAGGATGCCCTGCAAAAGGCGCAGGAACGCCTGAAATTCTACGAGGAAAAATCGGCCAGCCGCAACTTCTTGAAGTCTGAGCGCGACCTGGCCGCCGCCCGCGCCGCCTACCTGCTGGCGCAGGAAATCCTGTCCAATGCCGGCAGTACCGATTCGACCCTGCGCGAGTCTGCCCAGAACGCCTTCGACGATGCCAAAGCCAACCTGCAGGACGCCCAGAAAGCCTACGACGACAACCTGACCAGCGACGGCGCAAAGGACATTCTCGAATCCCGCGCCGATGTGCGCGTGGCCCAGGAGCGCGCCGAACGCGCCGCCGACCGTGTCCGCGCCCTGCAAACCGGTTTGAACTCGCCCAAAGTTCTCGCCGCGCAAAAAGCGGTCGAACAGGCTGAAGCTGCCCTGGCGCAGGCGCGGACTGCCATCGGCCAGGCCGAAGCCAATTTAACGGTACTCGATGCCCAAATCCGCAAGTTGACCGTCTTTGCCCCTGCGGACGGGACGATTCTGACCCGCAACGTCCAGCCGGGCGAGGTGGTTAATCCCGGCGCTGTCGCCCTGACCCTGGCCGACCTGTCTGACCTGACCCTGACGGTCTACGTTCCCGAAGACCGCTATGGCGAGGTGTCGCTCGGACAGGTTGTCGAGGTGACGGTCGATTCGTTCCCCGGTCAGGTGTTTCGAGCGGTGGTTGTCCAAATTGCCGACCGGGCCGAGTTTACGCCGCGCAACGTGCAAACGGTTGAGGGCCGCAAGACCACCGTGTTTGCCGTCAAACTGCGCCTGGATGACCCGCAGGGCATGTTGAAACCGGGTATGCCGGCGGATGTGACGTTCAAGTAATCAGTTTCCAGTAAGCAGTGTAACAGTGGAAGGATATTTGTGATGGGAATTGCCGCCTTCGATTGGGCCAAAATCAAGAACGTCCAGAAAATCCATCGCTTTCTGTATGCGATTGGATTGGGGCCGGTGATTGGGAAAATCATCCTACTCCTGACCACCACCGGGCGCAAGAGCGGGCAGGTGCGTGTGACGCCGCTCCAGTACGAGAAAATTGGCGATTCGTATTACCTTGGCGCGGCGCGCGGGCTGAAAGCGGATTGGGTTCGCAATATCCAGGCTAATCCAGATGTCAGGCTTCGTGTAGGAAAGAAAGATGTTTTTGGAAAGGCGGAAGTTGTTACCGACCCGGCCCGGATGGCCGATTTCATTGAAGTCCGCCTCCAGCGCCACCCGTTGATGATTGGGTTGATTATGCAAAAAGCGCATGGCCTGCCCCAACACCCCAGCCGCGAACAGTTAGAGAAACTGGCCGAGAACGAAGCGCTGGTGATTGTTCACCCAAATTGATTGGAATCATGATGTCGATTGAAGCGTTGCATTTACGAAAAACGTTCGGCCACCTGGCGGCAGTCGATGATTTGAGCCTGACCATTCCGCCTGGCGAAATTTATGGCCTGGTCGGCGCGGACGGGGCTGGCAAGACGACCACCATGCGGCTTTTGTGTGGCGCGCTAAAAGCCGATTCTGGAGAAACCAGGGTTTGCGGCTTCGATGTGGCGCGCCAGACCGAAAAAGCCCGCGAGCAGATAGGCTACCTTTCACAGCGATTTTCGCTTTACGAAGATCTGACCGTGCTCGAAAATATCCGCTTTTTTGCCGAGGTGCGTGGACTGAAGCCCGATGAGTGGTATCCGCGCTCGATGGAGATTTTGGAGTTCGTCGGGCTGGCGGATTTCAAAGACCGTTTCGCCGGGCAACTCTCAGGCGGCATGAAGCAAAAGTTGGGACTGGCCTCGGCGCTGGTCACCCGTCCGAAGGTTTTGCTGCTCGACGAACCCACGACCGGCGTAGACCCCGTAACCCGGCAAGATTTCTGGCAACTCATCATTCGTCTCGTCAGCCAGCCGCGTTTGCCGAATCCCGAATTATCGAATATCGAATCGCGAGTATCTGTCCTCATCTCCACTCCCTACATGGACGAGGCCGCGCGCTGTCATCGGGTTGGTTTTATGCGCCAGGGACAACTGGTGGCCGAGGGCACGCCCGGCGAATTGCGCTCGCTGCTCGACGGGCAAATTCTCGAACTGCGCGGCAGCCCGTTGACCGAAATCCGGCATCTCGCGGCGGATGTCGAAGGCGTGGAAAATGTCCAGGCTTTTGGCGACCGCCTGCATTTGCGCGTAATGCAAGGCCAGGCCGGGGCGGTGGGGCAAAGCCTGCCGGAGCGCATCCAGGCTGCGGGTGGAACGCTCGTGTCCCTGCGTCCCCTGCCGCCAACGCTGGAGGATGTCTTCATCATGTTGAGCGCGGAAGGTCGCTAATTTGCAACGCTCTTTATCGGACAAAAATGGTAAAGTATTGGCAAAGCCTGCCGGGGCTGTTTAACTTTATTGGATAGGTGAAAAATGAAAACAAAATTTGCTTTGTCCCTGACGATGTTGTTGCTTGCTTTACTGGCCTGTTCGCTGCCCGGCGGCGCGCCGCCGCTTGCCGACGAACCTGCAACGCCTGAATCTGCGACCCCTGAACCGACCATTACCCCTGAGCCGACGGCTGAAGATACCTCCTGTCTGCAAGGTTATTGGGTTTTATCGACCGAAGATGCAAGCGAAAAACTAAGCACCCTGACCAGCCAGGATTTCAGCGTCGTGAACGGTCAAATTTACATCTCGTTTGTCGGCAGCGATTTTGCCTACGGCTCTGATATGCTGACGGTGCGGTTTTCGCCCCCTTCTGGCGGCTATGCCGAGGTGGAGGGCGTTTTCCTGGCTACGGGACGTTTTCGGGCCGAAGGCGGGATGCTTTATTTTTCCGAACTGGTGAGCGAATCAGAGATTTTTGGTTTTCGCTTTAACCTCGATGGCGTGATGGCGGAAGGGCCTGCCGGGGCCGCGCCTGAAATTCGCCTTGAGCCGCCCGGAGTCGGCGCTTATGAATGCGGCGGCGACGTCCTGAGCATCCGCTACGATGCCAACGGCATTTCCATTACCGAAACCTACCAGCGCCAGCGATAGCCGCCCTGAAAGGATTTTCCATTGTGACCGCATCCGCCCCGGTAATCTCCGCCCAAAACCTGACCCGCAAATTTGGCGGGTTTACCGCAGTTGACCATGTTTCGTTTGACGTGCAGCCTGGTGAAATTGTCGGCTACCTCGGCCCGAACGGCTGCGGCAAAACGACCACCATCCGCATGTTGCTTGGCCTGCTCAAACCGACCGAGGGCCGGGCCACCGTGCTGGGTTACGATGCGTTTACCCAGTCGAGCCAGGTGCGGGCCGGGGCGGGGTATATGTCGCAAAAGTTTGCCATTTACGACGACCTGACGGTTTGGGAAAACCTGGAATTTTACGGTGGCGTGTACGGCATCAAAAACACGGCGCGCCTGGTCGAAACGCTGGAAAGCGTCGGCCTGGGCGACACCCGCAACTCGCTCACCCGCGAACTTTCGGCGGGCTGGCGTCAGCGGCTGGCGCTGGCGATAGCGATTGTCCACCAGCCAAAACTGCTCTTTCTCGACGAACCCACCAGCGGCGTAGACCCCAATGCCCGCCGCGCCTTTTGGGATTTGATTTACGACCTGGCCGCCGGGGGTGTGACCATCCTCGTCACCACCCATTACATGGACGAGGCCGAATACTGTCACCGCGTCGGCATGATGCGCGATGGCAAATTGCTGGCGATGGACACCCCGCTGGCCCTGAAAGAACATTTTGTGCGCGGAGATGTCTGGGAACTGGCTGCTGCGCCGCTGCTGGACGCGCTCTCCGCGCTCGAATCGACCGAAGGCGTGGAGCGCGCCGCATTGGCAGGTGACCGGCTGCGGGTTGTTTCCGCGCCGGGGCTGGATGCAGGCCGAATCCGCGAAGCGGTCGAGGCGGCTGGGGCGCATGTCCAAACCCTCGAAAAGGGCGAGCCCGGCCTCGAGGACGTCTTCCTGAACCTGGCGAAGTAGCGCGTGAGGGAAAGTGCGCTTATAATCATCTCATGACCGATTCAGACAACCGCCTGCTCGACCCAGAGCCAAAACCCGACGACCGCCTCGACCAGACCCTGCGTCCGCAAAAACTGTCTGATTTAATCGGGCAGGACCAGGTTAAGGAAAACCTGGCCATCCTGATTGCGGCGGCCAGGCAGCGTGGCGAGGGCCTCGACCACGTCTTGTTCTATGGCCCGCCGGGGCTGGGAAAAACCACCCTCTCGCATGTTTTAGCCAACGAAATGGACGTGAACATCAAAGTCACCTCCGGCCCGGCCATCGAGCGGGCTGGCGATTTGGCGGCCATCCTGACCAACCTGCGGGCGGGCGACATCCTGTTCATCGATGAAATCCATCGCCTGGGGCGGGCGGTCGAGGAAGTGCTTTACCCGGCCATGGAAGATTTTGCCCTCGATATTGTCATTGGCAAGGGGCCGTCGGCGCGCTCGATACGTCTGAAACTGCCGCGCTTTTCGGTGATTGGCGCGACCACCCGCCTGGCGTTGATGACCGCACCGCTGCGGGCGCGTTTTGGGGCTGTCTATCGTCTCGATTACTACGACCAGCCCGCCATGCAGACCATTGTCCGCCGCGCTACGGGGATTTTAGGTGTCCAGGCCGACGAAACCGGGGTTGCCGAAATTGCCCGCCGGGCGCGCGGCACGCCCCGCATCGCCCTGCGTCTGCTGCGCCGGGTGCGCGATTTTGCCCAGGTGCGCGGCGATGGCGTCATCACCCAGGAGGCAGCCTGCGGCGCCCTCGACCTGTTGCAGGTCGACCCGCTCGGCCTTGATGACGTTGACCGCCGGGTGCTGAAAACCATCATCGAAAAATACAGCGGCGGCCCGGTTGGGTTGAACACCATCGGGGCAAGTATCGGCGAGGAGCCTGAAACCATCATGGACGTGGTCGAACCGTATCTGTTGCAACTCGGTTTCCTCGACCGCACCCCGCAGGGACGGGTTGCCACCCGACTGGCGTATGAGCATCTTGGCCTGTCTTATCCAGACGACGCGCCCCAGCCGCGCTTGCTTTAAGCGCTGAAGAATCATATAATGGTGATTATTGGTTGCCCAAAGAGGACATCGCGATGATTGAACTTGAACTCTCCACCATACCCGACTCTGACCTGGATTTGCAAGTCTTAACCCGCCTGGTAAACGAGTTTGGCGAGGCCAATCATGTGCGTGTCCGTATTTCTCCGATGACCTGGGCAAACGCCTGGACGGATTTGCTGACCATCGCTTCGCACGGCAGGGGGCCGGATATCTCGCACATCGGCGGTTCGTGGACAAGCAGCCTGATTATGATGAACGCCCTGCGCCCCTTCCTGGCTTCCGAGTTGGAGCATTTGGGAGGGGCGTCCGCATTTATGCGCCCAACCTGGTTGAGCACCAGTCTGGTTGGTAGCGACAAATGTTATGCCATTCCCTGGACGGGTTACATTTATGTGATTTGCTACCGGCGCGATATGTTCAGGCAGGCGGGCATCGATGAAGCCTCGGCCTTTGGCTCGATTGACGCCCTTGCCGCGACGATTAGGAAATTATCGCAGTCGAATCTCGAAATCCCCTGGCTGAATCCGCCGATTGTTGCGCCATACAACGATTATCTGCACATGGCCGCATCCTGGGTCTGGGGGTCGGGCGGCCAGTTTATCGACGACAGCGGAACAAAACTGGTCTTCGATAGCGACGCAGCCATTCGTGGTGTGACAGCCTGGCTGGAAACCCATCTCGCTGTACAACCGAAACACGCAGAAATCGATACGATTGCCGGCCTGGAACTTTTTGCGCAGGGTAAGGCTGCCGCGATATTGACCGATATCCGCAATGCCGATTCGTTTTTTGCACGGGAAAATCTTCCCTTTGCACTTGATGAAATGGGTGTAGCCACCCTGACCGAAGTCCCCTGGTGCGGCGGTGGCAGTTTTGTCATCTGGAATCACACCCGTGGCGAACCTGAGCACGAGAAGGCGGCGGTGGCCCTGGTGCAGTTTTTGAACAATAAAGAAAACCAGTTACTCTGGGCAAATGTCGTCAAGAGTATGCCTGCCCGCCTTGACGCGTTGGAAGAAATCTACCAGCCGGGCCACCCCCTGCGTGAGGCGGTGATGCTTGCCGCTCACGATGGAATGTCTTACATGAGCGTTCCCCTCTGGCGCAGGGTCGAGCATCAACTGGCCATGGCACTCGGCGGAATCTTGGACGAGGCTCGCCGAAACCCTGATAAAGAGCCGGTGCAAATTGTGCGCGACACCCTTGAGCCTCTTGCCCGACGGCTCAACCTGGCCTTTAGCGGCTAATCCCATCTTTCGATGCTAAAAACGGGAGGTGCGAAATAGCCTCCCGTTTTTGATTCTGAATTTTCATTTTCTTACGAAAAATTTCGCAAACTTATATGAGTTGCATTAATTC
>JAGVAO010000059.1 GCA_020060235.1 Anaerolineales bacterium | reverse complement strand
GTGCCCCCAAGGGGACTCGAACCCCTGTTTGAGCCTTGAGAGGGCTCCGTCCTGGGCCGCTAGACGATGGGGGCTTGCCTTGCCTGTGGCAAGGGCGGGCACTTAAGCGGGTTGGATTTTATCACCCCGGCGCAAAATCGTCAAACAAAATGCGGGGTTGCGCCGGGAAAAACAGCCTATTGTTTTTTGAGCAGGATAGTCACTTTGCGGGCCGGGTCTTCACCGATGCTTTCGCTAAAGACATCCGCGTGGTCGCGCAATTCGAGGTGGATGATGCGCCGCTCGGCGGAGGACATCGGCTCCAGGATTTGGCGTTTGCCAGTGCGGACAGCCTGTTCGGCCATGCGGCGCGCCAGTTGGCGCAACTGCTTTTCGCGGCGGGCGCGATAGCCTTCCACATCCACAACCACCTGCACCCAGCGCTGGGCCTCCTTGCTGACAATCAGGCCCAAGATGTACTGCAGAGCGTTCAGGGTCTCGGCGCGGCGTCCAACCAGGATGGAGAGTTCGTCACCGCGGATATCGACCAGGATAGGTGTATCGCCGCTTTCGTCCGGCTCACCGTAAACTGCCGAGACTCGCGCCGGAAGTTTCATCTTCTCGAGCAACTCGCGGGCAGTTTTGGCGCTGAAGTCGAGCAGCGGGTCGCCGGTTTGCGCTTCGGGTTCAGGGTGGGCAGCGACAGGCCCGGATTTGGAACCCGGCCGGTCGGCCACACCATCAGGCCTGAGGGTAAGGCGGACACGCACCTGTCGTGCGCCGAATCCCAAAAAGCCGCGATTGCCCTCGTCCAGCACTTCCACATCCACACGGTCTTCAGTGACGGCCAATTGCTCAAGGCCGCTTGCGACTGCTTCTTCAACCGAGGGGGCAATTACTTCGAGTGTGGTTCGTTCCATAGAGTTACCCCTGTTTCTTCGATTTGGATTTGCCAGCCGCCGCAGGGACGGGTTTGGCCGGTTCTGAGCTAAAACTGAACAGGTTGCTCCAGTTAACTTTGCCAAGCGCGGCATACTGGGCAATACCTGCCAGGTTGCTGGCAATGAAATAGACCGCCAGACCGGAAGCGAAATTGAGCGAGAACCAGAACAGCATCAGCGGCATGTAGATGCCCATCATTTTGGTCATTTGGGCCGACTGGTCGTTGGGATTGGCGGATGGCATGACGGTCAACTTGGTCTGGATATAGGTGGTCAGGCCGACGATAATAGCCAGGGTCGGGATGCCGCCAAAAGGCAGGACATCGGCGAGAATACGCTCGGGCTGGCCGAGGTTCATCCACAGAAACTGGGTGTTGATGGGCAGCAACGCGCCGAGAGACGCGGCAGGAACCGCCTCGCCAAGCCAGGCCCAGAGCGGGTCTGTAATGCTGCGCACCAGGTCAATCAATTGCAGGGGTGAAACGCCCATAACGCGATTGATGGACTGGTAAAGCCCGAAGATAATCGGAAGTTGAATCAGGGTCGGCAGGCAGGAGCCGAGCGGGTTGACGCCCTGCTCTTTGTAGATACGCATCTGCTCCTGGGCCAGCTTTTCCTTGTCTTCTTTATATTTGGCCTGGATTTTCTGCCACTCTTCGGACTGCATCAATTCCTGCATACGCGCAGAAGATTTGATTTGGTTGGCCATCAAGGGATGGGTGGCAATTTTTATCAGCAGGGTAAACAAGATGATTGCAACCCCGAAATTGCCAACAAAAGCATAAATCAACAACAAGATGTTGGTCATCGGGGTGACGATAAGGGTATCCCACATAACGAACTCCTCTTCTTAAGGCTTGAACGTCCAGCGCTGGGCGCCGTTGACGTCAAAAGCAACCAGCAGGTAATCGCCTAGTAGAGGCGCAACAATCACCAGGTCGCCGGCTGCGGCAGGCGCAGAAAGCAGCTTGCCCTTCAAATCGGCCTGCCAGCGCGGGCTGCCGTCGCGGGTCAGTGCCTGCACTCGCCCGGCCTCGGTTACGTAGATAACCTGGTCTTCAAAAGCCAACGGGCTGGCAATAATCGAACCGCTTTCGCTGCGCTGCCAGATGGTCGCGCCGTTCGCTTTTTGCAGGGCATAAAACCTGCCTTCCTGGCTATACAGGGTACCAACATAAATACGGTCATCGGTAAGCGCGGGCGCTCCCCAGATGCTCCCCTCCAGTTTTTGCTGCCAGGCAACTTTGCCGTTTACAGAATCAATGGCATAGATATTCCCCGACAATGTGCCGACGTAAAGATTCCCCTCGCCATCCAACACGGGAGGGCTGACTACCGGGGCATCAAGGGAGAGTTGCCAGGCCTGGCGACCATTGGAAAGCGCAAGCGCGTACAGGTTGCCATCCATAGTTGCCTGGAAGAGCAATTCGCCATCGCTTACCGGGGATGACCAGAGCGCGGCCGGCGAGAGTTCCACTTCCCAGCGAACATTGCCGTTGCCGTCCAGGGCATATAGGATACCATCGCCGCCGGGAGCATAGATGTCGTCGCCCACCACCAGCGCGCCGGCAACCCAGGTGCCCTTCGATTTCTCGAATTCCCAGCCAATTGCGCCTGTCTCAGTGCTCACGCTGTACAGGCTGTGTTCGGATGGGTGCGAATTGGGGAAAATCAACTGCCCGGAGGCGGTTCGGGCTACCGGGGCAAACAGGTTGATGTTGTTGTCACTTTCCTTCGGGAAACGCAACGGCGCATCGCCCAGGCGGACTTCCTGCCCGCTTACGGTGTTGACGGCGTAAACATGCAAACCTTCAGAAAGATACAGCGTTTCGTCGAACACAACAACGCCAGGGAAGCCCTGGGTCGCAGTCATGTTGCCGCAAGCGCTCAAGACAAGCGCGAGGAAGAGCAACATCAAGGGAAAAGCCATTCGCTTGAACTTCATCGAATCTCCTACGGAACAGGGTCAACGCCGCCGGGGTTGAAAGGGTTGCAACGCAATATCCGCCAGAAAGCCATCCAGCCACCTTTCAGAATACCGTATTTATAGATGGCCTGGTATCCGTAGTGCGAACAGGATGGGTAAAAACGGCAGGTGTTAGGCGGCATGGCCTTAGAAAAAGTGGCCTGGTACAGCCGAATCAGCGCCAGCCAGGGCAACCTGGGCCAGTAAGCCAAACTGCGCGGCAAATCGCGCAGACGCGGCTCGTCAGGGTATTCCTGTGGCAGGTAATTCAGGCTCATGGTCATTCAGGTCGGTATAGGTTGGCGCGCCGCAAAAGCCCCGAAACGGCTTTTGTAATTTCGCTAAACTGCGCCCGAAGCAAAAGCGGGCGGGCTATCAGGACAATATCTCGGCCAGTGAACAGGGATGGGATTTCAGGCCGAATGGCCTCGCGCAGCAGGCGTTTGGCGCGATTGCGCTCGACGGCCCCGCCGAGCGAACGGCCCGCGGCGACCCCCACCCGCAAGCCCGGTTCTTCAGTCGACTGGGCAATCAACACGACAAGCGGGTGCGCGAAAGACTTGCCGTGATTCCGCACCCGCTTGAACTCTGTGGACCGGGTCAGTCGAAAGCGACGCTGCACCCATCCCTCACTTTTGGCAACGGCACACGCCGCTGCGGCCTACCAGCGCACCTTCTTAACGTGGTTGTTGGACTTGACCGACAGCCGGACGCGGCCGCGCTGGCGACGGCGCTTCAAAACCTCGCGCCCGTCGGCAGTTGACATGCGGGAGCGAAAACCGTGCACGCGCACACGCCGCCTGATTTTAGGTTGGTAAGTACGTTTTGTAGCCATGCAAATTCCTCACAATCAAAAGGATAAGAACAAAAATGCGCTCAAGAGCGCAATCGGCACGACATTATACCGTAAAGGGCAAAAAGTGGGAAGTAGAATGACGGCTAATTTTTAAGAATCAGCCCGACTGGCGCAGTGGAACTTCCAGGAAGAAAGTGCTGCCCTGCCCCACCTGGCTCTCCAGCCAGACCCGGCCGCCGTGCCGCTCGACAATCGAACGGACGATTGCCAGCCCCAGGCCAGAGCCTTTCTGTTCGCGGGCTTCGCGCTGCCCGCCGCGATAGAACTTCTCGAACAGGCGCGACTGGTCAGCCGGGGGGATGCCAATCCCGCTGTCCTTGACTTCAAAACGGAAGTTCTGCCCTTCGACCCATGCGCGTACCATGACCCGGCCACCGCTGGGCGTATACTTGACTGCGTTCTCGACCAGGTTATACATGGCCTGCTGCAAAAGCGTATTGTCGGCTTCTATCAACGCTGTCTGGTCAGAAGGCAGGTCTGCCTGTAACTCTATATTCTTCTGGGATGCTTGCATTTGCAGGGTGCTGGTAACGCGCTCGACCATATCGAACACCGGCGCGCTTTCCAGTTGCAAGCCGACCCCAACCTCGATGCGCCCCAGGTCAAGCAGGTTGTTTACCAGGCGGGCCATATTCTCGACCCCGGCGATAATTTTCTTAACGTAGCCCTGCTGCTGGTCGTTGAGTTCGCCGACCATTTCGAGCATGGTAGCGTAACCGCGCATCAAGGTCAACGGCGAGCGCAGGTCGTGGCTGACGGTGTTGACAAACTCCGTCTTCATCGTATCCAGTTCTTTGAAGTAGGTCACATCGCGCAGGATGCAAACCCGGCCCACCGAGCGGCCATCGGCCAGGACAGGGGAAGCCGTCGCCAGGTAAACCTGTCCACTCGCAACCGTCACCTCCGCAGAGAGTTTGTCGGGCGAGTTGACTTGCAGGATTTCGAGCAGGGATTTGTGTTCGATAACCCGCTCAATCGGCTGGCCTTCACCCGTCCCAATGGATGCTCCCAGGGTGTTGAGCGCCGCCGGGTTGGCGAGCAGCAGCCGGTTCAGGTGGTCAGTAACCAACACGGGGTCGGGAGTCGAATCGAGGATGGCGGCCAAACGCTGGCGTCCAACCTCGGCGGACAGGAACAGGTGATTGTTGGAAGCCGCCAGCGCCGCCTGCCCCGTCAGGGTCGCCAGGAAGCGCACATCCGACTCGGAGAAAAGGCGCGGCTGGTCGTAGGCCACCCACAACGCCCCATAGTGACGGTTTTCATGGCGCAGGGGAAAAGCCACCAGCGAGGCCGGAACCGGTTGGCCGGGAGCCAGGCCAAAAATCCGCGCGCGGGCAACGCTGGTCAGGACGATTCGCTCCTGCTGCTGGGTCAATTCCACGACCTGCGAATCGAGATAGGCGTATTTATCCCTGGAAGGCCCCAGGGTAAACAGGGACGGGACGTCCTGCTCTGTATCCTGCAAGCTGGCCTGGGTCAGGACAACCCGCACAGCACTCGCGCCGGTTGCCAGGACGGCTTCGAGCACCGGCTCGACCGCGTCGCCCATCTCGAGGCTGGAAGCGACCCCCTGGCTGACCAGCAACAGGCGGTTGAGTTCCTCCAGCCGCAATTGCAGGCTGGAGCGCATCTGCTCGAAAGCCCGGCGGAACTGGCCGACCTCGTCCACGCCTTCGACGGGCAAGGGGTGGTCAAGCTGTCCCTGGGCAATGCGCACTGCTTCGCTGGCGAGGGTCTGCATTGAATTGGTGATGGTTTTCAGGCCAAAACGCAGTGAAATCAGGGCAACAATTGCCAGGGTAAAAATCATCAGCGAGAGCGGCGCGGCAATTTCGAGCGCCATCTGCTGGGCCTGCTGGGCCGGGACGGTTAACACAATCGCCCAGGGGCGGCCCAGGGCGGGCTGGTAATAGACAAAATTGCGGGTTCCGCTGGGGGAGGTGTCGTCAAAAAAGGAGGCTTCAGCCGGGATTTGGCCCGCATAGCGGGTCATGATGGTCGATGCAACCCCGTGGTAAATGATTGTGCCATTTTCGTCGAGCAGGATGCCCTCGCCTCCCAGTTCGCGGATGCTTTTCAGGCTGTTGACAAGCGGCTGGGTAAAAGGATTGGTTTCAAGGTTGGTACGGCCAATCAGGACGCGCGCGGGCAATCCGCTTTGCGGGTCAACTACAGCAATAACAAAAGAGACGCGCGCTGCCTGTCCGCTTTCAGCAGGCGGGATGGTATAAGTCTGGCTCAGCACGCCACTAAAGGTCAGCAGCAATCCCGCGCTCTCCTGTGGGGAAAGGATTTGCATGGCCGCATCAACTGGCGGGTAATGGCCCAAAACCTGCCCGTTGACATCCAACACCAGCAACTGGTCGAAAAAAGGCACCGAGCGAATTTGGCGGCCCAGGGCTTCTGAAAGCGCAGGGCCTTCGGCTTCTAGCAATTCTGGGGTCTGGGCCAGTTGGGCGGCCAGGTTTTGGCCAGTTTCAAGGAAGAACGGCACGCTTTGCGATGCCAGTTCGGCGTTGCCCTGCATACGCACTTGTAGCATCTGGCGGGCCGACGCGCCCGCCACCAGCCAGCCGCCTATCAGCAGGGCCACCAGCAGGACGGTGATGAGCGTCCCCGTGCCAAACAGGAAGCGCGCCTCGAGGCTGCGTTCGCCGGGCGAGGGAAGCAGCGGCAGGTTTCGTCCCCATGCACCGGGAAAGAGCAGGGCCAGCACCTGGGCAAACAGGCCGGCGGCCAGCATTTCGCCGCCAAAGGCCAGCATGGCCGGTTGTAATTGCGCAAGGGAATAATCAAGCCGGATGGCTATCGGGCCGTCTGCCAGCATAAAGGCGTCAAGCACAAACAAGACGCAAAACGGCAAGTAAAGCAGGATGGAGGTAAGAAGCGGCTCGCGCAGCAAGCGATAGGGCCAGGTGCGAAAGCGCTGACGCACCGCGACGCTGAACAGGGTCGCCAGGATGGCAGTCTCGAGCGGGGTAAAGATGGACTGGGTATCCAGCCCAAAGCGCACCAGCCCGGATGCAAAACCAACCAGCGCCGCAGCCTGCGGGCCAAGCAGTCCGCCAGCCAGCATCCAGGGCAGGGCCGAGAGAAACATCAGGGTCGGGCCGCGCGGCTCCTGCGGAATACCCGGCGGAGGCAGAGCATCGCCAGCGGGAAGGCGCAGGCCGAAGAAATTGGTCGCAAAAACGGCAAACACAGACAGGACAAGTACCAACCCCCAGGCGCGAAAATCCCAAACCGGCTGGTATACCCGCCAGGAGGACAGCAGCCCGCCCAGCAGGGACAGCATCACAAGCCACCACAGCCAACCCATCAGCGTGGGCCAGAGCGGGGAAAGCAGCATCCCTTGGAAGAGCGAGAAAATGGGTTCCATGTTATCCGGTTGCAGGGAAACGCGCCAAACTTCAAATCATTATAGCACGCAACGAAGGTAGATTATCTACACGATAAGTTTGGGGGCGGCCTGTCCACCGCCTGAAGGCGGCACATTTTAGGCCGAAAATGACACGGCGCAAGAGACTATCTTGCGCCATAACAAACTAATTTTTGCCGCCATCGGCGTCGTTTGCAAAAATTTCCTGACCGAAGTAGACACCGCGATAGTCTTCGGGCAAAAGCCCGGCAATGTGTCGCATGACCAGGTCCACATTCTGCTGACGGGACTGGCGGCGCGCGTCGCCTTTGCCTTCGACCGGCGGGAGGTGGAACGGCTTGCCGACCCGCAGGATTAATTGCGGGCGTTGTCCGCGAATGGCGCGCCGGAAAAAGTCGGTGGTGGTGCCAACGATGCCAACCGGGACAACCGGCACGTTGGCTGCTTCGACAATGTAAGAGATTCCGGGGCGGCCCCGGCGCATGGCGGTGACGCGGGTGCGTCCGCCTTCGGGGGAAATCAACAGCGGGTAGTTGGATTTCAAGATTCGCACCACGCGCTCAAGGGCCTGGCGGTCGTATTCACCGCGATGGACGGGAATGCCGCCAAACAGGCGCACGAGGATATTCTGGCCGAATCCGGCGCGATTCCAGATGTCGGATGCGCCCAGGACTTCGATGTTCTCAGGCCAGAAGGTCAACAGGAAGGGCGGGTCGAAAGTCGAGACGTGGTTGAAAGCGGTGACATACGCCGTACCGCGCGGGACATTTTCAAGGCCGTGCAGTTCGATGCGCGCCAGAATACGAAACAGCCCGCGAAAGACAGGCCGCAGCAGGGTGCGCGCCAGCCAGTTGAAGAAAGGAGTCCGGTAACGGTCTACGCTTTGCATAAGGCGAGGGCTTTTTGGAAAACCTGGTCGGCGTTGAGTTTGTCGGAATCAATCAAAACGGCGTCGTCGGCTGGTTTAAGGGGAGCCACGTCGCGGGTGGAGTCGATGCGGTCGCGCTCATTGACCTTGGACAGGATTTCGCCGAAGTCGGCTGTCCCGCCCCTTTGCAGGATTTCGTCATAGCGGCGGCGAGCGCGTTCCCCCGCCGAAGCATCGAGGTAGATTTTAACGTCGGCTTCGGGCAGGACGACCGTGCCAATATCACGCCCGACCATAACCACCCGCCCGCGCAGGCCAATGCGGCGCTGCTGGACGGTCAGGGCCTGGCGGACGCCGGGATAAGCGGCAACGACAGAAACGTTGGCATCCACCTCCGGCTTGCGGATGTCCCAGGTGATGTCCTGCCCATCGACAACGATGTCGCAGGAGCGGCCGTCTTCAAAGGAAGAGGGAGAGACCTCGATGGGAACGTCCTCGGCCAGACGGGTAACGGCAGATTCGTCGCGCAGGTCGAGGCCGCGCTGGAGGGCCAGCCAGGTAACGGCGCGGTACATCAGGCCGGTGTCGAAGTAGAGATAGCCAAGCGCCTCGGCAAGGCGAAACCCGAGCGTGGATTTGCCCGATGCCGCCGGGCCGTCGATGGCGATGATGCGCAAGTCTGACATGAGTCTCCTGGGTGGTTGGGTTAAGTTACCACAAAATTACGGGGCGGGGTTTTGCGCATCGGGGAACAAGTCGCCGCGCGCCCAGAGCAGGATGCTTTCCTGACCTTGCGGCAGGGTGTGGTTGACTATCCAGCGCATCCAATCGTCGAGCGTGACCTGCTCCCAGGCCGTATAAGCCCGCAAATTGAAAGACGCGCCGCGATAGGCCGGTTCAAGTTCGGGGGGCAGGGTGTTGGCCGGCATCAGGATAAGTTCCGGCACAGAATCGACCGAAATGGCCTGGGCCTGGGTCACACGCCAGTCGCGCAGCAGCCAGCGCAGGGCGGGCGAATTGGTCTCGACAAGCACAACTTCAAGCGAGGCGTTTACGCCGCGTGAAAATTGCGAAATTTCGTTCATCTGGTCGTGTATCACCCAGGCGGCGGGAGACTGCGGCCCGGCAGGCCACATCTCTACGGTCGGCAGAGGGCGCAGGTTAGCCGAGAAGGTTGCCATTGCAATGAGGTAAGCGGCAAGCATCGACATGCCGCCCCAGGCAAAACCCTTGAAAGAAGCGCTGGCTGACCAGCCAAACGCCACCAGGGCGACGCTGAGCGCCAGCATCACCAGGGTTGCCGCCACCAGGAACCAGCGCAACTGCGCGGTCTCGGGCGGGAACGGCACCAGGGTGGCGGCGCTAAAATTCAACCAGGCAAAAGCCAGCAAAATGGCAGTCAGGACAGCCATGCCGATGGTTTCCCAAAGGCCTGTGGAAATGGTCACCGGACGCAACTCGGCCTCGTCAGGATTTTGCTCGGAGGCAAACACCTGGAGTTCCATCACCGGGCGGACAGGCTCAAGCCAGCGCGCCGCTTCGATAGCAGCCAGCGTCCAGAGCGGCAGCAAGGCCCAGGCCAGGTCACCGACCTGGCGCGAGGGCGGCAGGACAGCCAGCAGCAAAGCGGCCAGCAGCCAGACGCCGAGGAAAATCACCAGCGGGTCACGTCGGACAAACAAACGCCCGAGCGCAACCAGGGCCAGCACCACGGCCGGGAACTGGTAAAGCAACAAGGCCAGAAGCGGCAGCCAGACCGGAACGCCGCCGGGTGTCAGGAAAGTGGTAAAAATCCCCAGCAACCCCGAAAGGCCAGCGCCCAAACCGCCGGGAGCCAGCAGGAAGAGACTGCCGAGAATGAAATACGTCCCGGCCGCAAAGTACGCCGCCGGGCGGATGCGTTCCTTCTCAAAAGACAACCCGAGGTCAGGAGTCAAAACCTGGGCCAGCGCAAAAGCCAAAAACAAACCCAGCAGGCCAAACCAGAGCGGGCTGCCCGCAAGCAGGGCCAACCCGGCCAGGAAACCCGCCAGGCGCGGCATATTGCTGCGCCAGACGCCCCAGGCCAGCATGAAAAAACTGACCGCCATAATCGGGCCATCCGCCTGCCGTGAGAGCGCCAGCAGCCCCGGCTCGAAAGCCAGCACAAAAGCCAGCACAAGGGCCACCTTGCCGCCCAGCCGGTCACGGAAGAAGAACGGGGTCAGCACAAGCGCAGCGCCCGCCAGGGCCGGAACCAACCGCGCGGCAAAGTTGCTGGCCTGCAAAAGGAAGAAAGCCAGCGCCGTCAGGTTGATATAAGCGGGGTTGGGGCCAAAGTCGAAAGGCAGGCCGCGCGCAAGGTCGAAGGATTGCAAAGCCCAGGCCGCCTCGGCATCCGAAAGCGGAACCTCGCCCAGCCGCAGCAAGCGGAACGCGATTGCCAGCACAAACGCCAGCCCAAACCAGAGTTTTTCGTTTTTCAAATTGAAGTCCATAACAGATATTTTACCCGTGAGTTAGCGTTCAGGAACCAAATAGACAACCGTATTGCCCGCGCGGAAAATTTCGCGCAAATTGGCAAATTTTGCTTCGTTGACCCGGTAGGTGCGCTGCTCCAACCCGCCCACCACCACATAACGGACATTGTAACGCGCCAAAATTTCGCTGGCCTGATTCCATGACGGCGTTTCGTAAAGCATCCGCATGGCGTCCTCGCGTCCGGCAGTCAACTCATTGCCGCCGCGCCACTGCCACTGGTGCCAGCCCCAGCCAATCACATTTTGCAGGCCCGTGTGGGTCGCAATCCGGCCATACTCGCTGTAACTGCCGCCAACCGCCTCGGCCACCACCCCGTTGGGCTGCCCGCGCAGGAACTCGACCACCGCCGCGTCTTCGGGCGTATACCGCTCCAGGTATGCGGCAGCATCGAGCGTCGGCTGCTCGGCCTGGAAGCGGTTGGCACGGTTGGGCAGCGCAAACCAGGGGTAGGCCAATCCCATCACCAGCACCGCAACCAGCACAAATCGCGCCGCCCAGGTCGTCCAACCGCGAGACTCGCCAAAAATAACCGCCAGCGCATAGGCCGAAACCAGCGCCCAGAGCGTCCAGGCCTGGTAGTAGAACTTGAAAACCGTGTTCATGCGGTTGCCAAATCCGTCGTGCAGGTAAACAAATTCCGGCCCAAGCACGAGCAAGCCGCCAATCAAAACCATCGCCAGCAGGAAAGGAAGCGGCTGGTCGCCCGCCGGAGCCGATTCGGCATGGACGCGGCCGTGGCGCGAGTGGCCCGCCGCCGAAGCGGACTCAGCCTTAGCCTGTGTGGCCGTCAAATAAGCCGCTGTCCAGCCGAGCAGGGCCACCAGCGTCAACAACCCGCCAGCGAACGCCAACCTACGGGTGGCCGCGGCGCCGAAAATTTCCCAAACATCCTGCATCTCCTGCAAAGCAATCAGCGACTGCCCGGCCTCGGTGTTCGCCGCCAGCAGCCCCATCAGCAAGGAAACCAGCCACAGCACGAGCGTAAACCCGCCCGCCAGCCCGAATCCCAGGCGCAGGTTCAAATCCAAACTTCTGCGCAAGTGGGCCAGGAACAGGAACATCGGCACAAACAACGAGCCGAACATAATCCACAAATACGCGCCGCGGGTCGGGAAGATGATATTGGGCAAAATACCGCCCGCCTGCGACGAAAAACTGGCATAAAACGGGAAATACAGCGCCAGCGAGGCCAGCGCCAGCAGCAAACCGGTGACAACCAGGTGTTCGAGTCGCGCCCAGCTCCAGCCATATTCGCGCACCTGCCAGAAGAGCAGCCCGGCCCCGGCCAGCGCCAGGTAAACCGGCAAATCCCAGGTGTTCAGGAAGGCCAGCCCACCCAGGGTAATGGCGAGAATAACAAAACCCTGCGGCGCAAGCGGCAGGCGGGTCAGGCGCAGGTCAATTTCGCCTTTCCAGCCGCCCAGGTACAGGTTGAGGGCCAGGCCAATCGCCAGCAAACCAAACGGCATGGCAAGAACGTGCGGGTGCAGGTCTGCCAGCAGGTAAGAAAAGAATGGGAACTCGTCAATAACTTCGACAAAGCGGCCTTGCAAGTCATAGTCGTGCAACACACGCGAGGCGCGCCACCACCACCAGAAACGCTCCGGTTCCCAGCCGTAGGGTTGGGAAGGTGCGCTGCTGAGGTCTTTCATGTTCAGCCATTCCCAAAACGGGCCGATGTCGCCGTTCCAGCCAATTCCGCGCTGGCGCAGGACTTCGAGGAAGCCTTCGAGATTGCTGACAATCAGAAGGAACAAAGGCCCGGAGAAAGAAAAGAGCGCGGGACGAGGTTTTCCCACCGTCTTGAGCAGGTTGTAAAGCAGGCCATACGCGCCAGCCGCGCTCAGGCCAAAGACCAGCGCAATCATCAGGTTAAAAGCCACCCCGCCGAGCGTGGCGGTGGTCTTGGCCATCATGCCGGTCAGCACATAGCCAAAGTAATAATATGAAATGGCGTACCCGGAGAGCCAGGGGTCTTGCGGCGGGAAGGTTTCAGAGCGCAGGACGGCATTGATGAAGGCCAGCTCCATCGGCTTTTCGGTGCCGAGGGCCTCGGGCGCGTAGGAGCGCACATAAGCCAGCCCGGCAAACGCCGCCAGGAACAGGATTTCGACCGCCAGGACATAACCCGAATGCGCCTTGAACCAATCGCGCAGGGCGGGAAATTCGCTACGCCCCCACCAGAACGAGAAAGCGGCCAGGGCCAGCAGGGTGACGAACAAGCCGTTCAGGTCGTTGCGCGCCAGCCCAAACGAAACCGCCAGCCAGAAAATAAATCCCCACAGCAACAGGCCAAGGGCGCGGCTGAAAGCGTATCCGCGCTCAGGCAGGGCCGGGAGCAGGCGAAACGCCAGCGGGAAGGTCAACAACCCGATGGCAGTGATGAGCAGGTACCAGAGGATGAAGTGAGTCATAGTCCATCAGGCAGGGTAAAGACCCCGTCTTCGCCCGGCTCAAAGGGATGGGTAGCCAGGACGGCTTCAGGATTGAGCGGCCCGTAGAGATGCGGAAACAGGCTTTCGGGCGGCAGCGTTCCGGGCGCGGGCGCGGCGGGGTGGACGGGGGCCTCCCAGCGCAATTCGGCGGTTAAACACTCAACGTCCACTTCCAGGAGCAGCAGCCCGCGCTGTCCCGCATAGAAGGCATTGGCAACGCCCAAAACCTGGTCAAGGCGCGAGAAATGGATAAACCCCTCGCTGACGAGCGAGGCGGCGCGGTACGGCTGGCCAGGATGCCAGTCATTTGCGGCAACGATGTGATAGATTTTCACCGGATAACCTCGTAGATGACCGTATCGGCGTCACGGTAAACGGCGCGCCACAGGCGGCCTTCCTGCGATTCAAACTTGAGCAGGCCGCCGGGGGTGTAGTAGATGCGTTCCATCTGGCCGACGATGACGTAGCGCACATCGTATTTGGCGATGAATTCGCGCACTTCTTGCATATTGGCAGTATTGTAGAAATTATTGACCTCGTCGACCCGGCCAAAGACCAGGCTGCCGGGCATCAGGGCGCGCTGCTGGCGCTGGTGCCAGTTCCAGCCGACGACTGAGGGCAGGCCGGTGTAAACGGTATAGCGCGAACCCCAACGATATTCCGGCGCGTGGCCCTCGACGATGACGGGAGAGCCTGTCACGTTGTCCTGCATCCAGCGGATGGCGCGATAATCCTGGCTGAGTTGCATTTGTTCGCCGTCCCAATATTGGGCGTGGGCCATGTATTCCATGCTATCGAGGGTCATCGGGACATTGGGGGTCATGCGGTCCTGGATTTTTGCGCTGGTGGCCGTCAGGGTAAAGAGGAAGGCAATGCCGCCAAGCAGGAACATGCCGCTCATCCACACACGCCGCCAGCGGGGGTGCCACTGCTCGAATTCGGACAACGTCCAGGCCAGGGCGGCGGCGGCGCTGACAGCAAACAATACCCAACCTTGAACATAAAACTTAAAAACCGTGTTCATACGGTCACCAGCCAGGGCAACCACATCGACAGCCAGGGTGATGACAAGCGCAGTCCCAACCATAAAGAGCGCAAAGCGTTTTGCGTCGGACATGCCGGGGCGCAGGAGCAGCAGCAAGGCCCAAAGCGCCAGCGGCAGGCTAAACCAGGCCACATCGGCTTTGGTATAGAGCGGGATTGCCAGCAGGCCCGCCAGCGCAATCACAACACCCGCCTGGATGAAAGGCTTATACGGCCTGAGCCTGGAGAGCGCCGAGAGCGGGGTCTGGGCCAGCCACTGACGGGTTTCCCAGGCCATCCAGAAGACAAGGATAAACAGGAACAGTCCCCACTGCGTCCAGTACGACCAGATGGGTGTTTTCTCGTTTTCCCAGATTTTGATTTCGGTGTAACCCAGTCCAAACCACTGGGCATAGGGTTGGTAGAAAAGCAGGGCAAAACCGGCCAGTGCGGCCATCGCCGCCAGCGCCAGCAATCCGCGCCAGAGCAGGGGGTGCAGGCCAAAGCGCGGCGAACTGCCTGCATAGCGGAAAACGGCATAGCCGGTGACGACCAGGGCAAAGACCAAGTAGGTCGGCAGGTCCCAGGTATTGGTCGGGCGCAATGCGCCAAGCACCAACCCGCCAAAAGCCAGGGTCGCCAGCCAGCGCAGGGGGCTGAGTCCGCGCGCGAAAAGGGCCGAGAGCGCCCAGGCCAGGGCCAGTACGGTCAGGGGCAGGGCTATCATGTGGGCATGCAGGTCGCTGTACAGAAAAGTGAACAACGGGAACTCGGTAATGGCGATGTCGCCCGGCGGCATAACCCGGCTTGGATTCCAGTACCAGTGGTCCATCGGAATTCCGCCCGCCTGGCCTGTCAGGGTTTTATACAATCCCTGCAAGGCCCAACCCAGGCGTTGAATCATCCAGGTTTCGCGGCTGGCGAAGGTTTCATAGTCCACCGCCTGCTTTTGTAAATGCTGGAAAACGAGTTGTAGGCTACCCAAATTGCCTATCAGCACCAAACCAATCGCGGCGGCCAGACCGGAAATCCAGCGGCCATCCAGCCAGGAGGTGCGACTCTTGGCAACAGGTTCAGCGGGGACTTCGGCCTGCGCCTCCTCCCCATCGACTGGGAGTTCGAGGGTGGTCTCTTCCGGTTCGGGGGCGGCAGGTTGGGACTTTTGCCACAAGGCAAAGAAATTCCAGGCGACCGAGAAACCTGCCAGGGCCAGCATGGCAAACAGGCTGGGCAGAATAAAGTTATACGCAATCGAAGGCACGAGACCAAGCAATTTCAGCGGCGTGCCAACCAACACAAAACCATAATAATAGTAGTTGATATAGCCGCCCGCATACCAGGGGTCGTAGGGCGGGAAGGTGGTGCCTTTCAGGATGGCGTTCAGGTAGGCAAAATCCATCGGGCGTTCGCCGCCCTTGGCCGGGTGCCACAAATCGGGGTTACCCACGCGAATCAGCAGGTCAATGACAAAGAAGGCCAGGAAAATCCCTTCGACTATCAGGAAGTAACGCCCATTGGCGCGGATTTCGGCCCTCAGTTCCTCGCGCTGGAACCAGGCAGCGACCAGCCCGGCTGTCAGAAGGAGGGCGAAAGTCGCCGCTATCGTCGTGCGGGTGTAGACCCCGCCAACCGAAGCCGGGAACCAGACCATCCAGGCCAGCAGCACCAGCCCCGAAAGGCGCGCCAGCGGGTAGCCCTTGTCGACAAGCCCAGACAGCAACAGGCGCAAGAACGGATAAACCGCCCAGCCGAGAATAGCCAGGAAGAAATACCAGAGCAGCAAACCCAGCAGCGGGTAGCGATTCTGGAGCGATTCATAGGAAAAAAGTTCCGACCAGGTTCCACCCGCCCGCTGGGCAGCCCAACGCTCAGGCGACAACATCATCTCGTTTGCCATGCGCGGCAGGTTTTTATCAGCCAGCAGTGAGGCTTCCGGCGCTCCGAGCGCATCGCACAGGCCCGCCATGCCCCAACAGGTTTGGGGCATCAATCCGGAGGGCGGGCCGCTGTAAGACCCGGCCTTGCGCGGAGTCAGGCGCACGACACGGCTCAAATCCACTTCCTCCAAAATACGGCGCACAGTCTGTGGATTGTACGAATCGCTCTTTTTGAACAACAAGACTTTTGGATGGTCGTACACGGTAAAGGCTTCTTCGGCAAACTGGGTGTTGAATTCCCAGAAGCCGACAGCGCCCAGGTCGAGGGTCGGGTACGACTCAAAGGTCTGAATCAGTTCGTAGCCCAACTGCCCTTCGAAATCACCGGGACGGGCCACGCTGTAACACCACAGCAAGTCCTTCTCCGCCGGGCAGCCGAGCAGGGCGCGGTAATAGACCGTCGTCAGCGGGTAGCGTTCGGGAACGCGGGTAGTCGTCCCCCACTGGCGGTTGGATGAGATGAAAACATAATCGGCGGCGTCGAGGTTGGTAGCGAAACGTTCCAGCTTTTCAAGGTTGTCGTCCCAATACATCTGGAAATTAAGGCCGCCTTCGTAGATTCCGCCATAGCCATCGTACCCGTCCATGCGCAGCGGCAGGCCGTCGTCCCAATCCGTTTCACTGGCCGGGGCCGCGCCCGAAAGGGTCAACTCGCCACTGGTCTCGATGCGCAGGTAATAAGTCTGCCCGGCTTCGAGGGCCATCGGCTGCTCGAAACGCAAGCGAAACGGGATACCACGCGGGTGGCTACGGGCCGAAAAATCGGCCTGGGCGGTGGCGCTGGTAAGAATCGATTCAGGGGCAAAGGAAAAATCGGTCGAGAGCAAGACGTTGACCACCTGCGCGCCGCCAAAAAGCGGGTCGAGGGCATAGGCAAAAGACAATTCGCGCAGTTCGCCCTCGTGGCGAGCGTTGAACTGGGTCACCAGCGGCGTAACCGGACTAATGACAAAACTGCTCGAGAAAGGCAGGGGCTGCTGGCGCATGTCGCCATCGACAGCGACATGCAGATTAATTGGGCCGGGGACGTTGTTGTATATCCAGCGCGTGGCCTGGACGCGGGAATGCTCACGGGTATAGATGCGCGTAAAGGCATAGGCCCAGCCAAAAGTGGAAAGCAGGACTGCCACGCCAAGGAACGAGTAGAGCGCTATCGCCGCCGGGTGTGTGCGGGACTCCGTCTCGAACTTGGCGGGGTCGGGTTTCAGTTTCCAACGCGGGCCATTGAAGATAAACCAGGCTGCCATCATTGCCAGGAGCGGGTAGATGGGCAACTGGTAGCGCATGGTCGGATTCCACTCCATGGACTGCCACAGGAAGTAAGCCAGGGTCCAGAACCAGAGCAGGAGATGCTGCCTGGCCTCCCCACGCAGGATGCGCCAGCCCATGTAGAGCAGGCCGATAAAAGCCAAAATGCCGAGCGGCCATCCCAGCCCCCAGGCGACAATGTTCTGAAGTGAGAAGGTCGCCGGACGGCGCGCCCATTGCAGCGCGGGCGGGAAGTCAACATCGCCGGAGGCCTGGGCGCGCTGTTCGCTGATGACCTGTACCCAGGCCGGGTTGGGAGCAAACCCAAGGAAGCCCGGCCCGCTGAAGGCATATGGCTGGAAAATGCGGAAGGAAACTATTGTCAGGAATGCGCCGAGGACGAGGAAACCGGTCAGGGTCCACAGGTAGTCGTAAGGGCCGGGAGGGGCTGGTTGCGGGGGCGCGGATTCTCCGTCTTCGGTTTCAAGCGGCGGAACGGAGAATTCTATGGATTGGTCTTTGGTACGCCAGAAGTGAATCAGGAGCGCCAGCGGCAGCAACCCGGCCACCGGGGCAGCATTAAGTTTGGAGGCCATTGCCATGCCTGTCGCCAGGCCAAAGAGTATCGAATACCAGAACAGGCTCGAGGTGAGCAGGCCGCCCAGGGCGCGCTCCCAGGCCCCGGACGGAGAATCGGAAATATCGACCCGCATCCGCCGCGCGAGGGCAACATCCAGCGCAAAATAAGCCGCAAGGAGCATGAAGAAGGTCGGGAAGTTATCGACCGTGTAAAAATGCGACTGCTGGATTTGCATGACCGCCAGCGCGGAAAATGCGGCGGCCAACAGGCCAACCCGGCGCCCGTACAGGCGTGAGGCAATCAAATAAAGCAGGAAAACCGAACCAATGTCAATCAGCGCGGAAACCTGGCGGCCAACCAGGTTGATTTCATCGTAACCGGTCATGCCAAGGAACTCGCCGACATAGCGGACGATGAAGAGCGGCAGCGTGCCATAAACGTAAAAACCGTAGCCGCGATTATTGGGGTTGAGCGAGGAGTTGAGGGTGTCGAAGTATTCGGAAGGGGTAATCCACTGCTTTTCACTATTGGGGCAGTCTTGCAGCGACACATCCGGCAGGGAGCAGCCTTTGACGGGTGAAATGGCGGTTGAGACCATTGTCAGGAAGCGCTCGTCAGGGTGCAGATGCTGGCTTTGGTCCCAGTCCGAAACCAGGGCGGGGGATTCGGCCTGGCCGGTCAGGCCAAGCCAGACCTGTTCGAGCGTCCAGTTGGGGCCAATCAGGCGGAAATAGGCCCCGACCAGCAGGATAACGACAAGGAAAATGTCATAGAAAAAGGAAAGCGAGCGGCGGCGAGGTTGTGTGTTCATCAGGGCAAACCTATTCTGTTATCGGGGACGGAAAAGACCCAGAAATCTTTGCCGAGTAAATCAGGCGCGGCGCGGTAATAACTCAACGCGCCCTGCGGATAAACCTGGCGGAGCAGGGTTAACGAATCGAAATCATCCTGCTTGATAAAGAAGAGTTTATTGCCAGCCCGGTAAACCGTATCACCAACCTGGTCGGGCCACAGAACGGGGTCATAGGTCGGGTCGCCAAGCATGACTCCCACCAGGCGGGTATCCACCCAGTGCGGGTATGGAAGCACCCAGGCATTGTAGCGCGAATTACCCGCCAGTTCAAAGGCGTTGACCTGCGCGGAAATGTCGGAGGTATTCCAGATAGCCGAGCGGAACTGGCTGGCATAACGCTCGAAGACCAGCCCGTAATTCAAAACAACGGAGACGAGAAAGAGAGCCGTTACCAGTGTAGCCGCGAGGACGCGCCAACCCGCGCGCCGGATTCCGGTAAACACGCCGTCGAGTGCGAAGGCCAGCATGACAAAGACAATCACATAAGCGCCACCCGCGCGGTTCAGGGCGGGATTTTCGGACGGGAAGGCTAGCGACAGGACGGAGGGCATCAACAGCAACGGAATACCCAGCAAGAGGGTCAGGTCGCGCCAATCGCGCCGGGACAGGTAGCGCGCCAGGAGCATGAAAAAGCCGAGGGCAAAGAGCGCCGCCGAAATGACATCCAGCGCCGGGCGCATGGTGACGGAATGCACCCAGACGTTGCCATTGTCGTAGTTGAACATCAACAGGGCGCTTTTCAGGTTTTCGAAGAAAATTTCCAGCGGAGGGCCGGGGAATGCCCGCTCGGTCTCCGCCAGGCGGGTCAGGGAGCGATAAGCAACCGCGCCGGGATTCTGCAATCCGTAAGCCAGCAGGGGCAGGAAAACCAGCGTGGAAGCAAAAATTACCAGCGAGAGCATCATTAACACCTGCTGGCGCAATTCAGGGGCGCGCTGGTGCAGCAGGTAAACGCCAAAAATAATGAGCACCGCAATTGGCACAAAGCGGAAAGGGCTATAGCCGTGCAGCCCCAGGCCGAGAAACAGGCCAGCCATGATGAAATCGTTGCGGTTTTGGGTGCGCAGTCCGCGTAGGAGGTAGAAGAGCACCGGCGCGGCAAACAGCGGGTAAAGCGGATAGCGCAAACCAACCCGGCTGATGACGTTCGGCCAATAGGCAATCGCGGCAAAGGCCAGGGCAAACAAGGCAATGCGCTTGTTGCCGACCTCCTTACCAAGCAGGTAAATATAGGGAAGAGTCAGGAATCCTATCAGAGCAGTGCCGATTTTCAGGCTGAGGAAAGACAGGTCGGTGCCAAACAGCCAGGCAACAAAGGCCGTCAGGTAAAACTGGAGGAATTCACGGCCCGTGTTACGCTCGAAAAAGACTTTGTGCTGCCCCTGGGTTAAATCATAAACATCAAGCAATTTTTCGGCATGGTCGCTAAACGGCTGGGCAGGGACGGTGTCAATCTCGGAAAAGCGGAAAAACAAGGCGAGGCCCCAGACAGCCAGCAAGAGCAGGGTCCAGCGCGTCACGGGGATGACCCACTCACGGCGCGCAAAGAAACCGCGCAAATCGTCGAATCGGACGGAAAGACTCTTGCCATCCGAAAGCCACAATCCATGCACAAACAACGCAATCGCCGCCAGCCAAAAGAAAAGATTCAGAGAAGTAAAGCGATTGTCTTCAAGCAGGAAAAAGATAAAAGCCAGCGCCGACGAAACCACCGCCGCAATTAACGAAATGCCGCGAAACTGTCCGGGGTCTGCGGCAGGGTTCTCCTCACGCAGGCGCGGGAAGGCCCACTCACCCGCATAAGCCGCCCAGGCCAGAAAACCCAGCGACAGCGCGTACAAAAACGCAGCCAGGGGCACAAGCACGGCGGGCGGCTCGAGGAAGGACTGCGCCACAATCGCCAGGGCCAGGGCCAGCAATGCGCGCCAGGGCAACGGTTTGCGCGAATCAGACTTGCCAGGCAGGGGCAGTTCACGCGCCGGGGAAGCCTGCAGCGGCTCATCCTCGGCAGAAGGAATCTCTATTTTTTCATGCGACCAGGGGGTTAGTTTCGCTTTTAGATAATCAAGGACACTCGGTTCTTCCATGAGACGGCTGTCTCCTCCAGTTAAGTCTCTTCTCTTTGGGCAGTGCTAAAAAATTATTGACAAAAATCAGACGCGCCGGGCAATATAGAAGGTGTAAGCACCCTTCTCCTGCGGAATTGGCTCATCGTAATAACGGCACAGGAAGGCCAGCAAGGGGGCCAAATTCCAGCGCGCAGGCACGAGAAGCCAGCGCCCGAACAGTTTTTTGCTGACCAGCGAGGGCAGGCCAAAATAATGTCCCCACTCCAGCACCGAAAGCGCGGCAGGGGAAAAATAATGCCAGTACTTCTCGATTTTAAACCCGGCCTTTTCGAGGCGCGCCTGCCAGGTCTGCGGGTCGTCGCAGTGATGGTGGCGCGAAATCTTATTAAAGAAGGCTCGGTAGGAAGCAGCAAGCGCTTTCAGGCCGATGGCATCGAAAAAACGCGCCACCGACAGGCTGGGCAGGAAGTTATGGTTGGGAACACAGAAAACAAACAAGGCCCCCGGCTTCAAAACCCGCGCCGTTTCGGCCAGAACAACATCCAGGTGCGGAATGTGCTCCAGCACCGAATTGCTGACCGCGCTGGCAAACCGCCCATCCTCGTACGGCATCTTCCCGCCGTCGGCTTCGACCAGCAGGTCGTAGGCGTTGTATTGCTTCGCCTCGTGAATCGGCTCGTGCCAGGGGTCGAGGCCGACCTCCAGCGGACGGTCAAAGGTCAGGCTGGCAAAGTGGCCATCGCCGCAACCCACATCGAGGGTCGGCGAGGCCAGTTCAATATCCAGGTAGAAGCGCGATTCGACCGCCCGCAGCAATCCGCGAAAATAGGGCAGACTGTTGGTGTGCAGGTAGAGAAAATCCTTGTCCGCTGAAGTCATGGTTATTTTTTACCCAATTTTGCAAAGAGTTCTTCGTAGGCAACAGCAACGCTGTCGGGGTCATAGGGGCGGGCAATTTCCTGCGGGTCGCGGCGGTACTTTTCAGGCTCGGCCAGCACATCCAGGATGGCTTCGGCCAGCGCGGCAGAATCGCCAATCGGGACGATTTTGCCCATGCCGGTCATCTGGGCCGGGCGACGCACCCCCGGCAGCGACGAGGCGATGCTCGGCGTGCCATTCATCATTGCCTCGATTTGCACCAGGCCAAAGGCTTCGGTCGAGTTCAGGCTCGGAACCACCAGCACATCCAGGTTGGGGTAATAGGCTGCCATCTGGGCCGGATTGAGCACGCCGAGGAACGTCCAATTGCCGCTGGCCTCATACTTGCGGATGGTCGGCGCAAGTCGCTCGAAATATGCCTGCTCGCCCATCACATTCTCGTGCTGGCCGGCAAATAAAACCTGGGCGTTGGGATATTTTTCCAAAATAGCAGGCAGGGCCGCCAGCAGGATTTCGACACCCTTTTCACTGGCAAAACGGGTCGCCATGCCTATCACGGGGCGGCGCTCGGCAACCTTGTGCTCGCGCGCAAAAGCCTCCACTGCCCCGTCGGGCGGGGTGGGCAACACCACCGGCGGCAGGATGGGAGTCAGTTTATCGGCATAGCGCGAGAGAAAGGGCGAGTGGTCGGCGTAATCCTGGGTGTACGTCACAATGTGGTTGGCGAGCAGGGCTGCCATGTGGTTCTGGAAATCAACCACCGTATTGACAACCCGATTGAGCAGTCCCTTCGGCAGCAGCAGGTCGCAGTGGTACGTCAGCACAGCAAGTTTGCCCATCAAGCGGGCGCGCATGGCAAAACCTGGCGCATCGAACTGCGGCAGGTGCATTTGCACCACATCGTGCCCGGCAACATACTTCCAGGCCAGCCAGCCGAAGGTTGGCATGATGACGCCCTTGCTGACCCGGAACATGACCGGGGCGCGCACAATCCGTACCCCGTTGCAAACTTCCTCCGCCGGGGTCGACTTGTCGAAGTGGGAGGTCAAAACGGTGACCTGGTGACCGCGCCGGGCAAAAGCCTCAGCCAGCCGTTCGGCATAAATCGTCAACCCGGAGGTGTGCGGGCGATAATAAGTGAGAACGGTCAGGATTTTCATAGGATTGAGCGATTATACCCGCCCCACCCGTAATTTGCGCATTTTTGTCTGAAATCGCAAAAGTCTCTGGGAAATATTTCCCACCCGGCATGTGCCATCTTTCCTTGTGAACATTCGCGCAAAAACGGACAATATAGTCACAAACAAGCAAGGAGGATGCGATGAACGATAACCTGACAGTCAAATTCTGGGGCGTGCGCGGCAGTTATCCCACGCCGGGGCAAGACACGGTCGCGTTTGGCGGCAACACCGCCTGTGTCGAAATCCGCGCCGGGGCGCAGGTCGTCATCCTGGATGCCGGAACAGGCATCATCCCGCTGGGGCGCGAACTCTCCCGGCGGACCGCGCAGAACAGGCAGCCGCTTCGGGCCGTGCTGCTTTTCAGCCACCTTCACCATGACCACACCCAGGGATTTCCGTTTTTTAGCCCGGCCTACAACCCGGCATCGCGCCTGCACCTGTTCGGCCCCGGCGCTTCGGAACAGGCGCTCGAAGATTTGCTGGCCCACAACCAGCAGCCGCCGGCCTTCCCCGTCACCCTGCGGGATATGAACGCCGCCAAAGAGTTCCGTTCACTGACCGAGACGGATGTCATTTTGGTGGAGGACGAGGTGCGGCTGGCAAAAAACGGGGCAGACTGCGCCCGGAGCCTGTGCATCCGATTAATGAAATCCTATGCGCACCCGGGCGGCGTCTTCATCTATCGCATCGAGTGGCGCGGACTCTCGGTGGTCTACGCCAGCGACACCGAAGGCTACGTCGGCGGCGACCGGCGGCTGGCAGCCTTTGCCCGCAACGCCGACCTGCTCATCCACGACGCGCAGTACGCCGAAGGGCACTATCACGGCCAAATCCCCGGCCTGCCTGCCACCCAGGGATTCGGCCACTCGACCCCGCAAATGGCCTGCGAACTGGCCCTGGCCGCCGGGGCAAAGCAACTTGCGCTCTTTCACCACGACCCAAACTACGACGACGCCACCCTGAAAGGGCTGGAAGCGCAAGCCCAGGCTATCTTCCCCGCCGCATTTTCGGCCCGCGAAGGGTTGGAAGTGTCGCTGACAGCCAGGGAACAGGAAGCCGCCCTGTCCACAGCCAAAATTGTCCAACGAGATAATCTCTCGCTCAGCGAGGAAAGGATGTAAAATCATGTTACGTATGACCGAGACCCGCACAGACGATACCCGCAACATCCTCTCCTTCATTCCGCTTTTTGAAGGCCTGAAAGATTCGGAACTGAACTGGATAGCCGCGCGCGCCCACCGACGCCTGTTCAACGCCGGGGCGAGTATCATCACCGCCGAGCAGCCGGGCGAGGCCGTCTACGTCATCCTGCACGGCACGGTCAAAATTCACATCGAGCAGGCTGACGGGCGCGACGTGGTGCTTTCCATCATCGGCGCTGGCGACACCCTAGGCGAAATGAGCCTGATAGACAGCGCCGGGCGCTCGGCCAGCGCCATTACCCTCGAAGATTCGCTCCTGCTATGGATGGACAAGGCCGCTTTCCAGCAAATCCTGTCCGACTTCCCGCCGGTGGCCCACAACCTGGTGCGGATTCTGACCGCCAGGGTGCGGCTGAACAACGAACTCATCCAGGCCCTGGCAACAATGGATGTTTACGGGCGGGTGGCGCGCCAGCTATTGGCATTTGCCGAAAAATACGGCGAGCGCGGCGAAGACGAATCGGTGCTGATTCCCATTCACCTGACCCAGAGCGACATCGCCGACCTGGTCGGGGCCTCGCGCAAACGCGTCAACCAGGTGATGGTCTTCTTCCGCGAGCAGGAATTTATTTCGCTGACCGCGGCAGGTAAAATCGTCGTGCAAAGCCGCGACGGACTGGCAAAGTATTGCAGGTAGTTTTTATGTATAATTCCCGGCATGACCGACTACCGCTTTTATCATCCCATCGAGGTGCGCTATGCCGATATCGACGCGCAGGGGCATCTCAATAACGCAAAATTCCTGACTTACTTCGAGCAAGCCCGCATCCAATACCTGCGTCATCTCGAGCTTTTTTCAGGCGAACAATCTTTTATGGACATCGGCGTCATCCTGGCCGATGTCCATATTGCTTTTCGCGCCCCAGTACTATGGGGCATGGACGCCCGCGTCGGGGTCAAAACCGTCAAGATGGGCAACAAATCCTTGACCGTCGCACAATGCCTGATGAACGGCCCCGGCGGCCCGATGATGGCCGAAGGCGAGGTCGTGCTGGTCACCTACGATTACCACAGCGGTACCACACTGCCCATCCCAGCGACGTGGCGTGAAAAAATTGCCCGCTTTGAAGCGTAAATCCTCCTCCGAAAGGACTGTTAAATGCCTTCCCTGCCCCCCGTCAACACTCCCTACCAGATTGACTTCCTCGTCCGCCTGCTGAACACGCCCTCGCCCACCGGCCACGCCGAAGCGGCGATAGCGCTTGTCGAGGATGAACTGGAATCTTTCAACATTCCCGGCTTGACGATGAGCCGCACGCGCAAAGGCGCGCTCGTGGCCCGTTGGGAGGGCCGCAAGAACGACGCCCCGCGCGCCCTGACCGCCCATGTGGATACCCTCGGCGCAATGGTCAAGGAAATCAAGCCCAGCGGACGCCTGAAACTGACCCGCATTGGTGGTCTTGTCATGGGCGGGGTCGAAACCGAGGGCTGCTGGGTGCTGACCCAGGACGGCAAACGGGTGCGTGGCTCATACCTGTTCCAACAGGCCTCCGGGCATGTTTACGGGGCGGCGGCGCACGAAGGCAAACGCAGTGAGGAAACGATGGAAGTCCGCCTTGATGCGCCAACCGCCAGCGCCGACGAAACCCGCGCCCTGGGCATTCGGGTGGGTGACTTCGTGGTTTTCGACACTCGCACCGAAATCACCGAAGGTTTCATCCGCTCCCGCTTTCTTGACGACAAAGCCTGCGTCGCCAACCTGGTCTCTGCCATCAAGACCCTGACCGAAGCCGGGATGAAACCTGCCCAGACAACCTACTTCCACTTTAGCAATTACGAGGAGGTCGGGCACGGCGCCTCCGCCGGGATTCCCGACGAGGTACATGAACTGGTGACGGTCGATATGGCCGCCGTCGGCGAGGGCCAGGAGTCGGACGAATCCCATGCCACCCTGTGCGTCAAGGACAGCGGCGGGCCTTACCATCACGGCCTGAGCCAAAAATTGCGCCGCCTGGCCGGGATATACGACATCCCCTACAAAGTGGATATTTACCCCAATTACGGGTCTGACGGCGGCGCATTCTGGCGCGCGGGCGGCAACGTGGCGGTGGCCCTCATCGGCCCGGGCGTCGATGCCTCCCATAACTACGAACGCACCCACATGAATGCGCTCGAAGCGACGACAAACTGGATTGTCGCCTACCTGCTGGATTAAGGAATCGCCATGAAACTGGATGCAGCGCTCCCCCCGACACGCCTTGCTGACGTGCCCGCCATCGCCAAAGCCGCCGAATCCACCGGCTTCGATGCGCTCTGGACGACCGAAACCCGGCACGACCCTTTCCTGCCACATGCCCTGGCGGCGGAACACACCAGCCGCATCCTGCTCGGCACGGGCATTGCCGTCTCCTTTGCCCGCTCCCCGGCCACCCTGGCCTACACCGCCTGGGACCTGGCCGCGCAATCGAAGGGCAGATTTATTCTCGGGCTGGGGACACAGGTCAAGGCGCATATCGAACGCCGCTTTGGCATGGCCTGGCCAGACTCGGTCACGGGAAAGTTGCGCGAGCAAATCCTGGTCATGCGCGCCCTGTGGAACACCTGGCAAACCGGCGCGCCACTTAACCAGCGCGGCGAGTATTACAAAATTACGCTCATGGCACCGTTCTTCAATCCTGGTCCGCTGCCTAAAGTGGGCGAAGCGGGCATCCCGATTTACATTGCCGGGGTGAATACGGGGCTGGCAAAACTGGCCGGGGAACTATGCGACGGATTTCTCGTCCACCCGTTTCACACCCCCGATTACCTGCGCGAAATCCTGCATCCGGCCATTGCGGCGGGAGCGGCAAAGGAGGGCCGCGACAAGGCGAAGATTGTTGTCTCGGCCTCCGTTTTTGCCGCGACCGACGAGAAGGAGCGAGAATTCTGCCGCCAGCAGGTTTCATTCTACGCTTCGACACCCTCCTACCGCCCGGTCATGGCCTTGCACGGCTGGGAGGAAACCGCCGAAAAACTCTCGTTGCTGGCCGCGCGCGGCGAATGGGACGCGATGCCGGGCCTCGTCAGCGACGAAATCCTGTCCGCGTTTGTGACCGAGGCTGGCAGCCCCCGGGAACTGGCCCAAGCCCTCAGGGCGCGATACGGCCCCCTGGCCGAACGCCTGACGCTTTACATCCCCTTTGAACCTGGGAAAAAAGACACCTGGTGGCAAGAATTACTTGGGGAATTCAGGAAATAGAAAACGGGATGACTGCCTTGAGCAGCCATCCCGTTTTCGTAAAATCAACAGCGGTTTACTTTAGAACTGTAACACTGGAGACGGTATTGGCCGAGGCGTTATAAACATAACCGTCTTTGGCCAGGTTGGTCACGCTGAACGTTACACTGGTGCCAGATTTCATGCTGCCTGTGGCAACCGAGCATGCGCCGTTGCTGCCCGTCGTACAGGATGCCGCTCCAGTCTTGGCGCCGCTCCATGCGCCAGTCACAACCACACCAGAAACAGGCTGGTTATTCTGGTCGAGGGCGGTAATCGTTACCGTCGCGCTCCAGTTTTTGCCTTTAACCGAGCTAACACCTGCCATATCGCCTACATGCAGTTCCAGCGGGTCTTCTCCTCCGCCACCGCCGCCGAGGGCGTCAATCGCGGCCTTGGCCTGCACCAAACCATAACCATAGTAGTTGTCACGCCCGGCTGCGCCCAGGTCTTCGGCCGTATCGCGCAAAACCTGGCGGATTTCAGCATTGGTAGCCGTCGGCTTAGAACTCCACACCAGGGCCGCCACTGCGGATACATGCGGGGTCGCCATCGAGGTGCCGTCGTAGTATTCATAGCCGCTGGCCGGGGCAGAATAGGTGCTCGAAACGGTGGCCGACTGTTCCAATTTGTTGGCGACCAGGAACTGACCGTCTTCCTGGCTCAGGCTGATGCCGACAATGGTCGAGGAGTTGCCGTCTCCCAGGGTTCCAAGAAAACCGCCGGGGACATTGTTGTAAATCGCCGCCGCCGCGCCGCCGCTCAACTGAACATTGCGAACTTTGTCATAGAAGGAGATGACACCGCGTTCGCAGAGCACAACTTTACCCGACCAGGCCGAGTTGGTGGTGTCACACAAACCGCCATTGGCAAGCGCGCCGCTGGCCGTGCCGCGCGCCGAGAAATCCACATGCCCGGCTGCGTAAGTAACGCCATCCACCGTAATGGAGGTGCTATCAAGGTACGGAACGGTGCTTAACACGCCCACGCCCGGCGCAGCCAATTCAACCTGGTTGGTATATTGCGAGAAATCGGCAACAACTTTGTTGCTGTCAATGGCCGCCACAGAAACGACACTATCATAGGAGGCGGGATAAGAATGGGCATTCGTGCCTTCATTGCCGGCCGCCGCAATTGAAAGAATGCCATTGGTATTGTAAAGAGCATTGAAGCCATTCATCTCCGTGCGATTCGAACGGCTGCCGCCCAGGCTCATACTGATAATGTTCGCGCCCGCATCGCGACACTTGTAAGCGGCGTCAATCAGGCTCGAAGAGTAGGCCCAGGCGCCATCGTTGCCAAAAACGCGCACGATATAAAGCTGGACAGTGCCGGGGGTGACGCCGACCACGCCGAGGGCGTTATTGGCGGCCGCAATCGTCCCGGCTACATGGGTGCCGTGACCGGAACCATCCTGGTTCCAGGGCAGGTTGCCGTTATAGCCGGAAACTGTCAACCCTTGGAAATCTTCATGCCCGGTGTAAAAGCCCGAGTCGATAATGCACAACTTGCGATTCGAAGCGGTCACCGCCCCATCATCCACCACGCCATCACGGTTTACATCCCAGACATCGCGGGCCTGCACCATGTCGATGCCATAGGGAATTTCCTGCCCGGCAGGCGAGGAGTAAGAAGATTCCATCACGCCAATCGGAAAGCGCAGGCTGTCCTCTTCAATCAGGACAACATTCGGGTTGCGGCTGATGCCGTCGAGAGCGGCGGCAGGAAGCGAAACCGCGAAAGTGTTCAGGTCGTCAAATTCATAGTGAAATTCAGCACCCGCATTTTGCAGGGCTTTCTGCACTACGCCTTTCCCGTTCGGCGCGAACTGCACAAAGACACGGGTCTTGCCATTCTTATCGGGGGCAGCCTGGGAAACACCAGCCAGCCCAAGGACAAGGACAAGCATCAACGCAATGCTGACAAACAGGGTGAAGCGTTTCATGAATTTCTCTCCTTTGGGTGGGGATAAGTATGGGGAACTTACCTTTCAAAAATGAAAGGTAGAGTCATTATTCTCCCGTTGCGGATAGATGTCAATAGTACTTTTGGTTATTTGGGAAACGTTTTCGGCGCAATAACCCAATCAGGCTGCCCGGCTATCATAAACTCAATACAAAAGCCGCCATCTGGTATCATTGCGGGGTTCGCCCTCCAACCCAACAATGACACGAGGTAAACACGCATGATTCCTGCGATACTCGAAAAATTCAAACTAACCCGCACCAGTCTGAACGCCCTGCTGGTCATTTTCCTGTTTGGCATCAACAAAATCCTGGCCTTTGTCCATACAAGGATTATCTCGCTCCAGTATCGGGACGAGGTTCACCTGCTCGACACCTTCAACGCCGCCAACAACCTGCCGGATGTGCTTTTCGCCCTTATATCGGGCGGCGCGTTGTCGATGGCTTTTATCCCCCTCCTGACCGAATACCTGACCCAAAAAGACCGCGCCGCCGCCTGGGACCTGTTCTCGCGGGTCGCCAACCTGGCCTTTGTCGTAACCGGTAGCGTGGCGCTGATTGTCGCGCTCTTTGCCGAACAAATCGCTTCGCGGGTTATCGCCCCGGGATTTCCGCCCGAACAGCTCGACCTGCTGGCCGACCTGATGCGCCTCAACCTGGTCGCAACGGTTATTTTCTCAATCAGCGGGCTGGTAATGGCGAGTTTGCAGGCCAACCAGCACTTCCTGGCCCCCGGCCTGGCCCCCTCGGCCTACAATCTGGGTCAAATTTTCGGCGCAGTCTTCCTCGTTCCCCATTTTGGCATCCAGGGGCTGGTGTACGGGGTCATCATCGGCGCGTTGATGCACCTGCTCATCCAGGTTCCGGCCCTGGTTAAATACGGATTTCGCTGGACGCCCTCGCTCGACCTTTCAAACAGCGGCCTGCTCGAAGCCCTGCGCCTGATGTGGCCGCGCCTGCTAACCATGGGTGGCATCCAGATGATTGTGATACTGCGCGACAATTTTGCATCCCGATTGCAGCAGGATGGAGCAGTCACGGCCCTGACCTTTGGCTGGATGATTATGCAGGTGCCGCAAACCATCATCGGCACGGCGATAGCCATCGTCATGCTTCCCGCCTTATCAGAGATTGCAGCCCGGAAAGATTGGACGGCATTCATGCAAACCGTCGAGCGTGCCCTGCGCGTGCTGATTGCCCTCAGCCTGCCGATTGCGGCCGTTATGGCAACCGGCCTTCACCCGTTGGTGCGCGGTGTCTTTGGTTTTGGCGAGGAAATGTCCCAACTCGTCACCTGGACTACCCGCGCCTTCCTGCTCACCTTGCTCGGGTATAACATTCACGAATTGGCCGGGCGCTCCTTCTATGCCCGCAAAGAGCCTCTCATTCCACTTTTTGCGGTGCTGTTTCGCGTCGTCCTGTTCAGTATCATGGGGCTGCTGACCATCAACTTCCTGCGCCCCATCGGCGCGCCGATGATTGCCCTCGCAGAAATATCCCTGCTCGTCGAGGCGACTCTGCTTTACATCCTGCTCTCGCGCCGCACCGAACACACCTTGCAGGTCGGCAGGCCAATCACACTCGGCATCCTGGCTGCGGCAGTTGGCGGAACGCTGGCCTATTTAATAGCCGTTTACCTGCCCGGCGGGGCCATTTCCACCGCGCTGATAGGAATTACCACCGGCGGGCTGGTTGCCCTGGCAATCATCTGGACTGAAGTAAAATTGCTTTTCAGATTGTAATCATCCCAATCGTGTATAATATCCGACTTGCATAACCAGGCTGGCTAAAAATGCCGGCAGAACCCGAAAGCGTAACAAAAAAATGACCAACTTATCTGACACACAACCAACCCGTATTCACAAAAAAGCCCGCCTGGGATTCCTGATTGGAATCTTGATTCTGACCGTCTCGCTCGTTCTCGGAACCATGAGCGGGTACGGCCTGGGAGTTAATGACCGGGTCCAGGCCGCCGATGCGACCCGCTCACAGGCGCTGGGCGAACAATTTACCATGGCGCAGGAAGATTTCGCCGCAAAACGCTTCGACGTTGCCCGCCAAAGGCTCGAGTATGTCCTGAAAAACGACCCGTCCTACCCTGGCGGGGCCGACCTGCTGGCGCAAATCCTAATCCAGATGGCAATTACTCCCAGCCCGACGATTACACCCACCCCGACCATTACCCCGACCCCCGACCTGCGCGCCCAGGAAGCAATTTTCGAGCAAGCCCGGGCGCAGATGGCTGCATCTGACTGGGACGGCGCCATTGCCACCCTTGACAGCTTGCGCAAAAAAGACGTCACTTATCGCACCGCCCAGGTGGATGGCATGTACTACATGGCCTATCGCAATCGCGGAGCTGCAAAAATTCTTGGACAAGGCATTTATGCCAACCCCCCCAACCTCGAAGGCGGCATCTACGACCTGACGCTGGCCGAACGCTTTGGCCCACTGGACGGGCAAGCCGCGGGCTACCGCAACTTTGCGCGCATGTACATCCAGGGCGCTTCTTACTGGGAACTGGACTGGGCACAGGCGGTCAACTTCTTCGGCGAGGTGTATCGCTTCACCCCCAACTTGCGCGACGGCTCGAACATAACCGCCGCCGAACGCTATCGCATTGCGCTGCTAAAATATGGCGACCAATTCAACGAAAACCAAAACCTGCGCGACCGCTGCCGGGCCGTTGACCTGTGGAAGCAATCCGCCGCTATCGGCGCACTGGACGCCGAATACCAGGCCAAATATAACGCCCTGGTTCTCGAATGCTTCCCGCCGACAGCAACACCGGAGCCGTTCACCGCTACTCCTGAAGTCACAGAAGAACCAAGCCCTGAGCCAACCCCGTAAAATCAATTTTTGAAAATTAGACAAAAAAAGATGACCGTTCACAAGGTCATCTTTTTTGTATTACTCCGATTGTCTCTTTCCCGGCAAAAATCGGGGCAAAAGCAAGAAAAGCCCGACAACGGTTAATCCCGCGCCAACGACAGAGTACATCCCGATGGAACCGAATGCCTGCAAGAGAATGCCACCCAGCAAGCCTCCCAGGGCCGCCCCCACGCCCATCAGGGTGCTGCTGAACATGCCCTGCGCGCTGGCAGAAAGGCCCGGCGGCGCAACCTTGTCGGCATAGGCAACACCCGCCACCCAGATAATCGGGAAGGTGAACCCATGCACCAGTTGAATCAGCAGGATTTGCCAACCCTGGCCCGAGACAGCATAAAGCAGCAAGCGCGCCCCAACCACCAGCAAGGCCAGCAGGAGCAAATCGCGCGGATTAAAACGCTTCAAGAATCGGCCCGCAAAAAACATGACAGGTATCTCGGAAAATGTCGAGACCGTCAAGGCAAGGCCCATCAGGGTCTTGCTCATTCCCAGCGACTGCATGTGAAGAAATAAGTAACTGTTTACGGTCGCCATCCCTATCCCGCACAATAGCACCATCAACAGGAAAGACATCCAGCGGCGGCTGGTTAATAGCGAACGCATCCCGGCCCTGAATTGCACAACCACCTGGCTGGATGGAAAATGGAAGGCCAGGGCAGTCAAAAGCGCAAAACCCATCCCGATTGCGTAACCGTAAAAAGGCCAGGCAAGGCCGAGACGCTCGACCACCAAGCCCGCCACCGGCGCAACCAGTCCCCACCCGACCGCGCCCCAGAGCCGGATTTTTCCGTAATTTTGCCTGTTCTCGCCCAGCATGTTCATGGTGGCGCTGTCTGCCAGCGAAACAACCGGCGCACCAAAGAAGGCAAACACAACAACCAGGGCAAACAGGATGGCAAACGCGCTAAAACGGGGCATGAGCAGCATGGCGCTAATAACCGTCAGCATCGCCAAAACCATCACCGCTTTGTGGCGGCGGGCCGAGTCGGCAATCCCGGTCCAGAAAGGCGCGCCGGCCAGCGTAACCAGCGGCGCGATACCGGTCAGCAGGCCGATTTGGGTTCCGCTAAAACCGATACTCTGGTAATACAGGGCCAGGAACGGCATCAGGAACGCCATTCCCGCAAAGAAGGCAAAATAGAATGCGGAAGGGAAGAAAGACGACATGTTCTTTATCTGATTGGGAATGTAAGTCCTGGGGATTTTTCACTTTCGCTATGGCTTTCAGGCAACAGAAACAGGCCAAGCAAAAGTTCGATATGACGGCGCACCCAGCCAAGCAGGCGCAAGGACAGATTGTACCAGGCTTTGAACAACCAGCCCGAGGACAATCGAACCTGCAGCCAGTAAAACGGGTAAATAAGTATGAGGGCAAGAAGCCCAAAAACAACCACCAACGCCCACCAGCTCAACACCAGCAACCCGCCCACCGGCAAAGCAATCGGGGAAGAAAAGAAAGAAATCGCTTGCAAGACCTTTTTTGCTGAGTGATGCGGCCCCGCCAAATATGAAAGCAAACCCGGTAACAAGAAAATCCAGACTATCAAACAGACTATGAGAAAAATACGAAATGCGATAGCAGACATTTTATTCCCTCCTTTTATCGTACAATCTGTCACAAGATGCTTTGATTATACGATATAAATAATCTCCTATCGTACCAAAATAGATTGTCCCCCAAGCAGCGATTCCAGTTCGGCGCGGGTTGTCACCACCATATCACCAAACTGGCTGAGGGCCAGCGCGGCCAGGGTGACGCCATAACGGCCCCCCGCAGCCAGGTCGCCATCCAACCAGCCGTGAATCACCCCCGCGGCAAGCGCATCGCCCGCCCCAAGACGGTCAATCACCTGGGTCGGACGGGCAAATTCGCGCCGCCAGGACTGCCCATCCCAGAACAGGATTCCCTGCTCGCCAAAAGTGACCACCACCGACCTCGCCTGGCTGTATTCGAGCATGGCCTGGGCGACAGCCTGCATATCGCCGGTAAAACCGAACAGACGCGCCGCATCAGCAGCAGAACAGAACAGCAAATCGACGCCTCTGATGAGAGGAGAAAGAGTCTCGGCGGCTTCGGATTCGCCCCATAGATTCTGGCGATAGTTGACATCAAAACTGACCGGGACATTTGCCAGCCTGGCGCGGCGCAGGGCCTCGGCGGCAACTTCCCGGCAGGAGGGCGAAAGCGCAGGGGTGATGCCGGTCAGGTGCAGCAGGCGCGTATCGAGCAGGG
>JAGVAO010000126.1 GCA_020060235.1 Anaerolineales bacterium | reverse complement strand
TGCGCAATTTAAAGAACACAAGCCTCGTTCGCAAGAACGAGGCTTGTGTTTACAGCAATCTGGCATTCCCCCGAAAGCCAGAACCAGACTTGCTTTTTAAATTTACTATTACAAATATAAACCGGGGAAGCGCTGGCGCAAATAGACAGAATACCCCAATTGGTATAGGCATTTGTACTTTTTTGCGAGGTAGAACCGCAGAAATCGGGATTGCCCTTTGTTCGGTTGTTTTAAGAATCTTTCAATGGGAGATTTGTAAAAACACCCAGCTGTTGCAGGCGGGCCAGGGCGGCTGCACGGGTGCGTACGCCTAACCGATGATAGGCCTGCGCCAGGGAATTGCGCACGGTTGAATCGGCAATGTTCAGGCGTTCGGCAATCTGGGCGGTGGTGACATCGGGCCATTTGGCGCACATGGACAGGATTTCAATCTGGCGTTGGGTTAAGGTTGGGACTTCAACCGAAGCCTTGCGGCTGAGTTGCTGCGCTCCCTGGCTGAAGTACATGCCCCCATGGGCAACCATTTCTACGATGATGGATAGCTTTTGGATGGATTCCTGGTCGTCTTTGAAGATATACCCGCGCACCCCGGCATTCACCAGTGCCTGGATGAGGGTTGCCTGTGTGGACATGGAGATGACCAGGATATGCAGGCGCGTATATTGCTTCAAAATTTTGGGGATGATTTGCAATACAGGGAATGGAGCGCGATTCTCCGGTGAAGAGGGCAGGTGGATGTCCAACAGGAGAACGTCAGTCTCTTGGCTGGCCAGCATCGGCTCCAAATCGACCCCGTAAAGCGCAGAGCCTACAACCTGCATCCCGGAATTTTGACTCAGTCGATACAGGTAGCCGTCGATAATGCTTTGATGGTCCTCGAATATCGCGATTCTTATCGGCATAATTACCCTATCCTTGTTCCCGTTTGGACGCTTGCCATGTCCATCCGGGCGTCGAGATTTGCCGGGACAGGGATAACCGCTTTCAAGCGAGTTCCGCCCCGTGCAGTTTGCAATATATCCAGGCGGCCGCCCAGGAGTGCCAGCCGTTCCTGGATACCCAAAATCCCAATCCCTTTGTTTGACGGGTCTGCATGGAAACCCGGCCCATTGTCTTCAATGCTCAGGGTTATCATCTTTTTTGTTCGGGCCAGGGTCACATTGACATGGGTGGCCTGGGGGGCGTGTTTGACGATGTTGGTCAGGGCTTCCTGCAGGATTCGGTAAAGGCTGATGTTGATTTCATCGCCCAGCCCTTCCATCTCGATTCCTTTATAACGAATCGGCAGGGAAACTTGTTCTGAGAACTCCCTGCACAGGCTTTGCAGTGACAGGTTGATTCCGGCGACATCCAGGGTGGGTGGCCTGAGGTCGTGCGCCAGGGTGCGGATTTTTTGCATGGCCTGGCCGGTGCTATCCATCGCGGTCGTGATAAGTTGGCGCGCTTCCTGGTATTCAAGCGGCAGGCTGGAAAGGGCTTCGCCCAGCCGGTATTTCAGGCCAATTAATATTTGCCCGGCTTCATCATGCAACTCGCGCGAAACCCGGCGGCGCTCACCCTCCTGGACGCTTACAATTTGGCGGGTTAACTCGCGTAATTGTTCGCGGCTTTTGTTTAATTCGGCTGTTCGGTCGGCAACCCGAATTTCAAGCGCTTCTTTGGCTTCCCTCAATGATACTTCCAGTTTTTTTAATTGCTCAATCGATTCGGCCAGGGCCAATTCGGTTAGCTTTCGTTTGGTTCGGTCGATAACGGTCAACTGCATGGCAGGCTGACCCATAAAGTTGAACCACAGGGGCATGAATTCCAGCCAGCGGATTTCCCCACCTTCAAGCCGGAAACGCACCTCCTGATAGTTGGATGTTTTCCCGGCAAAGCGTGATTCTATATAACTCAACATGGTTGGAACGTCGTCAGGGTGAACCCTTTCTTGCAATTCCCCTATGTCGATATTGTACAGTTCGTCCAGTGTAAATCCGCACATTTGGGCAAAAGCCTGGTTGGCTTTGATAATCCGGCCAGATTGCACCAGGGCCAATCCCTGGGTCGAGTACTCAACCAGGTTTTGATAGGCATCCTGGCTTTCCCGAACAGTATCTTCCAGCCTGCTCTTTTCGCCGAGTAATTGTTGTTCGGCCTTTTTTCGCTCTGTAATATCGCGCCCAACCGCAATGATTTTAACCGGCCTGCCTGTGGCGCTGTCTAGAACCAGGGAGTTATTGAGTTCTATGTAAACAACGCTGCCGTCTTTTCTCGATGCCAGCACCTCCATCTTGGAGTCTTTAATCTGGTCGGTAATGAAGGTTTTGCGGAACAATTCCTTGGTTTCATGCCGCTCGTCTGGCACGATTAAGTCCCAGGTTTTTTTGCCAAGCACCTCGGTTTCCGTCTCATAGCCCAACATTTTCAGGCCGGCCCGGTTGATAACTTCGATTGTTCCCAGCATATCGCTGGCCACGACCATATCGGGGGAGGTTTCTATCAGGGTGCGGTAGTGTTGTTCGCTTTCACGTACTGCGCGGTTGGAAACATCCATGTGCCGGATGGAATTCTCCAGCCCGGATGTTGCCAGCCACATAATTCCGGCCAGGATGATGTAGGCGGCAATGGCGGCGCCATTGAACATTGTGCCAGGCGTTGCAATCACAAAAAGGATGTGCGTAACGCAGGCCAGGCCGGCGGTGACAAAACCAGCCCAGGGGCGCAGAAGCAGGCTGGATAGCACGATGGGAATTGAGAAATATAAGAGGGAGCGGCCTTCTGCGACTTCGGCTGGGGCATCCATCATAGAGGAAAGGAATGCCACAACGACAAACAGGAAACTGGCCCAATCCCCCTTTGTGCGGCGGTTCACGACCATTACGGCGGCCAGGCCCAGGCATATTATCGGCGTTCCAATGAGCAATAAGTCGTTCCCGGGGTCATCGGATGGGCCGAAAATAAGAATATTGAGTAGATGCCCCACCCAGATAAGCGCAGCCATAAATATGATTGCCAGGAGCATAAAATCCAGCATTTTTTTGCGGCGCAGAGGTTCAGGCATGGGCGCAGGAAAACTCAACGCATCTTTTACCCCGTTGCGGATTATCTTCATAAGCGGTATCTCCAAATGATTCGGGCCGGGGAATCGAAAACAGCCCGGTCAAAAACACCCACACCCATTATATATTGCAAACCATTACAAAAAAGATGACTTTTGAGCAGAAAAAATGCCCGGTTTGGGCGTAATCTCATCCCCCATCCCGTTAAAAGCGCCGAGATACAGGATGAGGGGGGCATCCTGTATCTCGACAATGTTATTTTAGCATGGGCGGTCGATTTTTGCAAGGAAATTGCTGAGGCATTTCTCCCTCACGTCGGCAAGCAGGGCTGCGCGTTCGATGTTGTGCAGGTTGGCAACATCGGCCAGGGTGCAGTGGCGGTTGAGGCCGCATCCGGGACAGCGCAGGTTGTGGGCGCGGAAGGTGGATAACGCCGGGGGATATTTGCGCAGTACTTTGCTGACGGTCCAGTGATGTTTGGGGTATTTGTCCACACCAAGAGCATACCGTAAATCGACCGTTCTTCTTTGCGCCAGAGCAAAGAAGAACGTGTCCATTTTTGCTAGAGTTGAAGTATGGAAACGTCTATTAATGCGCGGCAGACAGTGGAAGATGTTTTGGTAGCTTTCCCGCAGTCGGCGGCGGTTTTTATCGCCCTGAAGACAGATTGCGTTGGCTGCCATCTCGACAGGTTTTGCACGCTGGAGGAGGTTGCGGCGGCCTACGAAATTCCGCTTGAGCGTTTGCTTGCCCGGCTGCGCGAGGCGATTCAAATCCCAAACGAGGAGTGATGGACATGAAAATCTTTAAGATAGGGCTGTTTTTCCTGCTTTTCGCCCTTGTGCTGGCGGCCTGTGGCGGCGCGGCGGGCTCAAAAAGCACCCGCGAATACCTGCTGACGACCGGCATGGAGGATGGCAGGTTCGTCTTTTTGGGCGTTGGCGACAGCATCAACGGCCAGGTGAACCCGACCCTGGCTGCCAACCCGGGCGAAACAATTACCATAACGCTTATCAATGGCGGGAGCGCTCGACAGCAATTGGCCATTAAGGAAGTTCGAGCCAAGACCGAGGTGGTTAGTAACAAGGGCGAAACCGCCTCGGTGACTTTTACCCTGCCCGCCCACATCGAGGAGGTCGAATATTATGACCCGCTTGATAACAATGCCGAACTGGGCATGAAAGGCAAAATTTCGATGGGCAAGGGCGCTCCTATTGCGGTGGGTGTTGCGCCTGCCGACCCTGGTTTGTATGACCGCGAAATTGCCATTGCCGCCATGCAAAAGGGCGGCTGTACGGCCTGCCACACCATCCCCGGGGTGCCGGGGGCGGGAGCAATTGGCCCCGACCTGGGTGAAATCGGCGCAGTGGCGCAGGCTCGGCTCGATAGCGGCGAATATTCCGGTGCGGCAAAAAACGTCGAGGCATATGTGCGCGAGTCTATCGAAGCCCCAGATGTCTTTTTATCGCCTGATTGCCCCACCGGCCCGTGCGCGGCTGGCATGATGCCCGCTTCGCTGGCGCAGGCCCTGAATGCCAACGAACTGGAGTCGGTCGTCAAGTACCTGGCGGCGCTGCCAGGCGGGGCAGCGGCCCCGGCAACGGGAACAGGTGCGGGTGCGCCC
>JAGVAO010000118.1 GCA_020060235.1 Anaerolineales bacterium | reverse complement strand
GCAACAAATGTGTTGTTTCGAATATTCTGCTGCAACTGGACGACATCCAGCGCGCACATATCCACGCCGACCGCGCCAACCGGCTGGCCTTGTGAGTTGTAAATAGGCGCATATCCCGACAACCAGACGCCAAAATCGTCGGGCCATAGTTCACTCTCTGCGCCGGGGGTTGTGATACCGGCAACCATGGTGGGTGAAATATCAGTGTAATCCATGCCCAGGCCTGGGCGGGCGTAAGAAGGCACAACACACTCACCGGCCTTGCCGGCGTTCAGGGACGGGTCTTCCATGCCGGGAGGCAGCGCTGCGCTGACCACCAGTTGAACCTGGTCAGGCTTGTCGGGTAACTGCAAGTACGTATAAACGCCCGAAGCCTGCGGGTTTGTGCGCTTGACCACGCGCAAATAATCGGCAATTTCGGTGTAAGTGGCATCGTCTATTTCGCCGCTGGTGTATAGGGCTGTGTGTGCATCGCCGTCGATGCCTGATGCGGCGGCCTGGGCGGTGGCCAGCAAATCGCGCCGCAGGTTTTCCATTGCCATGCTCGTCACAAAACCATCCAGCCAGTAGAAGATGGATGCAAATGCAATGACGAACAAAACGGCCAGCAACAGGATTAATTTAAATCGCAGGCTGACAAAAAAGGTTTTGGGCTGTTTTTCATCGGCAGCCGGTTGAATAGCCTCGCTCATGTTGCTCCTCCTAACAGGTAAGAAAGGGCGTTTTTGACAAATGTATGTCCCTTTGGCAGACGATATACATCATAATATAATCCATGCACAAAATCAACCAGGTCAAGGTTGGGTAGGCTGCCGCCCAGTTCTGACGGCACCAGGACAAGGTGCATCGGGCGCGGACTTTCGTCCTCTAGTTCTGACGGCGAGATGTAATCGACGCCTTCAATCATGACTGGTTCGATAAACGGGACAGGCAGGATGATGCCGCCGCACTGGCGATGAAATTGCAACCGTTTTTCATCTTTGAGCCGCTCCTCGTCCGTCTGCGCGTCAATCGGACGTTCGACCTCGACCAGGTAGCCCAGCGAGCTGCCCTGCCCGAAGCGTTGGGCATCTTCCTCCAACTGGCGCTGGGTTTCGGCAACCAGCCAGGTTCCAAGCCCCTGGCCCCTGGCGCGAGGTGTGAAGCCGATATAAGCCCCATGACCGAAAGACCGGGTTTTGATATAACTAAAAATGCGCACCCCGGCCCATTCTTCTCCTATCTGCACCAGCCAGACGTGGTCGTAGGTGTTGGGGTGCGAGGGGTGGTTGCCCTGCGCGCAGGCCCGCAGGTAGGGCAGGTAGCGCTTGTCTTCCGGGAATATATCGGCGAACAGGTTGCAGGCAACCGAAAGCAGTTCAGGCGATGCGCCGTTTACAACACGCAGTTGGGCGCCCTCAGGGCGTTGGAAGTTAATCGGCATAGTTTGATTCCGCAGGCTGGGGGTAGCCTGTCCAGTGGTCGGCAAAATCATACAAGTCCCACCACGAGCGCGGAATCATAGGGGTTAACTCTTGCCAGGTTCGTTTCATATGCGCTGAAAACGCCGGGCTGAGGAAAGCCAGCGAAGGGCAGTTCTCCCCCAAACTCCACTGCAGGTTGCCCGCAGGGTCAAGGCTGGGTAGCAATGGGAATGTACGGCAATCGAGCGGGTTGTGCTCGTGAATTCCGCACAGGTGGTTATCTTGTAGAAAAGGACAGGGCTTACCGAGGTCGAGCGTTCCAATTCCCAGGCGTATTTCGGGGGTCAGGTCAATCGGCCAGATGCGAAAAACGTCTTTTGAGACGCCCGTTTTATTAATAATATATTCCATTTCAAACGGCAGCAAGACCACGACAGGGCTGGCGATTTTGTCCGGGCTGAGCGGGCGCATCCCGACTCGCGGGCAGCAGCGCGCCTCACACAGTTCGAGGCATTTCAGGTTGCTTAACGGAACAGTCCTGTCTGCAAGGATGTCGTCAAATCGTTTGAACCACTCTGCCTTTAAGGTTGCCAGGAATTCGTCTTTGTTCTGCATACGCCACCGAATCGTTGAAACGCCTCGCTAAAACTCGATTCCATCCAGGGCGCTCTTGCGGCGGGAGCGCGACAAACGCCAATCGAGCAGGCTTTGCTCATATTTGGCGCGCAGGCGAAAAGCGGCAAAAACGGCCACCAGCGCCGCCACAATGGCCAGCCCAAGATAGACATTGATAATTTGTCCCTGCGAAATAACCGAGAGATTTCTCAAGAAGAGCAGCACGGCCAGGACAATCGAGCCGATAATCGTGGAGACATCGTAGAAATAGCGGTCAATCATGACGGCAACCCGCCCGCGGCGTTCGTCAGGGATAAGGTTTTGCAACGATTTTCGGGCCGGTTCATCCCACGCTTGCTGCACCAGGCGCATCAGGTATTTGGCTCCTGCCGCCCCCACCAGGCCGGGAATCAGGGCGGCCAGCGCGCCGCTCATTGCCAGGGCTACCGGCTGGAAGAGAAAAGAGTTTTTCAGTCCCACTTTTTCGAGGAAGCGGCCAGAGAAGAATGCCTGTGCAGTTAAGATGCTGATAATCAGGATGATTTTGAAAGAGCCGTAAAAGGTCTGGAATTGAAGCGGGTCCTGGGCTGCCGCCTGGTCTACTGCAAAAATGAAGTGATATTCGATGATTGTAAACGCCAGCCCTGAGAGCAGCATCGAAATGGCAAGGAAGGTGAAAATCGGCACGTTTTTGATGTAATCCCACCCAACTTTGATGGTCTGGGCGACATCCACGCTCTCGTCGCGCGATTGGCGCGCGTTGACGGTTCGCTTGGGCAGGGCAAATTGCAGCACGGCCAGTGTAACCAGCAGCAGGATGGTTCCGATAATCAGGAGGGACGGCGCGCTTCCGCCTGTGCGTTGCAGCAGCCAGCCAGAAACAGCCGCCAGGCCGTTGCCCAAAATGCTTCCCAGGGCGGCGCCCATAATGATGATGGGATATAACCGCTTGGCCTCGGAAGACGTGTAAAGGTCGTTAACCATCGCCCAAAAGGCCAGCGGAAAGATGGCGTAGAACTGGTCGGTCAAAATGTAGAGTAACGGGTAGGTAGCCCAGTCAGGGGCGTTCAAGAGGAACAGCACGCGCATTAGCAGGAAGACCAGCGCGAAACCCAGGGCAAGCCATTTGATTAATTTAGCCCGGTCCATTTTATCAACAGCCATGGCGTAAATCCCGGCCGTGACAATGGTGATTATCATGTCGATAATCCACAAATACACAATATTATCCGGCCCAATGTTGCTGACAAAACCGCCGGTGGCAATCACATCCGATAGTTCCAGCACAAGGGTGGCCAGGGCCAGGACAATAATCAATGAGTAGACTTGCTTTTTTTCTTCGGGTTTAATGTTCAAAAATGGGGTGCGCACGGCTTTTCCTATAATGGGCGTTGCATTTTATATAAAAAGCCTCCCGGCATCTTTGTGTTGTCTTGGCGGGTGGCTTTTTGTTTTTCAAATGATTGGGGCTGAAGCCTGAACTCAAGCCAGGACGCGGTCGGCCAGTCCGCGATAAATCTGTGTCACCGGGTGGTCGGGGAATCGCATTGAAAATACGCCCGCGCTTGCCAGCGTCATCAGGTCGTCGGAGTGCGGCACAACCGCGGCGACCTCGCAATTGTAGGTCTTTTCGACACGCTGGCGGACATCCTGTACGTCGAACATGGGAGGCACTTTGTTGACCATCAGGAACATTTTTGGGACGTCCAGTTTGCGGGCCACTTCGACGGTGACGCTGGTGCCCTGGTAATCTTGCTGGTCGGGGCGCAGGATGAGAAGCAGGATGTCGGAAATTGCAATTGAGAGCAGGGTTTCCTCGTTCAGACCGGGATGGGTGTCGATGACTAGCAGGTCGAGTTTGAGCTTTTGAATCAGGGCGTGGAAACCGTCGTTCAGCAAACCGACATCATATCCCTCGCGCAGGACGCGCGCAATTTCACCAGCCTTAATGCTGGACGGAATCAGGAAGAGTTTCCCCTGAACGTCAGGCCCAAGCGCGGCGGTGACATCATGGGCGGCGTCTTCGATGTCGCACTTGCCCCACAGGTAATCATTGAGCGAGTTGCCCATGGCATCATCGTCGAGGCCGAACAAGACGTGGATACCAGGCGACTGGATGTCTGTATCAACGACCCCGACCCGCAAACCGCGTAAAGCGCCCAGGTAACTCAGGTTGGCGCTGGTATTGGACTTTCCCGTGCCGCCACGGAATGAGTGAACAGAAATGAT
>JAGVAO010000253.1 GCA_020060235.1 Anaerolineales bacterium | reverse complement strand
TTCGTACGCCATATTTTCGCGCCCTTTTCGAAGTCAGCGCTGGCTTTTCAGCCGGTTTGGGCTAGTTAAAGAATGACTTTTTGCAGAGGAGTCATGAATACATGATTGGTTTCGAAGGCCTGCGGCTGGTATTGTTAGGTTATGTTTACTTCAAAACGGGAATCCAAAATTGGCGGGCTTTGCTTGTCGCAATGATAAAAGCCTGGTGGTCTTATGGGGTTGTGACGGCCGTCTTTTTATACTGGCGAATATTTCTGTTTGAAAGTGCTCGCAACGCTACAGATGTTTCGCGTCTTGCCGATGATTATTTAGGCAACTTGCGCCAGATGTCAATCCGTCTTGTATTGGAAACGGTCAAGGATTTTTTTGATACATCGATTTTTGCCTGGTTTGTTATGCCTCACAATATGATTGCGGGCGCACAATATTCTGACTTAGGTAAGGCTGTTTTGATTGCGGTCTGTGTCTTAATTATTTTTATTTTATATTCTGTTGTTTTTGGCAAGTGGTGGGGCGATAAAAATCAAAACCATTCTGTCGATAATATTTCCAAAGATTTTCTCTGGCTGGGCGCATTGGCCATCTTTTTTGCCGTATTTCCTGTCGTTGTATCCGGTCGGGAAGTGGATTTGACAGATGCCTATAAAAGTTATGGCTTACATCCAATTGTAGGGGTAATTATTTTTGTAACCGGCATTGTCTTGATGTTTAAACCCCGCGCACAAAAAGTTATATTGCTGGCCCTTTTGTTTGTTTCGGTGACGGCCCAGGAACTAAATGCTGACCGCTGGGAACGGTTTTGGAAATATCAGCGTGAAACCTGGTGGCAATTAACCTGGCGCGCGCCAAATATCAAAGATGAAACCCTCATCATGGCCTATTTTCCCAGCGGCTACCAACTTCAACAGGATTATGAGATTTGGGGGCCGATAAACCTGATTTACCGGCCTGGTTTTTCAGAAACGCCCACGATAAAAGCCGAAGTGTTGACATCTCAAACCGCCTATTATGTAATGCGCTCAGAAGTACGTTTTAACAGAATGCGAGATATTCCCATGAATCGCGATTATGGTAATTTCTTGCTAATTAATCGCCCCTCGGCCAATGCTTGCGCTCACATTATCGATGGAACCTTGCCGGTCTATTCGGAAAATTCTTCGCTTATTGTTCAGCAGGTAGGAGCCTACTCCCGAATTGACCAAATCGCTCCTTCGGAAAAATCACCTGCTCCACCTGTCTCTATTTTTGGGCCGGAACCGGCTCGTGGTTGGTGCTATTCTTACCAGAAGGCTTCCCTGGCCCGTCAGTTGGGAAACTGGACTGAAATAGGAAGATTGTATGACCAGGTTGTTGAGCAACGCTTGCGCCCAGGCGACCAATCAGAGTGGTTCCCATTCTTTGAGGGCTTGGTTAACTTGGGCCGCATAACCGATGCAAAAAAAATGGTCAGGCAGGAATTTGTTGGGCGAACACAACTTCGCAATCCTTTATGTCTTTCCCTGGCCAAAGACCCTGGGTATCCGTCAGAGTATGGGTATGATTATCAGGCGATACGTGAAATTATGTGCGATTAGCGTTTCGATAGTTTCCTTGAATTTTTGAAAGCAGGGATATGAAAACCGTCCTCCTCACCGCCCCCTACATGCTCCCCTTCGTGGAGCGTTTTCGTCCGGTCTTCGACCACTACGGCCTCCAACTCATCGTCCCGGACGTGCGTGAACGCATGGAAGAAGCCGACATCCTGAAATACGCCGGACAATTCGACGGCGCAATCTGCGGAGATGACCGCTATACGCCCGCCGTGCTCGAGGCTTGCTCCCCGCGCCTGAAGGTCATCTCCAAGTGGGGCACCGGCGTGGACTCAATCCACGCTGAAACCTGCTCCCGTTTAAATATCCAACTGCGCCGCACTCCCAACGCCTTCACCACCCCGGTAGCGGATTCCGTTATGGGCTACATGCTCGCCTTTGCGCGCCGCCAACCGTGGATGAGCGCCCAGATGAAAGCCGGAATCTGGGAAAAAATCCCCGGCAAAGCCCTGAGCGAGATTACCCTTGGCATTATCGGGGTTGGCGCAATCGGCAAAGCCCTGACCCGCCGCGCCCGCGCCTTCGGCATGAAAGTCTATGGCACCGACATCATCGATGTTGACCATGTCTTTGTCGGCGAAACCGGCATCGAGATGACAAGCCTCGAATATCTATTATCGAATTCCGACTTCATCTCCGTCAACTGCGACCTGAACCCAACCTCCCAGCACCTGCTCAATGCTAAAACGCTGGCGCAGGCCAAACCCGGCGCAATCGTCATTAACACCGCCCGCGGCCCGATTATTCACGAAGAAGCCCTGGTGGCAGCCCTGCAATCTGGCCACCTCGGCGGGGCCGCCCTGGACGTTTTCGAGCACGAACCGCTCCCGCACACCAGCCCGCTGATGACGATGGATAACGTCCTGCTCGCCCCGCACAACGCCAACTCCAGCCCCGCCGCCTGGGAACGGGTGCATTGGAATACAATTAAAAATTTACTCGAAGGCCTTGGGCTTGACCCTGGCGACCTTAAACTTTTCAACCTATAACCTTCAACACTAAACTATGACAAACTCTCAAAAAACCGTCCTCATCACCGGCGCCGCAGGCGGAATTGGCCGCGCAACGGTGACGCTCTTTGCCCAAAAAGGTTGGCGCGTCATCGGGGTAGACCGCTCTCCGCTCGACGATGAACAGGCCGACAACCTGCGCTTCATCCAGGCCGATATTTCCCAACCGGATGTTCTTGAGCGCATCTTCTTCCAGGCGCGCGAGTTTACCCCCAGCCTGGATGCCCTCGTCAATAACGCCGCCTACCAGGTTGCCAAACCGCTGCTCGAAACCAGCGTCGAAGAGTGGGATGCAGTCATGGCGTCCAACCTGCGCTCGGTCTTCCTCTCGGCCAAACTGGCCCACCCGCTCTTCCAACAGGCGGGCGGCGGCGCGATTGTCAACGTCTCTTCTGTTCACGCCATCCAGACTTCGGCCAATATCGCCGCCTACGCTGCCAGCAAAGGCGGACTTTTGGCCCTGACCCGCGCCATGGCGATTGAATTTGCACCCGAAAATATCCGCGTCAACGCCATCCTGCCCGGCGCAGTCGATACGCCCATGCTGCGCGCCGGCCTCGGACGTGGACATGTCGGTCAGGGCGATGTCCAGAACCGGCTTGAAAACCTGGCGCGTAAAACCGTCAATGGCCGCGTCGGCCAGCCCGAAGAAATCGCCCACGCCATCTACTTCCTGGCTGATAACGAACAATCCTCCTTCATGACCGGGCAGGCCCTGGTTGTCGATGGCGGCGCGACAGCGCGGTTAAGTACAGAGTGATTGGTAAATGGCAATTGCCATTTACCAATCACCAAGCGCCAATACCCATGCAGACCATCAAAACCTCCCCCCTCTACCCCCTCCTGCGCGACAGCTACATCTGGCTGCGCGACCTGCCCCAACTCCCCGCGGCGTACCTGCATCCATGGCGGCGAGAAAGCATCCGTCGCCTGGCCGCCCTCAAGGACATCCACAAAGGCAAACGCGCCTTTATTATCGGTAATGGCCCCAGCCTGAAAAACACCGACATACCCAAACTCAAAGGTGAAATCACCTTTGGCATGAACCGCATCTACCTGATGTTCCCTGAACTGGGATTCAAAACCACCTACCTGAGCGTGGTCAACGACCTGGTCATCGAGCAAACCGCCGCCGACCTGGCTGCGCTCGACATTCCCAAATTCCTGACCTGGCGCTCACGCCGCTTCTTCAGTCCCGACCAATTTGCATCCCAATCTTCCAATTTACCAACCTTTCTTTACTCCACCTACGATTCTCCCCGCTTCTCCCCCGATGTGCGCGGACGCATCTGGGAGGGCGCAACAGTCACCTATGTCACCATGCAGTTGGCATTCCACATGGGTATTAACGAGGCAATTCTGATTGGCGTCGACCACAATTACGACACCAAAGGCAAACCCAACACCACCATCACCTCCGATGGCGACGACCCCAACCATTTCAATCCCTCGTACTTTGGCAAAGGCTTCCGCTGGCAACTGCCCGACCTTGAAACCTCCGAAATTGCCTACCGCATGGCGCGCCAGGCCTACGAAAAAGCCGGACGCCGCATCATGGACGCCACCGTCGGTGGAAAACTGACCATTTTTGAAAAAGTCGACTATAACAGCCTGTTCTGACCTTCGGCTTTTCCCCGTTCAACAAACAACCTTTGACGTTCAACAGGAACGTTCTACCCTTGAACTTGAATACCGCTAAACTGACATTTGCCTTGCTCCTGGCCCTGATATTCATCTCCGGGGCTTTTCTCCGTTTCAGCGACCTGTCCCAGCCCTTGCTCGACTTCCACCCCACCCGCCAGCTTTTCTCGGCGGTCAAGGCGCGCGGCATGGCCTATCAGACCCTCGATAATATCCCCGACTGGCAGAAAGACCTTTCCTATCGTCAGTGGCAGACTGAAGCCACCATCGAGCCGCCTATCGTCGAGCACATCGCGGTTTTCTTTTTCCAGCAGTCTGGGGAGGAAAATACCGCCTTCCCTCGCGCTGTCTCGGCTTCATTTTGGATGCTTGCCGCCGTTTTCCTCGGCCTGCTCGCCTATAACCTGACCGGCTCCCGCTTGACCGTCATCACATCGACAGCCTTCTTTCTGCTCGTTCCCTACTCCATCCCTGCCAGCCGCGCCTTCCAGCCTGACCCGCTGATGGTGCTGTGCATTGTCCTGTCCTGGTGGGGGCTTGAACAATGGGCGCGCAAAAATTCCTGGCGCTGGGCAGTCCTGGCCGGGCTGGCCGGCGGATTGGCAATCTTCATCAAACTCCCGGCGGTATTTTTCATCGCCGCTGGCGCTATCGGCGCAATCCTGGCTTATTCCAACCTGGTTTCAGCTGTCAAAAACCTGAAAACCTGGCTGGTTGCGCTCCTGTGTATCCTGCCTCCTGTTCTCTACCTGTACTATGGCCTCCGCATTGCCGGTTTCCTCGGCCAGCAATTCGGCGGACGCTTCTTCCCTGACTTCTGGCTCGACCCATATTTTTATCTGCGCTGGCTGCTAAAAGTAGACCTGGTCGTTGGCGTATTCCCGCTTGCCCTGGCCGTGCTTGGTTGGTGGTTTTTTGCCGCCAAACTGCCCCGCATTTTTCTCACCGCTATCTGGACAGGTTATCTGGTCTATGGCCTGGTTTTTCCCCATCACATTGCCAGTCACGACTACTACAGCCTGCCGTTGATACCGATGGTATCACTTGGCCTTGCGCTGTTTGCAGCCGATTTGCAGCCACGTTTTTCGAACCTTTTTCAATCTCGGTCGGCTTTTTCTATTTTTTTCTTTGTTGTCAGTTTGTTCCTGGTTGCCCACGCAATCACCACGTACCTGGATTTTCGCCGCGCGGATACTCGCTCTGCCGCCCAAACCTATGCCGAAATCGGCGAGGTTCTCGAACACCAGCCGGGTATTGTTGCCCTGACCGAAGAATACGGCTATCCACTGGCTTATTATGGTTGGCAGAATGTCAGCCTTTGGCCTGCTTACAATGCGGTTGGAGATTTTGAATACGCATTTGCCCGCCAAACATACCAAAAGGCCTATTTTCTGGTGACTGATTTTGAAGAACTCGCCCGCCAACCCGAACTGGCTCAAAAACTTCAAACGTATGCCGTCTTCGCCCAAACCAGTCGATACGTCATCTACGACCTTAAAACCCTGCGTCCCTAATCCGTTCCCATCCGCGAATCCGTTGCAAAATCCGCTGTCAGTAGTCCGTTTCCATCCGCGAGTCCGTTACAAAGTCCGTTGACAACCGTCCGTGAAAAGTCCGCTGATAACCATCGTTACCCCTTCGTACAACCAGTCCCGCTACATCGAGCAGACCATCCAATCTGTTCTCCAGCAGGACTACCCCGCCATCGAGTACTTCGTCATCGACGGCGGCTCGACCGATTTCAGCGTTGATGTCATTCGTCGCTACGAGAATCAACTATCGGGTTGGGTGAGCGAAAAAGACAAAGGCCAGGCCGATGCCATCAATAAAGGATTCCGGCGCGCAAACGGCGAATTCATCGCCTGGCTCAATTCCGACGACACCTACCAGCCCGATGCCATCCGTAAGGCCATCGAAACCTTCCAAAAACACCCCGAAGCCGGGCTGGTTTACGGGAATGTTCTCTCCATTGATGAACATTCCCGGCCATTCAATCTGCAAACCTTCCAACCCTATAACCTGAAAGACTTAATGGCCTTTAACATTATCAGCCAGCCTGCGGTTTTTATGCGCCGCTCGATTTTAGAACAAGCGGGACACCTCGACCTCGATTATCACCTGTTGCTTGACCATCACCTCTGGCTGCGCATGGCCACCCTCGCGCCAATCGTCCATATTCCTGAAACCCTGGCCGCCGCCCGTTATCATGCCGAAGCCAAAAACCTGGCCCGCACCGCCGATTTTGGCCGCGAAGCCTTTCGGATTGTGGATTGGATGCGCGCTAACCCCGCTCTTGCTCCCGTTTTTGAGCAAAACCGCCGCCGGATTTTGGCCGGGGCCCACCGCCTCGATGCCTTTTACCTGCTCGACGGCGGTTTCTACGGCCGAAGCCTGGCGTCCTATGCCCGTGCCTTCTGGTACAATCCTGCCATTGCCTTGGGCGAAGGCCACCGCATTGCCTATGCACTGCTCGCTCCCCTGGGTTTTGCCCGCTTGCGCGGCCTATACAACCGGATTCGCGCCCGGCGCAGGCAAGTTTAGCGCGTTGAGTTATGCAAAAACTTCCCAAACTTTATTTGTTGTTGATTTTTCTTGCCTTCTCTGCGGCGCTGTCCATCCGGTTATATGACCTGGACGACCTGCCGCTGGATTTTCATGCCACCCGCCAGTTGTTCTCGATGATAAAAGCGCGCGGCATGTATTATGCCATGTCGCCTGATTTGCCCGCCTGGCAGCGTGAAATTGCCATCCAGCAGTGGAAAGAGTCACCCATCATCGAGCCGCCAGTCTTTGAAGGTCTGGTTGCGGCCAGTTATCGGATTTTTGGCGAAAATCTGGCTATCCCCCGTATTTATTCGATACTTTTCTGGCTGCTTGGCGGCTTTTTCCTTTTTCGATTGGCGATTCAGGCATCCAGCCTTCACGGCGCGTTGCTGGCATTACTCTTTTACCTTTTTTTGCCTTACGGGGCGATTGCCAGTCGGAGTTTCCAACCTGACCCCTTGATGGTCATGCTGATAATCATTGCTGCCTGGGCTATGTGGAACTGGCGCGAAACGCCGACGCTGAAGTGGGCTGTCGCTGCCGGACTTCTTAATGGCGCGGCGATTTTTATCAAGAATGTCGCTGTTTTCCCCCTGTTTGGGCTCGCGCTTGCGCTGGTTCTCGAGCGCGGATTTTGGCCTTCTCTCAAAGACCGCCAGACCTGGATAGTCGCCGCGCTTTCAGTGTTGCCGGTGGCCGTCTACACCCTTTACGGGACGTTTATCGCCGGCTTCCTGGCCTCGCAATTCGGATTGCGATTTTTCCCAAATTTGTGGTTCGACTCCTCCTTTTACTTGCGCTGGAAAGGCCAACTGGATGGAATTGTCGGCTTTGGCCCGCTTGTTTTGGGTGTTGTCGGCATCCTGGTTGCGCCGAGGCGGCTGGCTGCCTTGTTGGCCGGTTTATGGGTTGGGTATATCGTTTATGGCTTTACTTTTGCCTATCACACCATCACCCACGACTATTACCACCTGGTGTTTATTCCCATCCTGGCGCTTTCTCTTGCCCCGGTTGCTGAAACGCTTTATCAAAAAATTAATCCCCATCGTTTTGCGCGTTTTGCCCTGGCTATTCTCGCAGTCCTCGCGGTTGCCCTGCAACTCTGGGATGTGCGCGTTACCCTGGCCCGTGACAATTATCGCCCCGACCTTGTCTATTGGGCCGAGATTGGCGAGGTTCTCGGCCACTCGATTACCCCTGTCGTTGCCATTGCCCAAGACTATGGCGGACGCCTGGCCTATTGGGGCTGGCAGCCGACTGTCTCCTGGCTTACTGATGGCGACCTTAATGTCCGCTCAATAGCGGGGATTGAAGTGGATGAACAAACCAGATTTTTCCAATTGATAGAAGGTAAGCGTTTTTTTGTGGTGACCCATCTTGCCCGCTTTGAAGCGCAGTCTTTTGTCCGGCAAATGTTGTATGATAACTATCCTGTTTATGCCGAAGGCAGGGGATATATTATTTTTGACCTGCAAGCCTCACGGTAACCTCGCATACGTAAAATGAAAGTCTCCATTGTCACCCCTTCCTACAACCAGTCCCGCTACCTTGAGCGGACGATTCTGTCCGTTCTCGAACAAGATTACCCGAACATCGAATACTTCATCATGGATGGCGGCTCGACCGACGGCAGTCGTGAAATCATAGAGAAATATGCCGATAAACTCGCGGGCTGGGTCAGTGAAAAAGACAGGGGCCAGACCGATGCCATCAACAAAGGTTTCGCCCGCGCCACCGGCGACATCCTGGCCTGGCTCAACTCCGACGATACCTACAACCCCGGCGCAGTTTCAGCCGCGGTAAAATTCTTGGCAGAAAACCCGCAGGTTGGGTTGGTTTATGCTGAGACAAACTTCATCGATGAAGACGACCGGGCCATTGGCCGTTTCCCTGCCGCCCAAACCGACTATACCCGCCTGCGCCAGGGTTATGTTCACATCCCCCAACAGGCCGCCTTCTGGCGCGCCGACTTGTGGAAACAGGTCGGCCCGCTTGACCCGTCTTTCTACTTCGCCATGGACTATGACCTGTGGGTGCGCCTGGCCAAAATCAGCGAAATTCGTTACATCCTCGGCCCGGTTTGGGCGAACTTCCGCCTGCACAGGGGCGGCAAAACCATCGCCGCTGACGACCGATGCTGGCCCGAAATGCTCAAAGTCCACTACCGTGACGGCGGCTCGCCCCTCGCGCCCATCGTTGCCAAATACTACCTCCGCAAACTGGTTGCGCCGCTGATTAACTGGAATCGCCAGCGAAAATTGAAATGAACAATCTCCTCACCCCTCCCACCTTCGATGACCTGCTTCGCCTGTTGCGCGCCTGGCGGCTGTGGTTCTTGGGCGCGCTGCTCGGCGGACTGCTTGGCATGGCTGTTTACGCCCTCTTCCCGCCCGATTACCGCGCCCGCGCCACCGTCATGGTCGATTTCAACGTCGAGCAATCCTGGGCTGAAATCCCCGACCGCGAGGTGTTCTACTTTCTCGACCGCGAAGCCCGCAACCTGGTCGAACTGGCCTGGGCCGACGATGTCCTGAAATCGGTTGCGGAAGATGCCGGGCTGGATGGGGCGACTCTGCGCTCCGGGGTTTTGACCCTTTCCCAGCCTGCGGATGGCGGCTGGCACTTCTACGCGGACTCAGCCGATGCCAGCCTCGCCGTCAAACTGGCTGCGGCCTGGGCTGAGGCCTTCACCGTCAAAGCCGCGGCCTCCGCGGGCCAGTTCACCCCCTACCTGGTCATCACCCCGACCCAGACCCAAAACCTGCCCGTCACCCGCGCCGTGCCGCTCGGTACCTACGCCCTGGCCGGGGCCGGCCTGGGGATGGTTTTACTCGCCTTCTGGGTATTGTTTTTCCGCCCTGCAAAGCGCAGTTAATTACCAACCACCAAATTACCAATTACCCATGCTCCGCCTCGCTCGCATCCTCTGGGCACTAACCCTCATAAGCCTGCCCATCACCAGTTTCCGCTATATGCCTTTCATGGGCGCGGGGACGGTGGTGCGGCCATTGGCGTTGTACCCGCTGGCGGCCCTGTTGCTGGTGCTGTTTGCTATGCTCTGGCGGCGCGAGATTGGATTCCCGCGGCTGGGAAGTTTCAGCGTGTTAATCGCTTTTGTCCTGGCGACAATTGCCGCCACCGCCCTTGGCGCGACTTTTGCCCCGATCGAGTTGCGCGGAACGGATTATTGGGACAGGGCCATCCGCGCTTTTGTCACCCTGGCAATCGGCCTGTCGTTTTTCCTCGCTGCTGCCTGGATGAACCAGGACGAGGCCCAGGTCAAATTCTCTGTCCGCTGGCTAATGGTCGGGCTGGCGGGACACCTGGTTTGGGGAGCAATCCAGTTCTACGGACTGAACAATGGCTACCGCGCCGAACTGCGCGAGATACAGGAACTCTTTTCGGTGCGCGGGTTGGTCAAGAACCGGCGCATTTCGGGGTTTGCGTTTGAGCCTTCATGGCTGGCCGGGCAGTTGGCGACCCTGTACCTACCCTGGCTGGTAGCTGCCCTGCTCGGACGGTGGACGATGGGCCTTCGACGGTCTTCGGTCAACGGTTTTCCGTCATTTGCCAATATTATTCTCCTGTTTGGCGCCCTGGCGGCGCTATTGGCGACTTACTCGCGCGCCGGGTTGGCGGTGGTCGTTCTCGCGTCGGGAATTACCGTCCTGGTGGCCGGGCGCGGGGCCTTGAAAGCGGCCTGGGGCTGGTTTTTGGCCGGATTCCGCCGGGATGTGGAACAAAGCCGCTCGGGCAGGATTCAGGCGGCGGGGGTCCGCGCGCTTTTAATCGTTGTAACGGTGGCCGCACTGGCGGGGACAGGCGTCTTTTTATCGGACAAAGGCTACATCGCCCGTCTTTGGACATCCGATATGAGCAGTTTTTGGCGCTACGTTTCCAGCGCTTCGATGGGGCCGCGCGTGGCCTATGCTGCCGGGGCGATGCCGGCCTTCGACGCCAATCCGTTGACCGGGGTGGGGCTTGGGGCGAGCGGTTTTTGGATTTACCGGAACATGCCAAACGAGTTGCTGATGGGCGAGCCGGAAATTGCGCAGGCGCTCGCGCCGAATTCGCGGCTGTTCCCTAACCCCAAGAATCTTTATGTGCGCCTGTTGGCCGAGACGGGGCTGGCCGGGCTGACGCTTTTTGTGGCCTTCTGGCTCGGAATTCTGGCGGATGGCTTGTCTGCGCTGCGGCGGAAGGCGGCTTTCTCGCGCTTTTTGGGCGCGGCGGCGGTTTTCACGCTGGCGGCGCTGGTTTTCCAATCCGTTTCGATAGATTCTTTCGCCATGCCGGAATTGTGGTTAAATTTGGGTATCCTGGCTGGTGTTTTTTCTCGGAGTGAAACATGATTGTTCTTGCTGTAGGAATGCCGCGCGCCGGTTCGGGCTGGCACTATAACCTTGTCCATGACCTGATGGCGACAACCGGTTGTGACGACGCGCGCGAAATTCGTGAAAAATTTGGGCTGCAAAGTATCCTGACTGAGGTCAATTGCAATATTGGCGTGTTGAGCGTTCGACGATTGGCGATGGTGCTGCGCCCGGCGATTTTTGGGCATACGTTTGTGATTAAGGCGCACTCTGCGCCGACGGTTTGGGCGCGAGGGCTGATTCAGGGCGGGCTGATGCAGACTTTTTACATTTACCGCGACCCTCGTGACGCGATGCTTTCGGCCTTTGACTATGGCCGCCGCGCGGTCGAGAAGGGCCGCCCAAACGCGTTCTCGCACCTGACCGATTTTGAAAAGTCGGTGGAATTTATTAGCGAATATGTGGACGGCTGGGAACAGTGGATGAATATTCCGGCAGTCTTCAAGACCCGCTATGAGGATTTCCTGACCAATTACGAAGCCGAAGCCGGGAGAATTGCCCGCTTTATGGGCCTTTTGCTGGAAGATGAAAAGGTGCAGGCGGTCATCGAGCAATATCGTCCCGGCCAGACCCAGGGACAGCAGGGAACGCACTTTTTCAAGGGCCAGATTGGGCGTTTCCGTGAGCGCTATAGCGCAGAGGAGCAGGCTGTTTTGTCCGAGCGGTTTGGCGCTGTGTTGCAAAAGATGGGTTATGAACTTTAGGTTTGTTGGAAATCGCTTTGCCGGGCGGAAAACTATCGGGTATGATTAAGCCATGAATAAATCGGATGCGCCGTTTGTCGCGGACTGGTTTGTTATTTCCCTGCGCTGGCTGGTTTTGTTAGGAGCGGTTGTTGCCATGTCGCGGGCCGACTTGTTGTTTTCTTTTATTAACATTCTCCTGGTCTTGCTTGTTTTATGGAACCTGGTGCTCACTGTGCTGGCCGGGTTGAACCAACGTTTGCCAAATCACAGGCTCATCAGCGTTTTTGTGGATTTTGCCGTTGCCGCTGCCTACTTCTGGCTGCATGGCGGGCTGACCGGTTCGGCAGCCTGGTTTGGCCTGCTGCCGATTATTTCGGGCGCGCTGTATTTTGACCTGCGCGGCGGGCTGCTGGCGAGCCTGGCTGTGGCCCTTGTCCAGTCAGCTGATGGTTTTTTGCGCCAGGTGGACCTGCTCCTGTTGATTGTTTCGATTGTTGCGACTTTCTTCCTGGGCGGGCTGTTTGGCTTTATCAGCCAGCAGATGATTAGCCAGTTGCGCCAGATACGCAATAAACAAATCGATGAACGAGAACGCCAGCAACGCATCGAGACTGAACGCTTGCGCGCCATTTACAAACTTACTTCGTCGCTGACCGCCACCCTGAGTTACAAACGTGTGCTGGATATGGCCCTCGAAATCAGCACCAGCGCCTTGTTTGTTGATGGCGCTGAAAGCGCGGAAGGTACTCCGCGGGACGACCGGCTTGTGAGCGGCGTCCTGCTTTTCGACGGTGAAGAACTCGTGGTTGGGTCGGCGCGCCGCTTGCCGCAGGCTGACTTGCGTGTAACATTCCCCGCCAAGGATGGGATACTGCGCGCTGTGGTCGAAAACGGCGACGAAGTGGTTGCCCCTGGCGTTGCTGATGACCCGGAACTGAGCCGTCTCCTGGCGTTGCACCACTGCCAGTCGGTGTACTGCTTCTCCCTGCGGACGGGTTTCAACGTCTACGGCGTGCTGGTTTTCGGCCATCCCGATAGCGGTTACTTTACCAGGGACCGCCGTGACGTGCTTGGCATTATCGGCAGGCAGGCGACCATCGCCATCCAGAACGCCCGTTTGTACCAGGATTTGGCCGACGAGAAGGAACGCATGGCCGAAGCCCAGGAAGAAGCCCGCAAAAAACTGGCCCGCGACCTGCACGACGGCCCAACCCAGTCGGTGGCGGCGATTGCCATGCGCGTCAACCTTGCGCGGCGCATGATTGAGCGCGACGTGAACATGGCAGGCGAGGAACTGGTCAAAATCGAAGACCTTGCGCGGCGCACCACCAAGGAAATCCGCCACATGCTCTTTACCCTGCGTCCGCTGGTGCTCGAATCGCAGGGCCTGATTGCCGCGCTGGAACAAATGGCCGAGAAGATGAAAGAAACCTTTGGGCAGGAAGTCGTCATCCAGGTGGACGAAAAACTGGCTGATGATATTGAAATGGGCAAGAAAGGCATTATCTTTTACCTCGCCGAAGAAGCGGTCAACAATGCCCGCAAACACGCCGAATCGCCGCGCATCTACGTCCGTTTGCAGCCGGTAAAAAAGGAACCGGAAATTGCCTGGCTGCAAATTGCCGACGAAGGGCGCGGATTTGACGTGGAAGCCATCACAAAATCCTACGACAAGCGCGGCAGCCTGGGCATGGTCAACCTGCGTGAGCGCACCGAACTGGTCAACGGCCTGCTGCACATCGACTCCGCGCCCGGTAAGGGCACGCGCGTCAACGTCTATATCCCCCTCAGCGAAGAAGCCGCCGATAAACTGCACCACGGTCGTGTGCAGGAATAGGCCAAAAGGAAAGGTGAATTATGCCGCTCGCGGCTGGATTGTATTATTTTGCCAATGAAGAAGATGACTGGTCGCGCCCGGCGGTGATTTTGATTCACGGGGCGGGCGGCACCCACCTCAACTGGCCGCCTGAAATCCGCCGTATGGCCGGGCAGCGCATCTACGCCCTCGACCTGCCGGGGCACGGCAAATCGGAGGGGATCGGGTTGCACGCGATTGAAGATTACGCCCGTGCCGTGCTCGATTTTATGGATGCTTTGAAAATCCGCAAAGCGGTTTTTGTCGGACATTCGATGGGCGGCGCAATCGCTCTTTATCTTGGGGTGCACAACCCCAGCCGCACCCTGGGCCTGGGCCTGGTTGCCACAGGCCCGCGATTGCGGGTTTCGCCTGCCCTGCTCGAAAAGACGTCCACCCCGGTGACGTTTGCGCCGGCAGTCGAGATGATAAACGAACTCTTTTTCAGCCCCCACGTAGACCCGCGAGTGAAAGAAGTCTCTGCCCAACGATTGGCCGAAACCCGCCCGGCTGTTTTGCACGGCGACCTTTTGGCCTGCGATGCTTACGACGAAGCCAGCCTGCTGGGGCGGATTAAGTCCCCCGCCCTCATCGTCTGCGGCACGGAAGATAAATTGACCCCCATTCATTTGTCTGAGCAACTTAAAGCGCGCCTGAAAGATTCGATTCTGTATATCGTTGAATCTGCCGGGCACATGGTCATGCTCGAAGAACCGCAAAAGGTGGCGACCACCCTGCAACTGTTCCTGAGCGGGATTGTTTATCAGCCGGGCGAAGCGGAACGTTTATCCGCCTAGAATTAGCCGTAAAATCGGGATTGCATTTTGAACCGCCAGGGCGCGATGGCTCAGGCGGTTTTTTTCGTCCATGGGCAGTTCGGCCATTGTTTTGCCCGTCGCAGGGATGAGAAAAATCGGGTCGTAGCCAAAGCCGCCCGTGCCGCGCTCTTCGGGGATGATTTCACCGTAGCAGTTGCCCTCCGCAAAACGCAGTTCGCTGCCGGGCGCGGCAATCGCTATCGTGGCGTGGAAATGCGCCAGCCAGGGACGCGGCTTGCCGCGCAGGTTTTCGAGCAGGAAGGCGCGCCGGTCGGCATCGGTTGCGCCGGGTTGGGGCGAGTAGCGCGCCGAATACAGGCCCGGTGCGCCGCCCAGGGCGGCCACTTCCAGGCCCGAGTCGTCGGCCAGGGAGATTAATCCGCTGGCGGCGGCGTAGGCCTGGGCTTTTTTCCCGGCGTTTTCTTCGTAGGTTGCGCCGTCTTCGACGACGTTCAGGTTGATACCCACCTGGCGCGGCGTCACCAGTTCGACACCCAGGCCGGTTAGCAGTTCTTGAAATTCGCGGATTTTTCCCTGGTTCTCGGTGGCTATCAATAATTGCGGCATGGTTTATTTCTCCAGTTGGTGTATGGCCCATTCGGCGTGACGCGCGACCAGCGGCTCGTCGTGGCTTTTGGCCTGGTTAAGCGCGGACAGCAGTTCACGCCTGCCGCTATTCCCGGCGGCAACGGACAGGCTGCGCTGGTAGCCGCGCCGCTTGGCGCGTTTAAGCGGGCTGTCTTTAAATTTGCGATTAAATTCCTGCGGGCTGAGTTTCAAGTCTTCTTCGAGAATCGGAAAAGGCAGGCCTTCGCGCGGCGCAAAGGCGGAATCGGCGGACTGGCGGGCAAAGCGCATGTTCCAGGGGCAGACCATCTGGCAAATGTCGCAGCCGAAGACCCACTCGCCCATCAGCGGGCGCAGGTCTGCGGGAATATCGCCCTTGTTTTCGATGGTCAGGTACGAGATGCAGCGGCGCGCGTCGAGCGTGCGGTCTGGTCGGATGCAATCGGTTGGGCAGGCTTCGATGCAGCGGGTGCAGGTTCCGCAGTGGTCGCTGGCGATGGGCGCATCAAACGGCAGGTCGATGCCGAGCAGGATTTCGCCGAGCAGGAAGTAGGAGCCGTGCTTTGGTGAAATCAGGCAGGTGTTTTTGCCTATCCAGCCCAGCCCGGCGCGTTGGGCCAGGTCGCGTTCAAGGATGGGGCCGGTGTCGGTGTAGATGCGGTGCGGAATGGGATGCCCGGCCTGTTCTTCGAGGAAGGCAACCAGCCGCTCGAGGCGCGGGGGAATGACGAGGTGGTAGTCGTCGCCCATCGCGTAGGCGGCCACCTGTCCGCGTGGATTCGGGTCGTTTAATGGCCCTTCGACTTTGCTCAGGGCGGGCGGCGGGTTATAGGGCATCCCGACAACGAGGATGGAACGGCACTCGGGCAGGATTCGGCGCGGGTCGGCGCGGCGCTCGATGGCGCGTTCATCCCCCAGGTAAGCCATATCGCCGTGATGCCCGGCCTGAACCCAGTTTTGGTAGGTTTCGAAATGCGGCGGCGGGTCGGGAGATGTAATGCCCGCCAGCGTAAAACCCTGCTGGCGGGCTTGTTCCTTGAGCGCCTGGGCCAATTCGGCGGGGGTCATGGCACGGTGATAATGACCGAGAGATACTGGCCGAACGAAAAGGCGTTGTTGTCGAACAAGACCCAGTAACCGCGATACGTGCCGGGTGTCAGGGGCGCAGTCAGTTCGATGCTGATTTCGGCTTCCTCGCCTGGCAGGACGGCTGTTCTCAGGTAGGTATCGCGCCCGCTCAGACGGTCGCCGTAGCCGTAGCGGAGGGTGTAGGCGGTGGTCCAGCCGCAGGAGCCGGTGTTGCGCACCTTCCAGGTCTTGACGAATTTTTGCCCACCGGTTATTTGCGTTCCGTCTGGCACGCTGACATCGGAGACAAAGACCGAACTGTTGCAGATGTTGATGGTAGCCGTGGCGGTGTTTTCGGGTGTCGGCGACAGGGTTTCGGTCGGGACGAGGGTTTCGGTCGGCGGAAGCGGGGTTTCGGTCGGCATGGCGGCGGCGGTCTGGGTGACGGCAGCCACGACGGTTTGCACGGCCTGGGTCTGGATGGCCTCGACATTTACCGGGGTCGGGGTTGGTTCGGCGGATTGGTTCGCGCAGGCCGCCAGCAGGGTGACGAGTAACAGCAAGGTTGAGTGTGTCAGAAGTTTTTTCATAAGCCACCTTTTGAATGGATTGAAAGCGAGTTTTTGGATAGCCTATCTTGATGATACATCTGTGAAACGATATGTAACATTGCAAAACGTACAACCCCCGCCGCTCAGGTTGGTAGCGTCAGGGGCGGGGTTGGGCACAGCCGGGGCGTTAGTTTTCGCCTTTTTCGAGCGACTGGGCCACAATGTGGTCGAACATCCTGACGTTAATCGGTTTGGAAATATAGTTGTCGAACCCCGCCCCCAGGGTTTTTCGCCGGTCGCCGGGCAGCGTGTGGGCTGTCACCGCAATCAGCGGAATACGCGCCAGGGCCGGGTCTTCCTTCATCGCGGCGGCGGCTTCCCAGCCGTCCATTTCGGGCATGGTCAAATCCATCAAAACCACATCGGGGCATTCGCTGCGTGCCACATCCAGCGCCAGCCTGCCGTTGTTGGCCGTTACCACCTCGTAGCCGTTACGCTCCAGCAGGAACTTCATCAAGTCCTGGTTATCCTGGTTGTCTTCGACCAGCAAAACTTTGATAGCCATTGCGCCTCCGCTTTCGTTAACTATACTACGGCTTTGTGCATCGGGCAACTATGGTATATTGGCACTATGCGCATCCTTTTTGTGGCCGATGGCCGCTCTCCCATTGCCCTGAACTGGATTCGGCACTGGGTCGAACGCGGCGACGAAGTCTTCCTCGCCTCCACCTTTCCCTGCAAAATCGAAATGCCGCTGGCCGGATTAAGGATTACGCCGGTCGCCTTTAGCGGGGCGAAATCGGCCCCCCGGCCCGGCGCCGTTAAAAAGGGCGGCTTGTGGGGCGCGCGCACCCTTGGCCTGCGTACCGTTATCCGGCAGTTTCTCGGCCCGCTGACCATTCCGCGCGCGGCCCCGGCCTTGCGCCGTTTCGTCGAGGAAACCGCCCCCGACCTCGTCCACGCCCTGCGGATTCCCTACGAGGGCATGTTGGCCGCTGATGCGCTTGCGCCGCTGCGCGTTCCGCTGCTTGTTTCCGTTTGGGGCAACGATTTCACCCTGCACGCCCCTGCCACCCCGCTGATGCGTCATTACACATCCTGGGCCTTGAAGGTCGCCGACGCCCTGCACGCCGACTGCCAGCGCGACATCCGCCTGGCGAGCGACTGGGGCTTTGACGCTGCAAAGCCGACCCTGGTCACGCCCGGCAATGGCGGCATCCGCGCCGATGTCTTTTACCCGCCCAACCCTGTGCAATCTGCCCCGCTGGTCATCAATCCGCGCGGATTTCGCGCCTACGTGCGCAACGACACCTTTTTTAAGGCCATTCCGCTGGTGCTGGCTGAAAAACCCGAAGCGCGCTTCTTGTGCGCCTCGATGGCGGGCGAACCCCAGGCCGCCAAGTGGATTCAGGAACTGGGCATCGAATCTGCCGTCGAACTGCTGCCGCCCCTGCCGCACGAACAAATGGCAGGTGTTTTCCGCCGCGCCAGCCTGGTTGTCTCGCCATCCATCCATGACGGCACGCCCAATTCCTTGCTCGAGGCCATTGCTTGCGGCTGCTTCCCAATCGCCGGCGACCTCGAATCCATCCGCGAGTGGATAACCCCCGAATCCAACGGCCTGCTGGTAGACCCCGCCGACCCGTCCGCCCTGGCAGCCGCCATCCTGCGCGGTTTGGGCGATTCCGACCTGCGCCAGCGCACCGCGCAAGTGAATGCCAAAATCATCGCCGAACGGGCCGAGTACAATGCCAATATGCGCCAGGCCGGGCAGTTTTACGACCGGTTGGTTTTGGACAAAGCCGTTTGAGAACCGCGGTCTTTAAGATATACTGATTTTATGATTAACCCCTTCTTCGCCAATAAATTCGAACAGGCTGTCAAGGTTACCGGTTGCCCGTTGTGCTACATGCGCCAGCAGGCCGAGGTGAAATACATTCGCTCGATTATTTCCGACCATATCAACGACCCGGCCAGCCGCGTTCACATCATCAACTCGTTGGGCTATTGCCCCACCCACACCTGGAAGGTGGCCGAGGTCGAGAAGAGGGAAGACGGCGAAAGCCTGGGGACGAGCATCATCTATGAACACCTTGCGTTGGTCATCACCGAGCGTCTCGAAAAACTGAAACGCTACCCCAACCTCCTGGCGCAAGATAATCCCCTCTTGCAGCAGGCCCGCAAATACCTGCCCCAACAGGCCTCGCCTTCTGCATCCTTGCGTGCAGAAAAGCCCTGTCGCGTCTGCCAGATGTCCACCGAATCAGACGATTCCTACGTCCGCTGGCTGCTCGAAGGGTTGGCCGACCCAGACAACGATGAAACCCGCCGCCTTTATAAACTGTCGAACCGGGTGTGTTTCGACCACCTGCGCCAGGCGCTCGATAAAGCCGTCCCTGCCAGCGCCGCCGGGCTTCAATTCCTGCTAGAAGACGCCCTTGAAACCCTGAAGACCCTCGACGCCGACCTGCGCAGCCACATCTCCAAATATGATTACGATAAAAGGTCCCCGCGCAGCGAGGGTGAGCAATTTTCCTGGCTGCGGGCGGTTTACTTCTTCGCGGGCCGCCGTGAAGGCGACAACCCCAGGCCCGAATTCAGCGATTTGCAGACTTAAGTTTTAAAAGCAGAAACGCAGCGTTGCAAAGGTGTAACCCTGCATAGAAACACCCCTTACAGGTTGATATGTCAGATTCCATCCAGATTTCAGGCAACGTAGAAGGTTCGGTGGTCATTGGCGACAATAACTTTGTCGTCAATACCAATCACGGAACCATTGTCTACCAGCAGGCCGCGCCGCAAGTCCAAAAGCGGACGCTCGTCCCCGCTCCCCCGCGCGCGCCGCGGGGGTTTGTCAATCGTACTGCCGAACTGGCCCGCATCGAAGCCTGGATTCGCGCCAACGAAATTGTCCTGCTGCACGCGCCCGACGGCCTCGGTAAAACCGCCCTGCTCAAACAGGCTGCCAATAGCGAAGCCGCCCGCGCCATGCCCGACGGCGTCATCCTGCTCGAAAGCGTCGATGCCTCCGGCCAGGCCCTCGGTCCCGAGGATGTCATCCAGCGGCTGTTCGACGCCCTGTTTGAATCCAATCCCCTGCTCAAAGTCAACGCCACCACTGCCCGCACCTATCTCTCGAATGCCCGCCCGCTCGTCCTCTTCGACGAAGTGCCGCTCACGCCCGCCCTGCAAAATGCCCTGCCCGACCTGCTGCCCAACGCCGCCCTCATCCTGTCTGCCGACCTGCCCACTGGCGGCGATTTCGAGCGCCTGCCCATCAAACCCCTGCCGCGCCCCGAATCCCTGACCCTGCTGGCCGACAAGGCCGCCCTTACCCTCACCGCCCACAATCGCGATGTGCTGGATGCGCTCTGCGCCCTGCTCGACGATGCTCCCCTGGCCCTGACCATCACCGGCAACGTTTTGCGGGAAACAGCGGACTCCCCCGACGCCGCGCTGTCTTTCCTGCGCGAGACGCCGGATTCCAGCCCCGAACCGCTCCGCTGCGCCCTCGACCGGGCCTTTGCCTATGCCTTTAGCCGTCTCAGCCCCGAAGAGCAGAAGGTGCTTTCGGTCGCCGCCCAGACCCCGGCGCTTTCCTCCTCCCCTGATTGGCTCTCCTACGCCTTAGGTGGGATTCCGCTCGAAGCTGCGCTTGAACGCCTGCAAGCTCTGGGCCTGCTCTACGCCAACAGCCCGCGCCTGCGCCTGCCGCCGGGGTTTTTTATCCCCGCTCAAAATGTAGCCGCCCAGCAGGTCGAACGGGTTTCCTTGCTCGCAAAACTGACCGAATACCTGCTTGCCAACCAGTCCAAACCGAATTTCATCGCCGATGAACTTGGCAATTTCGCCGCCGCTCTCGCTGCCAGCAGCGGTGAGACCGCCCTGGCCCTGGCCCGCGCCCTTGACCCCTATCTGACCCTCAACGGCCTGTGGGACTTATGGGGCCGGACACTCTCCTCCGCGCTCGATGCGGCCAAAACCATCAACAACCCTTCTGCCGAAGCCTGGACCTTGCACCAGATGGGAACCCGGCTGATTGGCCTCGGCCAGAAACCCCAGGCGTCTTTACTGCTTAACCAGGCTTTGAAAATCCGCGAATCGATTGGCGATGCCGCTGGCGCGGCCTATTCGCGCCATAACCTGGCCGCGCTTAAACCTGTCCCGCTGGCAAAACCGGTTGAAGCCAAAGCCTCCTGGAGTCTGACCCGCATATTTGTTTCCGCCGGCATTACACTGTCGCTTGTTTTTGGCCTTTTCTTGCTTGGTGTCCTGGCAATATGGGGCGGGCCGACCTTGACCCAGCCAACAATTGTTGTGGTCTCAACCATCGAAATGCCCGTTGAGCGACCCGTCGATACGGAGGAACCTTCCACCCCGACCCCAACGCGCACTCCCAGCCCAACGCCCGATATACAGCCGCCCATCTTTGGGAGGATTTATGCTGACCCTGACGAAGCCTATTATGGGTTCTATGCCCTGCGTTGCAAGAAAGACCCATACACCACCTTGTTCGCTTTTGCCAGCGACCCTGCAGGTATCCGCCAGGTGCTTGTCACTTACTGGTATCAGTACTCGGAAGATGAAATAGACAATGATGCCCCGCGTTACAGGTCTGAAATGAAAGCCGGGGAAAATGGATCATACAGCCTGCTTATTTATCACGACGAGGAAAACCGTGCCGCAAACGCCCTGGATGGCGAGGGCGGGTGGATGTACTGGCTGGTGACAGCCACCGATATGGCCGGGAATCAGTCTTTTGAAACGGGCCAGCCTGTCCCGTTCATCGTGTACGGCTGTAGCAGCGTGGATTGATTTTGACCGGAGGTTAACAAAACAGTTATCGTTTCTTTATTGGCATGAACTCCCATGCAACAACAGGGCAAGAGAATTTCTTGCCCTGTTGCACTTTAAAAGTTGGGTAGAAGAGTAGGGTTAACCCTACTGCATTTTTTAGCGGAAATATCGATAATAAAGGTGAGAAATACCGTATTTTTGGCAAAATTGACATCAACCCAGGAGAGTTAATCATGCAAAAAAATCCTTATATTCAATTGATGGTCATCATGACAGTGTTGGCCGCTTTCTTGTTCAACAGCCTGTCTGCGCAGCCTGCCTTTGCCCAGGTAGGCGGGCCAAACCCCGGCTGCACCCCTGACCCCGCCACCGGGGCTACCTGCCCGGAAGAAGAGTCGCCAACCATCTCCTCTGCGGCAACACCTATCCCAACGCCAACCCCGTTTGGCTTCCGCCTGCCCATTCCTCCGGAAGAGAATCCTTTCCGCCCGACCCCGTTCGTGTTCCGCAATCCCCCAACCGCTACCCCGCCGCTTCCGCTCAAAGGGCCTGAAAATCCCGACCTGGATTTGGAAGTATGGGCTGTTGAAGTGACCCAGGGGCTGCAAGACCTGGAAAACCGAATGCCCCTGGTTGCCCGGCGCGGAACGGTCATCCGCGTCTATGTGCGTTCCAAGAGCGGCACAATCTATGGCGTGCGCGGCATAATGCAAATAAACTACGGCGGTAAATCGATTATTCGTCATGCAAAAAACCAGCCCATTGCAGCCTATCCTGGCGGAGGTGACCGCCTGGATGTCAACTCGACCTTGAACTTCGAGCCGCCTATTTACACTCGCGAAGGCGATGTAAACTATAAAATTTTTGTCTATCCGGTCAACACGCAATTTCCATTCCAGTATGAAGTCACTGCCGAGAACAATTTCTTTGAGCTGGATGTCAAATATCACCCCGGTTCGGACGTCACAATTGTGATGCCCAGCATTCACATGCACATGTATGATGAGAACCAGATTTTCCTCAATCAAATCATGGACTATAAACACAATACCGATTCGGCCAGGATTGGTTTTGACCTGAAGCGTTTCTACCCGGTGCCGGATGTTAAACTTATCTCGTGGGTTCCGAAAATTTACCCCACAGGACATAAGAAAGACGGCCCTCATTCAGAGGATGAATGGACCTTGATAAACAACTCAACCGCCCCTTCTGAAATGATGGCGAAAATACAAGCGGCTCGCGATGAGCACAATTATTATTCGGACGATTTCTGGTATGGCATGTTGGATCCGTCCCTGCCCTGGTGGTGGAATATTCTGGATGAGGACGGTAACAAAACCTTTAACGATAAGGGCGAGGAACGAAAATTCTTTGCCACCGGTTTTTCCAACGGAACAGTTGCAATTGGCCTGATGTTAACCAATTTCGACCCCGATTCGCCCTGGTGGGTGGAAGGTGGTGTGACTGCGGCGCATGAGGGAGGCCACAACTATGGGCTTGGGCATTACCTTTGCAACGGGAATGAAGACCTGGGCGGAGGTATTGACCCCAATTATCCTTACCCTGAAGTTGTTGGCGATGGCGTGGTTAATTGCAGCCTCGCTGCCGTGGACCCGGAAGGGTTTTACGGGTTCGATTGGGGTTGGGGTCTCTGGCCGCACCTGAGCGGGCCGACCGTTATCAGCAATAACCCTGCCGAAGCCACCCCCAATCGTGGCTTTCCCACCATGGGATATCGCCGCCCACAGTACGTGGATGTGTACACCTACTGCACCTTGCTCAACCAGTTTGGTGTTCCTTGCAGCCTGGGAGACCTGGGTGTCAGTTATATTCCCGATTCAATGAAACTCGCCAGCCTCGACTTCCTGCCTCTCTCTCATGGGGAGAGCGACGGCGAATTCCCGAAATACCTTGAAAATGTCAACGATTTCCTGCGAATTTATGGCGTTATCGGTTTTCGTGATAACACCGCGGGTTTTACTGATGTCATCCGCACCGATAAGCTGACAGAAAAGCAGATAAAGGCCGTCATCCAGCACGCCGGGCATGTCCACCATGCCGAGGAAGAGGGCCTTGTCACTCCCTACACCCTTAGCCTGGAAGATTCGTCTGGCAATCCCTTGTTTAGCCTGCCGTTATATAACACCGAGTCGCCGCACGACCAGGCTATCGGGCAAACGGTTACAGAAGTGGTCCCTTTCCTGCCGGGTACAAAGTTTGTCCGTATCCGCAACGGGGAAAACATCCTGGCAGAACGGGTGGTTAGCAATAATGCCCCGGCTGTCACCCTCAACACCCAGAATCGCGGCGGCGAATTAGCCCTTCCGGTTGAGATTGCCTGGTATGGCATCGACCCC
>JAGVAO010000239.1 GCA_020060235.1 Anaerolineales bacterium | reverse complement strand
CAGTAGTTTTTGCAGGACAGGCTGCGGGAGGAGTGAGCCGTCGGGGTTGTTGGGGGAGGTGAGGAAAATCAGTTTCGGGGAAAACTTTTCAGCGGCCTCCAAAATCCCATCCACATCCACCGAAAAGTTGGCTTTGCGCGGGACGTTGACCACTTTGGCGTTGTTCAGGTCGGCGTCGAAGGCGTACATACCGAAGGTGGGCGGGCAGTTAATAATAAAGTCGCCGGGGCTGAGGGTGACGCGTAGTATCAGGTCGATGAGTTCGTCCGCGCCCGCGCCAGGGAGCAGGTTTTCGGCGGGCGCGCCGGTGAAACGGCTGAGGGCGGCACGCAATGCGCGGGATTCGGGGTCGGGGTAGATGTGCCCGTAGGCCAGGCTGGCGAGGGCCTCGCGGGCGCGCGGAGACATGCCGTAGGGGTTCTCGTTGGCGTCGAGTTTGATGATGTCTTCGGGGCGGCGGCCTACGCGCTCGGAGAGCACTTCAAACGGCTCGATGGGCGTGTAGGGTGGGAGATTTTGAATATGCGGCGGCAGTTGCATGTGAAAAAACCTTTTTCTAACCGCGAAGGTCGCAACACCTGCCCTGCCGTCTCGCACCGGCGTGCTCGCGGCACGAACGGTGGCGGGCGGCCAGGGAGAGCGCCAAGGAAAACAAAAGAATTTCTTAGCGGTTTTTGCACGCTTCGCGGTTCGCTTTTATTGGATGCGGCAATCCGCTGAACGGGCGTGGGCTTCGAGGCTTTCGGCGCGGGCGATGCGGGCGGCGAGCGGGGCGATTTGGGCGGTGGTTTTCTGATTTAAGGCAATCAGGCTGACGATGTGGACAAAATCCCAGGTGTTGAGCGGGGATGCAAAACGGGCGGAGCCGCCGGTGGGCATCACGTGACTTGGCCCGGCGACGTAATCGCCCAAGACTTCAAAGGAATGCTCGCCCATGAAGATGCCGCCGGCGTTGGTGATTTTTTCGCTCAGCGCCCAGGGGTCGCGCACGGCGAGACAGAGATGTTCAGGAGCGTAGAGATTATTGAGTCCGGCGGCTTCGTCGAGGTCTTGGGTGATGACGATTCCGCTTTGGCCGGGCAGGGATTGAGCCAGGATATCGGCGCGGGGCAGGGTTTCCATCTGGCGGGCGACTTCGACCTGGACGGCTTCGGCCAGTTCGCGCGAGGGGGTCAGCAGGATGGCGCTGGCGAGCACGTCATGTTCGGCCTGGGCGAGCAGGTCGGCGGCGACCCAGGCGGGTTTGGCCGAGTCGTCGGCGATGACGACGGTTTCAGTCGGGCCGGCCAGCCCGTCGATGCCGACCGCGCCGAAGACCTGGCGCTTGGCGAGGGTGACGAACAGGTTGCCGGGGCCAAAGATTTTATCCACGGCCGGGACGGTTTCGGTGCCATAAGCCAGTGCGGCGATGGCCTGCGCGCCGCCGAGGGCGTAGACTTCGGTCACTCGGCAGAGAGCGCAGGCGGCGAGAATCACGGGAGAAACCAAAGAAAATGCAGAATTTAAAGCGGATGAATTCTGCATTCTGCCTTCTGCATTCATCATTGGCCTTTGTGGCGGTGTTACAACCACAATTTCCTTCACTCCCGCGACCTGGGCCGGGATGGCGGACATGAGCACGGAGGAGGGCAGCGGAGCCGTGCCACCGGGGACGTACAGACCGACGCGCTGGATGGGGCGGATGAACTGGCCGAGGGTGCCGCCCAGATCGTTGGTGAACCAGCTGGTGAGCGGTTGGCGGCGGTGAAATTCGCGGATGCGCTCGGCGGCAACTTCGAGGGCGGCGCGTACGTCGGGGTCGAGGGATTCCAGGGCGGCGGAGAGCGCTTCAGCGGGGACGCGAATCGGCGCTTCGGCGGGGAAGCCATCCAGTTTGGATGACCACTCACGGAGCGCAATATCGCCCCTGTTGCGGACATCGCGCAGGATGCGGCGCACGGCTTCTTCGGCACTTATCCGCTCACCGAAGGTGGCTTCGATGCGGTCGAGGACGATGGGCGGGACGGCGGTTTCGTCGGGGGGAATGCGTTTCAGGATGGTTTGTTTGGCTGTGGTTACATCGTAGATTTTTAGCATGGGATATTCCTCCGTAGGGGCGACCCGCCGGGTCGCCCCTACAATACACAATTATTTCAACGCTTCCAGCATCGCCTTATACCTCGGCGGCTCTTCTTCGAAAATATAAGTTACCGGCGCGACCACCACGCCGCTGCCGCCGATGGCGCGCAGTTCGTTGATGGCGGCGAATAACTCGTCGCGGTGGACGACGATGTGCAGGGCGTACCAGTTCGGCTTGGCGTCCTTGCGGATGATGTTGCTGATGGTCGGCCCGTTCAGCCCGCCGATGGTTTGCTGTGCAAAGATTTTGGCGGCGATGGCTTCGGGGCTTTCGCCGCGCATGTTGGCGAAAATCGAGACATTGTTCTGGGCACGCTGGTAGGCCTCGATAAGTTCAAGCAATTGGCGGGCGATGGCGAGAACGGCAGGGTTTTCTTTCAGCGTGGCACGATTGGCAATCAGGACGGCTTGCGAAGCCAGGATTTGCCCGTCGCTAAGAAGCTTCAGGCGGTTATCGCGCAGGGTTTGTCCGCTCGAAACCAGGTCGGTAATCAGGTCGGCGTAACCGATGGTGGGGGCAATCTCCAGTGTGCCTTCGGCTTCGATAAAGGCGACATCCGTCAGGCCATGTTGGGCGAAGAAGGGCGCGGCGGCGTTGGGGAATTTGGTCGCCACGCGCAGCGGGCGCCCCATTTCGGTCTGAATCTGTTTCAGGTCAGCCATCGCGCTGACGGTTTCCCACGCTTCGGGGACGATGACGTTCAGGGTGCAGGAGCCAAACCCGAGGGCGGTGTGAATCGGTAGAATCGCCCCGTTGGGGCCGCTATGCTCGGTCAGCACATCCAGCCCGGTGATGCCAAAATCCACACTGCCATTCCGTACGGAAATAACAATATCGGCGGGGCGCTGGAAGAGCACACTGACGCCGGGCAGGGCCGGCAGGCTGGCTTCGTACTGGCGCGGGTTGGGTTTGTAGATGCTGAAACCGCAGGCGGCCAGGAAGTTGACGGCGTCTTCGGAGAGACGGCCTTTGGAGGGCAGGGAGAGTCGGATGGGGCGGGTCATGGAACCTCGTTATTTGGAATTCGATATTCGTTATTCGGGTATCGAGCATCGGGTTATCGAATCTCGAATATCGCAAAACAAAAACCCCCGGTCACTGACCGAGGGCTTGGGAGTACAAGGGGTTAGTATGCGAAACTAACCTGCGCTCTGGTCAGGCAGGGGGATGTTCAGGTGATGGTGGTGCAGACAGGCGGTCAGTTTCATAATGGGCGTGATTGTACCCGCGCCGGGGTAATCAGTCAACCTATTCAGACTTTTTCTCGTCATCTGTGGCCCGGAACTCTTTGATTTCGCCGGTGGCGACGAACAGGGTGCGTTCGCAGATGTTGGTAACTCGGTCAGCCATGCGTTCCAGGTTGTGGGCGGCCCAGAGCAGGAAGTTGGCGCGCTCGATGGTGGTCGGGTCCTGGATGATGAAAGTCATCAGTTCGCGGTAAATCTGGTTGTAGAGCGCGTCGACTTCGTCATCTTCCAGGGGGATGGCTTTTGCTGTTACGGCATCGGCGGTGACAAAGGCAGTCAGGGCGCGGTGGAGCATGTCGGTGGCTTTGTCAGCCATGCGCGGCAGGTCGATGAGCGGTTTGAGCGGAGGCGTATCGCCCATGCGGATGTTGATGGTGGCGATGCCTTTCGCGTAGTCGCCCATGCGCTCCAGCTCGGAGGCAACGTCCAGCATCGAGGCCAGCAGGCGCAGGTCGCCGGCCATCGGCTGTTGGGTGGCAATCAAAATCATGACCTTGTTTTCGATTTCGAAGCGCTTTTCGTTGATTTTCTGGTCTTTTTCGTAGATGGCCTGTGAAGCCTCGACATCGCGCTTCTTGAGCGCAGTCATGGATGAGATGACTGCTTCTTCCACCATGCTGCCCAGGAGCAGGATTTCATCTTTTGCGTGTTGTAGTTCCTGGTCGAATGTTTTTCGGAGTGCCATGTAAACCTTCTTCCTTGATGAATGAGGGTATTAATTTTACCCGATTATCCAATTTTCGCCGGTTGAATACCCTGCTCCAGCAGCCAGGTTTTGATTTTATCGGACATCTGGTCGCGGATTTCGCGCACCTTCGGCAAGACCTCTTCTTCTGGGCCGGTCACCGCCGCCGGGTCTTCGAAGGGCCAGAACAGGTGCTTGCCCATGCTGAGAAACACACGCGGACATTTTTCCTCGGCCCCGCCGCAGACGGTGATGGTGTAGGCAAAGGTGACTTTTCCCAGGTATTGGTTGACACTTTTGGAATGCTGGCCTTCCATGCCCAACCCGATTTCGGACATGACCTGGCGAACCACCGGCAGGATTTCCCCTTTCGGCTCGAGCCCGGCGCTGAAGACATCAAAGTGCTCCCCGGCATAGGCGCGCAGAAAGGCTTCGCCCATCTGGCTGCGGGCCGAGTTGCCGGTGCAGAGGAACAGGAATTTGAGTTTGCCCATTTTAGCCGAACCTTCCGGTAACGTAGTCTTCCGTCCGTTTGTCGCCGGGACGGGTGAAAATGATGTCGGTCTTGTCGTACTCGATGACTGTGCCGGAGCGGGTCTCGCCGAAGAGCATCATCATGGCGGTGAAATCAGATACGCGCGCGGCCTGCTGCATGTTGTGGGTAACGATGATGATGGTGTAGTTTTGTTTGAGTTCCTGCATCAGTTCTTCGATGCGCAGGGTCGAGATGGGGTCGAGGGCCGAGGCGGGTTCGTCCATCAGGATGATTTCGGGCTGGATGGCGATGGTGCGGGCGATGCACAGGCGTTGCTGTTGCCCACCCGAGAGCGCGTACGCGCTTTCTTTGAGTTTGTCCTTCACTTCATCCCACAGGGCCGCGCCGCGCAGGGATTGCTCGACGAGTTCGTCCATATTGCCTTTGAATCCGTTGATGCGCGCGCCCCAGGCGATGTTCTCGTAGATGGATTTTGGGAAGGGGTTGGGCTTCTGGAAGACCATCCCGATGCGGCGGCGGACTTCGACCGGGTCAATTTCTTTGCTGTAAAGGTTGATGCCGTGCATCAGGATTTCGCCGTTCACATGGCTGGTGGGCACGAAGTCGTTCATGCGGTTGAAGGCGCGTAGCAGGGTGCTTTTGCCACAGCCCGAAGGTCCAATGATGGCAGTGATTTTGCCTTTTTCGATTTTCAAATCAACGTCTTTAACGGCTTCAAACGGGCCGTAGAAAATGCTCAGGTTGCGGGTTTCAATGGCATATTGAGGGGTTTCGGTTTGCATGTTGGTTCTCCGGTAGGTCAGTAGGTCAGGTTTCAAACCTGACCTACAAAAATTAATATCTTCTCTGGAAGCGGTTGCGGAGCAGGATGGCGGTTGCGTTGAGAGTCAGCAACAGCACCAGCAGGACAATGATGGCGGCCGCGGCGATGGCGTGAAATTCGCTCTGGGCGCGGGCGGTCCACTGGTAGATTTGGATGGGCAGGGCGGTGAATTTGCTGAACGGCCCGCTCGGGTCGACGCTGATGAAGGTCGAAGCGCCGACAATAATCAGCGGAGCGGTTTCACCGACTGCGCGCGACATCGCCAAAATGCTGCCGGTCAAAATGCCGGGCAGGGCGTTGGGCAAAACATGGCTCCAAACTGTCTGCCAGCGGGTCGCGCCGACGCCATACGCCGCCTGGCGGATGCTATCCGGCACGGCTTTGATGGCCTCCTGGGCGTTGATGATGACCAGCGGCAGTACGAGAATGCCCATCGTCAGCCCGGCAGAAAGGATGGTGCGCCCGTTCGAGTCGGTCACGCCGAACAAGGCTCCGCTGGTGAGCGCTTCGAAGGCGCGCACAAAAATTGCCAGTCCGAGCATCCCATACACAATCGAGGGAACGCCCGCCAGGTTGTTGATGTTGGTCTGGATGATTTTATTCATCAGGCTTTTCTTGCTGGCGTATTCCTGCAGGTAGATGGCCGCCCCGATGCCAACCGGCAGGGCAAACGAAATCGCGATGCTCACCATCCACAGCGTGCCAAACAGGGCGGTGCGCACCCCGGCAAACTCGGCCCGGCTCGACATGGGCGTGGTCAGGAAGTCGGGCGTCAGCCACGAGCGAAATTCCAGCCGCGCGCCGGGGAATTTTTCGGCAACTTCGGCTTCGATTGCGGCCCGGTTGAAGAGCGATTCAAACAACGGGTAGGTTTTCAGGGTCTTAACCTGGATGATGCGCTCGATGACCAGCCCGTACAGTTCGCCTTCACTGCGGGTTTCCATCACTTTTTCGTTGTTGAGTTTGTTATACGCGCCGCGCGAGAGATTGTCTTTCAGCAGGGCAATTAACTCGGTCTGGTTCAGGTCGTCAATCGGTTTTTCGCTGACCAGCGCCGGGTCTTTTTTGAATTCGTAGACCACATAGCCGAAAGCGCCATCCACCACGTTCAAAATCAGGGCCGAAAGCGCCAAAATCGCAATCAGCAGGGCCGAAAGGAAAACAGTCTGCCAGACCCAGGCGGTGCGGTAGCGGGCATCGACAAACTTTTGTAAATCATCTTTGTTGGGGTAAAGGTCTTTTGCCATGGGGTTACTCGTACTGCTCTCGGAATCTGGAGACAATCCACTGGCTGAACAGGTTGAGCGCCAGCGTCACCACAAACAGCACCAGCGCAATCGCGAACAGGCTGTTGTAGTCAATGGTGTTGTACGAAAGGTCGCCGCCGCTGATGCGGGCGATGTGGGCGGTCATGGTTTCAGCGGCTTCGAGCGGGTTGAAGGTGAATTTGGATGTCGCGCCGGATGCGACGGCCACAATCATCGTCTCCCCGACAGCGCGTGACAGGCCGACGATGATTGCCGCCCCGATGCCGGAAAGTGCGGCCGGGACGATGACCTGGATGCTGGCCTCGAACGGAGTCGCACCCATGGCGTAGGCCGCTTCGCGCAGGGAGTTGGGCACCGCGCTCAGGGCGTCTTCGCTCATCGAGGCAATCAGCGGCAAAATCATGATGCCCATGACCACGCCTGCCGAAAGCATGTTATAGACGCCCAAATTCTCCGTTCCAATCAGGTTACGGAGCAGGGGCGTGACAAACAAGAGCGCGAAATAGCCATACACCACCGTCGGGATGCCCGCCAACACTTCTAGAATGGGCTTGAGCACCGAGCGGGCGCGTGGGCTGGCATATTCGCTCAGGTAAATGGCGGAACTCAGCCCCAGCGGCAGAGCCACCAGCATCGCAATTGCGCTGGTGGTCAGGGTTGCGCTGACCAGCGCCCAAATGCCGAATTGCCCGATGGAGGGTTGCCACTGGGTGGTCAGGAAAAATTCACGAAAACCGACTTGCGGGTCGTTGAAAAACAAAAGCGCCTGGTCGCCCAGCACCACAACGATGCTGACCGTTACAAAAATTGTCAGGAAGCCGACCACAAACAGGATGGCCTCCAGCAGGCCTTCGCCAAGGCGCAATTTTCTGCGCAGGCTGACCGGAACGCTGTTTTGTTCCGGCACAGGAGCAAGTGATTGAGTTTCTGTTGTCATCTGTTTTGCCTCACAGGGTCTGAATTCTCAAGGTTTTTCCCATTTCACAAAAACCTGTAGAGTTCCGAGCCTGTAAAAATTGGGGTGGGCTGGCCCCCCTGCAGAGGGAGCCAGCCCGGTTGAAATGGGAGGAGATAGTCTATTCGGTAATCATCGCGGCGTACCAGGCACCCCAGGCGGAGTAGAAGGCATTGCGGGGAGCGGGGAAGTAGCCGACATCCACGATGTTGTCATCCAGTTGGCTCAGGTAGAAGGCGATGAACGCGGCCACCTGGGGCTTTTCCTGCATGATTTGGGCAGTG
>JAGVAO010000260.1 GCA_020060235.1 Anaerolineales bacterium | reverse complement strand
TTTCGGAGCGAACCAGAATATCAATATCGGCCATGGAACGCAACCCGCGGTCACGATAAAGAATGCTCTGCAAAACTGCGCCTTTAAGCGGAATAACATCAATATGGGCATCATCCAGGGCGCGCAAAATCTTATTTAGTTGTTTCTCCCCCATCATCCAGCGTGCCAGATTCTCAAAATAACGATTCCTGGCTAAGGCAAGGACATCTTCAGGGAGGATAATTTGCTTTTCCTTATGGAGAAAAAATAATACAGGTGCGAGAAATCGAAGGACTGGGTCGGCAAAGACCCAGTTTAATTCTCGAGGGTTGCCTATATGTTTGGCGCGCTGACCTAAAAAATGCAAAACCGATTCGTGTAAGTTTACAGATGAGTCTGTCAAAAACTCATGGAGGGTTTCAGGACTCATGAAAAATGTCAGCGGCGGGTGTGCGGCACCAGCACCCATTGCCCGTCCGCGAAAAAATCGTCTTGGCCAAGATTGTTATATTGCGCCAGCAGGGAGGCATCCACATTAAGCTGCTCGGCCAGGGATGAAGCGGTTACTCCGTCCACATTCACCTGATAGACTTCAAAGAGGGGCAAATCGGCAACATCTTCGGTCTGGTGGGGAACGACGACTAACCAGTTTTCCCAGACTGGGATGGGAAGCAAAAGATTAACAGCGCGGATGGCCGTCTCTGTTGTTCCGTACAGCTTTGAAATTGTGGTCAGGCTTTCGCCCGAAGCAACGCGGTGGATGACCAGGGCAGGGGAACTGCCGATTGGCACTCCAAGTCCCGGGGGCGGGGTGACGGATGATGTTTCTGTTGGGGCAGGCGGGGTGTTGGTTGGACGGGGGCTGGGGGTTGGCGTAACCAGTAAGGTTGCCAGCGGGCCGGATTCCGGCGTAGCGGTTGCGTATTCCTGGCTCGTTGCCTGGGGCAATGCAGCAACGGGGGGTGGGCTGGCGGGCTGGATAAAGCTGTCTCGATACAGCCAGGCTGCCAGGACTACTCCGAGCAAGACCAGGAGCGCGAAAGCATAGGGAAGAATATTTTTGCTGGTTGCGGACAGAGACTGCGTGTAGGAAGTTTCACCGTCAGGTGCGCTTTCCGGGTCGAGAAAGACAGGGCAGGTCGGATGGGCTTCTGCCAGGCAGTATGCCTGTTGGTGCGTCTCCAGCACCGGACGGGCGGACCCGGCTCGGTAGCAACAGTTGCGCTCTGACGGGAAGATAGCAGGCGTTTTTGGGTCTTGGAGCAGGCCAAGATAAGGGCAGATTTTCATGATTGTTGCTTGCCTGAGGCGTTACTGTTCCTGGCGTTCTTCGGTGGGTTGGTTTTGTTGGATTTGGCTGCGCCGGGGAATCCAGGGAAACCTGGACTTGCTTTTCCCATTACCGCGTGAGGCCTCGTCGTAATAGCTGTATTCTCCCTTGTAGTAACCCGAGTAGTAACGATACCCACCATAATAGTTGGGGCGGCTGCGAGGAATGCGGTTGAGCACAAGACCCACGATGTTGGCTCCTGCGCGGCGCATTTGTTCCAGCGTGGTCAGGGCTGCATCAACGGGAGTCCGGCCCGGGTGGATGACGAACAAGACTCCATCGGTGCGGGAAGCCAGGATGGAGGCATCCGCCACCAGGAAGGGCGGGGCGTCTATGACCACCATGTCCACGTTTCGACCGGCGGCATCGAGGATGGAGGCCATGCGATCGGATGCTAGCAAATCGGCGGGGTTGGGGGGGATGCCGCCGCTGGTGATGACTTTCAGGTTCGAATCTTTCCACTGGTGGGCGACATCTTCTATCTTCAAAGAATCGCGGAAGAGGTTGCTCAGGCCGATGCGGTTGGTCAGGTCAAGGTAGTAGTGAACGCGAGGGCGACGCAGGTCGGCGTCAATTAGGATGGTTTTTTTGCCACCCTGGGCAATGGTGATGGCGAGATTGGATGCAACCGTGGATTTTCCCTCGCCCGGGTGGGAACTGACGACCAGGATACTTTTGATGGGTTTGTCGACCCCGGCAAATTCAAGGTTGGTGCGCAGGGTGCGGAACGCTTCCGCGACGGGAGAGCGCGGGTTTTCCGAGACATAGGCCTTGTCGCTATCATGTTCCAGTTCGGCGATGTAGCCGATGACAGGCAGCCCGAGGATTGCCGATGCCTGGTCGGCGGATTTGATGGTGTCATCGAGGTATTCAATCAAGAAGATGATTCCTGCCGCTAGCATCAGGCCGACTGCTGCTCCCAACAAACCGGTTTGCAGCGGCTGCGGGCGAATCGGGCTGGTTGGCACCAAGGCCGGCTCTACCGGGGAAACATTGGAGGTGCTGCTCAGGCGCGCCAGGCGAACATTTTCATAACTGGAGAGCAGGTTGGCGCGAATCTGGCGGTAAAGCGCCAGGGTGGACTGCATTTGCTCTTGCTCAAGGTTTGCATTGCCCTGGCCGCGGCTTTCGCCCAGCACCACCAGGTTGGTGTAAATCTGCTGATACAGGTTATACGTGGTTTCCAGTTGCTTGAGTTCCAGTTCTTTTTCATTAATTTCGGTTCGCGTCTCAGGCGATGGTGTTGGAGTAGACAAAGCACCTGGTTCGCGCGGTGGCGAACGCAACTCGTCCAGGGAAGTGCGAATCGCAAGAATCTCGCCCTGCAAGCGGTCAATTTCAGATTGGGCTCTTTCAATTTGCTGCTGCGATTGTTCGGCAGTCACCGCGACGGTGCGTGTCTGCAAAGCCTCAATTTGGGCGTCAATTTGCTGGATTTGGGCTTCAAGGTTTTGCTCGACTTCATTAAATCGTTGCGCCTGCAAAAGATTGTTGCTTTCAATAAAGACTTCGACCAGGGTGTTGGCTATTAATGCTGCGCGCTCAGGGTTGGAATCTTCGACGCTGATATCAAGCAGGCGGGTGTTTTGAACGAGGCTAACTTTAATTTGACCGGGAGTAACCGACCCGCCGATTTTCTCGGAGACAGCATTTGTAATCGGGCGGCTGCGCAGGGTTTGCACATAAGTCTGGGCTAATTGCTGCTCCTGGTAATAACTGGTGACTGTGTCATAAGGATTCACCGATTGCGAAGCGCTGATAACCTGTACGCGAGTCGTGGTTTGGTAGACCCGCTCCTGGCTGTTGGCATACAAATACGCCCCCACACCGCCCAGCAGCAACCCCAAAGCCAATAACCAGGTCCATCGCAGTGCTATTTGAAAATACTCTTTGATTTCCATAATTAAAATTTCCTTGTCCTGGAAATATCTTTACAATTTTTGTTTTGCGCCCAGGACCTCGCGCACAGATTCTGCGACCAGACGGACATCGTCCAGGCTCATGCGCGCGTACAAGGGCAGGGTTACTTCGCGTTCGGCAACAGCACGGGTAAAGGGCAACCCCTCCAGGCCGCCAGAAGTAGCGCGATAGGCGGTGAACTCAGGAATGGGTGGGTAATGAATGCTGGTTTGAATTCCCCGCGTTTTCATCGCATCCATAAAGTCCGGGCGATGGGTTCCTTCCGGCAGTAAAATCGGAAGGATATGACAGGCCGCCCCCGCCTGCTGTCCTGTAAATGGGATGCCAACCTTTGGAACCAATTCAGTCAGCAATTCGTGATAGGCTGTTGTCAGTTCGCGTCGGCGCTGGTTATTCGCGTCCAATTTGGACAACTGCACAAGTCCCAGGGCCGAAAGCATTTCGCTCGGACGGTAATTATAACCCAAATCGGTGACATCGTAACTTAAGGCTTGTCCGCGGTGACGGTCCCAGGTCAGGCTGGTCATGCCGTGTGAGCGCAGGCGGCGCAATTTGGCTGCGACCTCATCATCATCTGTGGTGACCATGCCCCCCTCGCCGGTGGCCAGGTTCTTGTTGGAGAAGAAACTGAAGGCGGCCACGTCTCCCCACGAGCCAGCCCGTCGCCCGTCCAGTTCAGCACCCGGCGCGTGGGCGGCGTCTTCGATGAGTTTCAGGTTGTGCTTTTCGGCCAGTGCGCGAAAGGCGGCCATGTCGCAGGGGTAGCCAGCATAGTGCATCACGATGATGGCGCGGGTTCGAGGGGTAATCAGGGATTCGACAGACTCGGGTGCAAGGGTCAGGTCATCGGGGCTGACGATATCCGCAAAGACCGGCGTCGCGCCAACATAGCGGACACAGGCGGCGGTGGCGACGAAAGTCAGGGCCGGGACAATCACCTCGTCGCCCGGTTTGATATCCACACCCAGGCAGGCCAGGTGCAGGGCAACTGTCCCGTTTGCGACTGCAAACGCATGTTTGACGCCGCAGGCCTCGGCAAAGGCTGCCTCGAAACGCCCGGTGACCTCGCCCATTGTCAACCAGCCGCTGCGCAGTACATCCAGAACGGCCTGCTCCTCTTCGGGGCCGTAATCCAGGTCAAACAGGGGAATTTTCCAACTCATTCGTCATCTCCCAAAAACTGTGTGCGCATCGACTCAAAATCCTGGATGGCCTGCTCGTAATCGTCCGGGCGGCCCAAATCCTGCCAGTAGGCTTCGAAGGGATAACCAGCCACCTTCTGGCCGTCTTCGATGAGTTTCAAAATCAGGCTGGGGAAATCAAAATACTGGCCGGTCGGAATATAGGCCAGGGCCTGCGGCTCAAAGACATAGACGCCCATGCTGACGTGAAAATCATAGGTGGGTTTTTCGATGTAGCCTGTGACAGCGTGACCGCCATCCAGTTGCAAAACCCCCAGGTCGATTTTGACCTCGCGGCGGTGCATGGCAATCGTCACCAGTGCGCCGGATTTGCGATGAAAGTCGAGCAGGTCGCTGAAATCGAGGGTGGTCAGCACATCGCCGTTCATGACCATGAAGGTCTGGTCGAGACCGTCAAGCAGGGTCAGCGGCCCGGCAGTGCCGAGCGGCTTTTCCTCGTAACTGTAGCGGATTCTCATGCCGAGATGCTCACCTTCCTGGAAGAAGGCCCGCAGCAGGCTGGCCATGTGCCCGACTGACAGGATGACTTCGTCCACCCCGGCGCGGCGAATCTGGCGCAGCAGGACTTCGAGAATCGGCATATCGCCAATCGGCATGAGCGGCTTGGGGATGACTTTGGTGTAGGGAGCCAGGCGGCTGCCTTTGCCCCCGGCGAGGATGACGGCTTTCATCGCTAAACCACATACCTGTCTGTCGTGTACTCCGACAGGTTCTCGCGAATCCACTCAACGGTGCGGCGCAGGCCGGTGTTGATGTCCACCTGCGGACTCCAGCCCAGGCGTTCGAGGGCTAGGCGGTTGTCCGAAATCAGGCGCTGGACTTCGCTTTTGTCCGGGCGCAGGCGATGCGACTCGACTACGATTTTGACGGGGTGGCCGAGCATGGCGACAATCTGCTCGGCCAAGTCGCCGATGCGCACATCGTGGCCGGTGCCGAGGTTAATCGTCTGGCCTTCGACGCCGGGTGTTTCAGCAATTTTGAGAAACCCGGCTACTGTGTCGCTGACATAGGTGAAATCACGGCGCGTGTCTAGGTTGCCCAGGTGAATGGTGTCACCCGAAAGGGCCTGGCTAATCATGGTTGGGATGACGGCGCGGGCCGACTGTCGCGGGCCGAAGGTGTTGAACGGACGCAGGGTAACGACCGGCAGGTTGTAGGAGTAGTAAAAACTCTCGGCCAGCTTGTCGGCCCCGATTTTGCTGGCCGAGTAGGGGGACTGTCCCTGCAGGGGATGCTCCTCGTCAATCGGGACGCGCAGGGCCGAGCCGTAGACCTCGCTCGACGAGGTGTGGACGAGACGTTCGACCCCTAGGTCGCGGGCCGCTAAAAGAACATTCAGCGTGCCGATGATGTTGCTCTCGACCACCTCGACCGGGTGCTGGTACGAGTACGGGATGGCAATCAGCGCCCCGAGGTGGAAAACGTGACTGACGCCTTTCACCGCCTGGCGGACGGCGTCCGGGTCGCGCAGGTCGCCGGTCAGAATTTCCAGCGCGTCGAAATCCGGGCGCGAGAGAAAGCGCAGCAGGCCAGGGTCGTTGCGGGCGTTGTAGCGCACAAAGGCGCGCACCTGCGCTCCGGCTCGCAAAAGGGTCTCGGTCAGGTGACTACCGATGAATCCGCCCGCGCCCGTCACCAGGATGCTCTTGCCTTTCCAGAAATCAGCCATGATGTCTCTTTCCATTTTCAGGGATGAAGTGAGTTTCGATACTGTGCAGCACATCTGACAGGATGACCAGGCGAGTATCAGCCTTGCGGCAGACTGCCAGGATGCGTTCCCGGTCGGCTTTCGAGACCTTGTTGATAGCATACACCACAAGGCCGATGTCTTCGCGCTTGACCAGGGCCGGGATGTCGGCGGTCGTCCCAAGGATTGGAACGCCGTCATAGCGCATACCCTGTTTGGCCGGGTCGTCATCGACGTAGGCGTGAATCGAGAACAGGCGGCTGAAATCCGGGCGGCGCAGCAGCCAGGTGACCAGTTCACCGCCAGCCCCGGCTCCGACTACCAGTACGCGCTCGCCGACTCCAAATCCGCTGCGGCGTAAACGCACCCAGCGGCTGGCCAGACCGGTGATGAGTCGCAATCGGTAGCGCGCCATCAAGAAGCCGCTGCCAATCACCGCCCCGGTCGCAATCAGATAGCCTTGCGGAATATTCAAATCAGGCAGGTACATTTCAAAAACTAGGATGAAAACGACCACGATGACAACGGAACCGACAATGCCCAGGGCGTCTTCGGGCATGGCCCGTGACCACTCGACCCGCTTCAGCCCCAGCAGGCTGTTGACCAGGCTGAACATAAAGGCAATTCCGAGCCCAACCCAAAATGCGCGGTCCCAGCCAATATCCAGGGGCTCGAATAGCCGCCAGGTGAGTCCTACTGCGCCAGCGCCGAGGAAGGCGATAATGAAATCAATCACCGTCCAGTTCATGAATGGGCGCACCATGCGTGTAAATGGGCCGCCGAACAACTGACCTTCGCTCTTGGGTTGAATAGAGACGCGCGGCACCAGCACAATCAGGGTCCAGAATATGGCATCCAGGTCGGTCATCAGGTTGTAGTGACGGACGTACAGACGGTCGAGGCGCATTTTGTCGGGGGCAATTTTTTCGAGGTAATCGCCCATCAGGTTGTCGCGCGAGAGCAATTTTTCCTCGTCGTGATAGGAGATGCTGGCCGGGCTGGTGATACCGGGGCGCACCGAGAGAATCTCGCGCCGGGCGTCTTCAGGCCATTTGGCGGCGAAATCGGGGTCTTCGGGGCGCGGGCCGACCAGGCTCATTTCGCCGACCAGCACATTCCACAACTGGGGCAGTTCGTTCAGTTTGGTGTCGCGCAGCCATTTGCCGAGCGGGGTGATGCGTCCGTCGCCTTCGGCGGTAATCTTGGGGCCGTTGTAACTCTCGGCCTCTTCGCGCATGGTGCGGAATTTGAGAATGTGGAAGACGCTTCCGCCCAACCCCATGCGCGGCCCGCGGAAAAAGACCGGCCCGGGCGAATCGCGCTTAATTCGAATTGCGACTAGAACAAAAAGCGGCCAGAGAATTAACAACCCCAACGCGGAGGCAACAATGTCCAGCATGCGTTTGGCAAAGCGGGTATGCCAGGGGCGGGTGGTGGAAGCGGCCATTGAAGTTGGTTTGGAAAATGTGTTGGTAACCATGAGAATATCCCCTCTTTTTGAAGCGGAAAATCAGGTGCAATTGTTGGAATACGGACTGCGCATAGTAAATGGATTTTGGTCAGAATATTATCACAAAGGCCCTTTGGAACTCCATTTGGTCGCAGGGCACGGCTGTATTGTGTTCAGAGTTTGCGGATGGCAGCCAGGTAATGGGTGTTGAAGAGGCCTAGGCTTTCGAGCAGGAGGGCCAGCGGCCAAGAGTGCGGGACGAGGCGGCGGGCAATTGGCGGGGCCAGGGTAATTTTGTGAAAACGGATGTCACAGCCGGGGAACGACTGGCGGATTTCTGCCGGACGCAGGCCGAGGGTTTGCTTGTTGGTCGGGTTAAGCCAGAAATCGTAAGAGAGTATCAGCCCACCGGGACGGGTAACGCGTAGCAGTTCGGCGCAAATTTCGCGGCGCAAGTCCATATCCAGGATGGAAGAAATTGCGGTGTATTGCAAGACCAGGTCAAACGAAGCCGACGGGAAGGGCAGAAATTGACCGTTGGCATTGGCCAGCCCGGTTTCGGGCAAGGACTGGCGGGTCTCGCGCAGGCGGTCAGGCAGCAGGTCAATGCCGAACAGGTTTACCGCATCGGCCCCCAGCCAGCGGTATTCGCGCAACACCCCGCCCGAACCACAGCCCATCTCGAAAATACGCAAACCGGAGAAAGACCTGACGCCATATGCGCGCAAGGCGTCAAGGGTCACGCGCTGGCGGGATTGGATGGCAAATAGGTTGGCGCGGTTGAACGCGCTGTAAATATCGCTTTCGGCCAAGCGGCGGGCGCGGTCAGCGTACTCGTGGCGCAGGCGGGCCAGGTCGTCAGGATGATTCATACGTCCAAGCGGGAACTTTGCCGACCTTATCGCCCCAGCGGTTCCAGAACTTAAAGATGCCAAGAAGGAAGCCGAGGCCGTAACTGAGATGAAGGATGCCGAAGGTAAAGGGCAAGAGGAAATGGTAAATGGCAAATGGTAGTTGGCGGGTTTTGTTTGCGCGGAAAGCCGTCAGAGTAGAAGCAGCGATGTTGGCAAAAACATAGACGGTAGGAACAACGAGAGATAAGAAACGAGTTGCGGGGAAGAAGGCTAGGAGCGCCGAAAATAGCAGGGCCAGCACAAAAAGCGGCGGGATGAATTGGCGGAGGCTCATCTGGCGCGGGTGTTTTTGCAGGACGCGCACTTTGTAGAGTCCGTATTGGAAATATTGTCGCCACAAAGATGAAAAGGTGGCCCGGCTGTAATAGCGCGAACGAATGGATGGCGCAAAGAGAATTTTTCCGCTCTGGGAACGTAAGCGATAATTAAATTCGTCATCCTGGTTGCGAATCATTTCTTCATCCAAACCACCGATTTTCTGAAATACCTCGCGCCGGTAAGCTGCAAAAACCGAGGTGTCCACTTCCATTTCTTTTTCTGGCAGCGTGCGAAAAGCAACCCCGCCAACCCCAAAAGGGGAGCTCATCGCCAGTGCAATGACCTGACCTGTAGGTGTGGTTGCAAGGGTTTCCATCGCCCCCCCAACGCAATCGGCATCCGTCTCGGATAATAAGCGCACGCATTGACTGACATAATCGGGGGCAACTTCAGCATGACCGCCAAGCATGATAATGACATCCCCACGCGCCTGGCTCAGGGCGCGATTAAAGCCCATCGGCATAAACTGATCAGGGTTATCCACAATATTGACACAGAAATCAGGAAATTGTTGGCAAACGTGATGAATTTGGGCGCGGGTATCATCCGTGGAATTGCCATCTGCCACCCAGACTTCCAATAACTGACGTGGATAATCCTGAGCCAGCACTGCCCCCAGACTGCGTTGGATAAATGCCGATTCGTTCCGAATAGGTATGATGATAGAAACGAGCAGCAAAGAAGAAGCCTTCATCACGCCGATTTCGCAATCTGCTTAAACCAGGCCAGCAACTTCGAGTCACGCAGGTAAATGGCGGCCAGGTTGGGGTAATTGAGGTGGCTTTTGGGCGCGGCGGCCAGCAAGGCGGCATAATCGGCCTCGCTCAGGCCAAATTTTTTCAAGACAAACTCCCGATCCTGGGTGGCCAGTTCGGCGGGATAATTTTCGGCCTGCAGTCGCTCCAACGCTTCGGAGCGCGCCCATTGGCTCGAATTAATCAGGGCCGAGTAGTGCGGGCGGCGCTTGTCGAAGCCAAATTTATCCACCAGGTACACGCCCTGGTAAAAGCGCGTCCAGACCGATTCGTAGTGCTTTTGCGGATAAGGCCGCCAGCCGCACTCGCGCTCCAGGGTTTGAACCGCCCCGGCTTTGTCGTAGCGGACGTAATTGAGCAGGTTGACAAAGCGGATGCGGCGCACAAAAACATAATATAAAAACTTGAACAGCCCCAGGCGGGGGAAACTTTTCAGCCGCCGCGCCCCAAACTGGCGCTGGATGGCCTGGATGTGGTGAAAATCGAGGGCGGTGTACGTCCAGGCCAGGGGCATCACGCCCTCGGTCTCCAGGTTGCTGCCATTCAGGATGTAGCGCAGGCCATATTTGGCGGCCATGTCCCACAGCACGGCATTAATTGCGTGGTCGGTGGGGATTTCCGCATTGGGTACTGAAGCCCGCAGGAAAGACTTTTGCAGGTCGCAGAACTCATCCCAATCAACCACATAGGTATATAAATCCAGGTTGAGCCGCGAAAGCAGAGTTTTGATGTTATCCACGGCCAGTTCGGAATTCCAGCCGTTGTCGAAATGAACCGCCAGCGGGCGCAGACCAAGTTGATGGGCCAGGTAGACCACATACGAACTATCGGCGCCGCCGCTGACGCCTAGCACGCAGTCATAGTCTTTGCCCTGGCCGTCGTGCTTGATACGCGCCACCAGCGCGGCTAGGCGGCCTTCGCGCTGGCTCGCTGAAATTAACTCCTGGCGGGCGCGCAAATCATAGGCGTGGCAATGATTGCAGACGCCCTGCTGGTCGAAGGTGATCTCCGGGTCGCTGGTATCCATGACGCAGCGGGTGCAAATTTGATAAGGACGACTCATGCTTCTCCAAGAAATGTCGCGCGCAGTTCAGCGCGGGAAGGGTAATTAATCAAGACGGCGCGATGCCTGCCGTGAAAAACGAAAAAACTGCCCGCCGCCGCCGCCGAAGCCCCGGCATCAACCGCCGCGCGAAAATCGGGCAAACGCCCGGCCCCGCCGCAGGCAATCACTGGAATATCCAGGTGGGAAGAGATGACAGCCAACAGGTCAATGTCATAGCCTTGCATGGAGCCGTCACGGTCAACACAATTCAAAATCAATTCGCCGGCGCCGCGTTTTTCCATCTCAAGGGCAAATTCGAGCGGGTCGCGGCCAGTTCCCTCACGTCCGCCGCCAATCATGACTTCTTTTTTACCCCAAAAATTGCGTTTGTAATCCAGGCAGACCATCGTGCTGGATGCGCCGACAAAACGCGAAAGGTCGCTAACCAGGCCAGGATTTTGGGCTGCTGCAGTGCCTAGGACGACCTTCTCAATTCCAAGTTTTACCAATTGGCGGGCCTGTTCAGCATCCGTGATGCCGCCGCCATAGCCAATCGGCATAAAGGCCTCGGTCACAATCTCGCGAATCAGGTCAAATTGAATGGGCGATTTGCGCGGCGTGGACTGGATATCGAGCAGCAACAACTCGTCCACCTCGCGCTCATTAAAAATCTTGACCGCATTGCGCGGGTCGCCAACATACACGGGGTCTTTGAAGCGCACCGTCTTGACCAGGCCGGTGTTCCGCAGTAGAAGCGTGGGGATGACTCGCGGCAAGATCATGGACGCCACTCCACAAAATTTTGCAGGACTTTTTTGCCGTAGCGGTGACTTTTTTCGGGGTGAAACTGGGTGCCGAGCAGGTTGCCACGCCCCACCACGGCATCGAACCACAGGCCATACTCGGTTTGGGCCAGCACATCTTCGCGGCGGTCACAGCGCACATAAAACGAATGCACAAAATAGAAGCGCGGCTCTTCGCCTAAATCCTGCAAAAGGGGATGGGATGTGCGCGGCTGGAGTTCGTTCCAGCCCATATGCGGAATTCGCAACCGGGCCGGGTTCGCCCCAAAATCGAACCGCACCGTATCCGCCTCCAGCCACCCCAGGCCGGGGCGCTGGCCCTCCTCGCTGCGGCGGCCTAACAACTGCATCCCCAGACAAATGCCCAAAAACGGGATTTCCTGCTCCAAAACCATGCGCTCCAGCGTGGGAATTAGCCCCAGGTTGTGCAGGCGCTCCATTCCGGCGTCAAACGCGCCCACCCCGGCCAAAATCAGGCGTTCAGCGCCGGTAATCACCTGCGGGTCTGCGCTAATGATGGCAGGCGCGCCAACCTGCTTGAGCATATTGGCAATCGAACCCAGGTTACCCATGCCATAATCCACAATCACAATCATGGCGTCACCGCCTGGCGATAAACCGCCAACACCCGCTCCGTCACCGAGGGGATATCCAACCCCTGGGCAAACAACTGCGCCCGGCCATTCGACCGCCCCCCCTGCCGCAAGACAGTTTCGAGGGCCTGCGCCAACGCCCCGGCCTCGTAGGGCTGGATGGAACTGAGCGAGACGCCCTGCAACCGTTCCGGCACATCCCCGCACGGGACGGAAACCACCGGCAGGTTGCAAGCCATGGCCTCTTTCACCAGGTCGGGACTGCCTTCGTGCAGGGAGGTGACCAGCAGAGCATCGCTGGCATTCATCCGCAGGGCGACTTCCTCACGGGTACAGGATGAAATCGCCTCCAGGCGGGCGGCGGGCCAAGCGCGGCGCAACAGTCCCAGGGCAGATTTGGCCAGGGGGCGGTTTTTGACCACCTGCCCGCTGCCCACCCCGGCGTTGAATAAAATCACCCGCTCCTCTAGGCCCCAGCCCAGGCGGGCGCGGGCCTCGGCCTGTGGCAGGGGCGCAAAAATCTCGGTATTAATCCCATTGGCCAGGTTGTGGGCCTTGGGGCGCATCCCCGGCGGCAGGGCGTGATACAACCCCATGCCATTGACGACAACCTGGCTCGCTCCCCCGGCGGCCCACAGGCTGAGAAAACGCCCCAATCGGTCACGCAGGCGCCATTTCCAGCCGGGGTTGGAGGTGCCGAGCAAATCTGAGCCGCGAAAAGTGACCACATAGGGGATTTTTCCGGCAGCCAAGCGCGTGACCGCCGCCACCATTGTGCCGTAATAGGCCACCAGCAAATCGGGGGCGAATTGCCGCGCTTTGGCGCGCAACTCGCGGATGTTGCGGACCACCCCGTCGGGCGAGGTGCGGTCATTGACGCCAAAAACGCACACCTCGTTGCCCGCCCGGCGCAAAAACTCGACCTGGGTGGCGTAAGCGTGCGGGATGGCGGCCCCGTCCGGGGTGCGCTCAGCGTCGGAGGCGATGAGGATGCGCAAAGGATTTTCCATTTTGCTCAGGTGCGGCAACATCCGGCTCAGGCTCTTGTTCATCATCCGGCAGGAAACGCGCCGCGCCCAATCCAAATGCCAGGGATGGCGCAACCATCCGGGTCGCAGAGTGCAGCATATATAGCAAAGCCCAGATCGTAAAAGATGTTGAGACACTTTTAGAAAAGGGATTGTGCCTTGAAACCATCCGCGCCAGGGTCACCAACGCCCAAATCGCCATCACCAAAACGCCCAGCGAACCATGTTCAGCCAGCAGACGGGTGTACTCGGTATGGGTGGGCTTGGGATAGCCAAAATAAGGAATATGATAGTAAACCGATTGCCCGACCCCAACCCCAAACGCCGGGTTATCCAAGAATACTTGATAATCAATCTGGACCAGCACATCGCGGCCGGTGGAGTCGAAGTCACTAAAACGCTGAGCCAGCGTTCCCCCTGTCAAGTTGGTTAAAAATGGAAAGATCACCACCAAACCCAGCACGGCCAAAACCAGCGTGGTGTTAAACAATTTGGCGCTGCGCCAGCGGTCACGGGAGAGGAATAGCGCAGCAATGGCCACCGCCCCCAGGGTATTCCAAAGCCCGGCGCGGGAAAAAGTTAACACGGATGCAATGGTTAGCCCAATGGCAAGGCCAATCATCAGGTTACGCAACAGGGCATCTTTATAGACCAAAAAAGCAAAGAAAAAAGCACCCATGACTCCAAAACTAACCGCCGAAGTAACCTGGTTGGCGCCAATCCCGCCGGTTACAAGCTCATTTGCACCCCCACCTGAAAATTCGATATTACCTGTCAGGGCATTGTAAATAATCAAGGCGGCCATGCTGAGGCTTGGAGCAACCATCGCCAAAAAAAAGCGTTGCAGGTCAGGTCTCCGAAGTTCGATGGTGCTGAAGAACAAGGACGCGATGCCAAGCGTAATCGGGCCTGCCAGTTGGAAAGAAATTGCTTCGCGGTCAAAATAGGGCGTAACAAAAACAGCAGGGAAAAGCAATACAAGAAACAGCAAAGGCCATAGTGTAATTTTGGACAGTAAGCGATATTTAAATAAAGCCAAAAGGCTTAAACCCAGAACAGTGTATTTGCCATATTCCCAAATCAGGGTAGATTCAGCTCCACGCCAAAGGATTTCCGCACTGGCAATATAGGCCAAAACCCAGGCAACCCGCACAGGGGTATTATCACGAATCAGAAAATGAAGACCAACCGCCAGAGTTATGAGGGAATGAATGGTTGCCAAAAAAGGCAGGCCGGTAAAAATCAACATTAGCGGCGCATGCAAGATCAAGAAACGAAGCACTTCGCTGTATCTTAAATCAACCAATGGAATATCAGCCTGCCTACCCAAGACACGTATATTCGGAGCGAATGACGGCATGGCAGCCTGCGGGAGCTTGTTTGTTGGCTTAACTGTCATTTGAAACCTTTTCTAATCCGGGGCATCATTGTCGCTGTCGACCAGCGCCCAGTAATTTTCGGCGGACAGGGCTTGCATCAGGGCCGGGTCATCACTCAACCAGCAAAAGCCAACCGGCGCAGAGAAAAGAAACCCTAAACGGCGCGCCAGGGTGTGCAATTCGGGCCGGGACGCAATCAGGGTGACCTGGCCAGCCCGATGCCGAATACAATCCTGCAAGGCCAGTGTAAACAGGTCCGATAAGGCAGGTGTATCCGCAAAATCGCCGAAAACGTCGAGGATGCGGGCGTAGCGCAAGCCATCGGGCTGGGTGATGAAGCGGGCCACGAGAAAATGCGAGGGGGATTCTGGTTTACCCGCCAGGTAAAAAGCATATTCATGCCGGTTGGGTGCCTGCCCGTAGCGCCATGCAAACCATGAAGCTTCACGCCAGGCGGTGTTCAATCCATTGCGCGGGGCGCGTTCAAACACATCAGCAAGAGCCTGTGGATCAAAAGCGGGGAGTCTCCAGGCGCGGCGGGGATTTTGGCGCATAAGCCAGGCGCGCCAGAATGCGGCCAGGGGGCTGAGCGCCAATGCGCCGATACGGCGAACCAGGCCGCCGGAACGCACCATCTTCACGTCTCGCGGCCAGAGTGGCAGCAGGTCAATGGGCATATCATCGCGCACGCCCCAGCCATGTTTGCGATGGATTTTGGCAGCAACTTCATTGGGAAATCCCAGCAAAAGCGGAGACATTTGTTTGATTCGCTCGTCGAACAGGCTTTGCAGGCCGCGCCCACGCAATTCAGGGGCGATGACCAGGTCCACCCACCACAGCGCGGAGCGCACCTGGCCCGCCACCCAGACCTGCGCGGGAATCACTCCGCAATACCCGGCGACTTTGTCCTCCTCAATAATCACCAGGCGGTTGGCGTTGGAACCGTGCCACCAGGCGCCATGTTGAATCAAGAATTCAGCTTTGAGTGGTGGGTAAACCCGACGCAAGAAATTATTGAGCAGCTCGGGGGCAATCTGTTCGGCGGTTAGAAGTTTGGGCATAGGGATTTGGGATTGGATGATTGGGAGATTGGAGGATTTTAGCAGGCGGTTTACCTGCTTTTGCCAGGTTGACTGTCGTAATACGCTTCGAGTTGGGGGACGATGACTTGCGGGGAAAGTCCACGCTCAACGCGCTGGCGGGCGGCCTGGCCCATCTGGCGGGCGGCGGCCGGGTCGAGGAGCAGGTCGCGTAGGGCGGCGGCCAGGGCATCTTCATCACGCGGTGGGACCAGCAATCCGTTTATACCATGCTCAATCACCTGCGGAATGCCGCCGACGTTGGTGGCAACCACCGGCAGGCCAGCCGCCATGGCCTCCAACACGGCATTGGGCGTACCTTCAAAATCGGAGGGCAGGCAAAAGACCTCGAAACGGGGCAAAAGCGCCGGGGGGTAGGGGTGGAATCCCACCAGGCGAATGCGCTCCCCTGCCCCCAGCCGTTCGATTGCGGCCTGGACTTGTTCCGGCACATCCGGGTCGGAGGCGCGCACCGGCTGGCCAACCATCACCCCGTACAGGTCGGGAAATTCGGGCAGCAGACGCGCCAGGGCGCGCACGAAGAGCAGGTGATTTTTCTCACTGCGCAGATTGGCCACCATACCAATAATTCGCCCGGAATGGGGAAAATTGGCGGGCAGTTCAGCCTGCGGGCCGGGGGCACCGGTCTCGACGCAGTTGGGGAGCAGGAAGATGCCTGTGGCAGGGACCCCGGCAGCGCGCAAATCAGCCACAATGGATGCCGAATTTACCACTTGGGCTTGTACGCTATGCAAAATCAGCCATTGAATCAGGCGAGAAAACTGTCGGAAATCAGGAGAACCAATCGAACCACGCACAGAACCCAGGCGAAGCGGCACACCGGCCAGCCAGCCAACCAGCCCGGCGTAGGCGTTGTCGTGAATACTCCAGGAGTGGACGACGTGCGGGCGCAGTTGGCGAAAAAAGCGGTAAAGCCAGGCCATGCGGGCGGGAATGCCGCGCACGGTGGGCGGAATGGGATGGACGCTCACTCCGGCGCGGCGCAGGTCGTCATCCAGGGTGTAGTTGGCGCTGGGGTTGAAGACGACCACCTGCGGCTCGAAGCGGGTTATGTCCATGTGCTTGAGCAACAGGTAAAGTTGGCGTTCACTGCCGCCCAGGCCAAGTTGACCGATTAAGTAAATGATTTTTATAGTGTCAAGTTTCAAGTGTCAGGTGCGAGGCATCAGGAGGCAGGGAGGATGGGGGCGCGCTGGGCGGGCCAGCGCAGGCCGCTGAGTTTGAGGGCCAGGTAGTCGGGGTCGGGGTAGTATAAATCCGCGCGGGGAATTTCGTAAGCGGGCAGGCCCACGCCCTGGGGGATGACAGCAAAGGCGGCGCGGTAGCCGCTGGCGCGGGCGGCTTCGGCCACGGGGCGGTTGTATTCGCCGTAGGGGTAGGCCAGGGTCGCGACCGGCTGGCGGCTGATTTCGGCCAGGGCGCGGCGGGATTCTTCCAACTCTCGGCGCAGGGCGGCGGAAGAAAGCTCTGGCAGGTGCGGGTGGTGGAGGGTGTGCGAGCCAATCACCGCCCAGGGGCTGGCGGCCAGTTGGGCCAGTTGGGCTTCGGAGAGTCCATCATAGCAATCGCGGGCGAAGTCTTCGGGGATGTTTTGCTCTGCGCCCCAGCCACGCCGGGCATATTCGCGGGTGAAGCCGAGCCAGTTGCGCGGATTTTGGACGTGTTGAACGGTAACAAAAAACAAGCCCTGGGCGCGAAACTCGGCCAGGATGGGCAGGATGTTGAACAGGTTGTTGGCGTGGCCGTCATCGAAGGTGAGCAGGACGCCCGGTTTGGCGGTGTGGAGAAAATCATCCAGGCGGAGGAAGGGGAAACGCGGGGCCAGCCAGGCCAAGGTATCGCGGAACTCGTCCACGGTGTGGTGCGGTTGGAGGTCGCGGGGAACATTGGGGTAGCGCTGGCGCGAAACGCCGTGGAAGTTGAGCGCGAAGCGCCCGCCTCGGGCCAGAATCCAGCGGGCGAGGGCGGCCAGTCCGCTGCGGGCGGCGAGGCGGGGGAAAAGGCTAAGGGAGGGGGAGTCTGCAGGGTAGGGCATGGTGAAGGGCATTTAAGGCCACGAATTTGGCGAATTTTACGAATTTTTTGTTTCACGCAGAGGCTGGCCCCAGGCTTTTTCGAGGTGGACGCCGATGGATTGGCCCCAGGCTTCGAGGGTGTAGCCCCGGGCGGCCTGGCGGGACTGGCGTCCCATGTGGGCCATGCCCGCCGGGTTGGAGGTGATTTGCAAAATGGCCGCGGCCACCGCCGGGGCGGAGGTATCTTCCAACAACAGGCCAGCGCCGTTTTTGAGCAACTGCGGGATAACCGAGACGCGGGTGGCGATCACAGGTAAGCCGCAGGCCAGGGCTTCGAGCACGGCTTTGGGGAAGCCTTCTTTGGTGCGGGTGGGAAAAACGAACAGGTGCGATTGCGAGAGAATTTCGAGCACGCGGGCATGGCTGACGTTGCCGTGAAAAGTGACCGCAGACCGCAGACCGAGGGCGGCGGCTTGGGATTCGAGCGAGGAGCGGGCTTCGCCTTCGCCGAGGATGTCGAGGTGCAGGTTGGGGATTTTTTGGCGAATGGCGGGCAGGGCTTCGAGGATGGTTTCCATATTTTTGCCGGGGGCGAGGCGCCCGACGGTGACCAGGCGCAGGGGCGAGCGGGCATCCCAGGGGGCGGCGGGGGGGATTGAATCGAGTTCGGATTGGGCCAGGGACGTAGAGAAAATCCAGTGGATGTTGGGGTTTTTGGCCGAGGGGGGAGTTTCGGCCCCGCCAGTGGCGAGAACGACATTGCGTCCGCCCGCGATACGCTCCAGCAGCCAGAGCAGAATCTTATCGCTGATGGTAACCGGCTCGCCCCAGGTGCCGCAGTGGCGCACAAAGAGCGGTTTGCGTTGGATCAGGGCCAGGACAAGGCCCAGCGAGCCAACATCGCCAGGGACGGGGGTGTGGATGGCATCGGCGCGGGCGATTTCGCGCCATAAAAGCGGCAGGTGGCGCAGGAACCAGGGAGTGAGACGCAATTTGTGCCAGCGTCCACCCGCCGGGGTGGGCAGGGTGATGATGCGGTCATAGAGCGGGGCGAAGGGAATCAGCCCGCCGGGCGCAGGTTCGGGGGGCTGGGTCAGCACCAGGCGGGTTTGATGAAAAAGCGGGGCAATGGCGGCCATCTGGAAGGCAAACCCGCCCACCGTGGAAACGCCCAGCGGGGCGGCGGGGTCGGGCCAGGTTTCTTTGTGCGAGATGACGAGCAGGTTCATGAATTTTTACGCGCGCAGCCAAAAAGATTGAATGATACCCAACACTTTGCCAACCACACCCGCCCAAGTGTTTTTGCTGGGCTGTCGAAAAGCCGCCGATAGATAAATAACCAGTTGCACCGCCTGCACTCGCCAAAAGCGGAATTCCTGGGTGAAGGTTCGCCGAGGGACAATGGTGAGAAAGAGATAGCGGGCATTAACCGCTGTTTTGCGGGCCACCAGCCCATCATTTTCACGCCCGCCGGGGGCGTGCAAGTGTTGGCAATGGGCGCGGCCATGTTCGAGCAGTTGCCAGGTTTGGCGGGCGCGTAATGACATTTGTGCATCTTCAAGCACGCCAAAGCCGGTGAAAAATTCATCGAATCGCAGGCCCTGTTCAAAAACCTGCCTGCGCCATAATGCCGAGTTGGAGGACATAAAATCCACTTCACGCAGGGTATCATGCGGCGGCTGAAGGTAGCGGTTAATGGTGTAGCCAGTCTGGTAGTCGAAGCGGCCCGGTTCGTAGGTGGTGAACAAATTCATGCGGCGGTACCACTGCCAACGAGGAGATGTTGCCGGGTCGAGGTGCTGGTTGGTGATGTAGCCGGTGATTCCACCGACTTTGTGCTCCACATCCTGCGCAAAGGCCTCCAGCATCAGGGCGAAAAAATCCGGCTCGAGGCGAATATCATCATCGATGAAGGCGATAAACGCGCCACGGGCGGCATCAATGCCCACATTGCGCTGGATGGCCGTGCCGCCGCCGCGCCGGATGTATTGGACGGCAAAGGGCAGGCCTGGGGCTGTTTGCTCGACCACCTGGCGGGTTTCTTCCTCGCCAGCGGGAGTGCCATCCACCAGAACCAGCTCGAGGGGCAGGTGGGTTTGGGCAGAAAGGTTTTGCAGCAGGTCGCGCATTTCGGCGGGGCGGCGCAAGGTGGGGGTGACAACCGAAATGGATGGCTCAAACATAGCCAAAGGCCTCACGGGCGGCGCGGGTGAGTTCGGCCACCTGGCCGCGTTCTTCGGGGGAGATGAGTTCAGATTGGATGCGGTTGATTTCCGGCTCGAGGATTTCATAAACCTGGTCGAAACCAAACCAGTAATGCCCAAACTCTGGCTGGGCCGAGCCATACGAGCCGTTGGCCTGGTAGTGCGGCTTGGCGCGAAAACGCACTCTTTCCACTTTTTGCGGGTCGAGGTTGGCCAGGCGGTACAGGCGGGGAATCATGCCGGGCGGGTCGGCGAGAATGTCCTCAAAGCGAATGATGTGGTAGTTGGGCAAGTTCTGTTTGTCCTGCAGGGCGCGCCGGGCCAGGCGGTTGTAAAAATTGGCAAACTGTTCGGGGGTTTTTGAAATTTTGCGGCGCTTGTGACTTTCATAGAGCGGGATGGGGTCGCGCTGGAGGGCAAAAAAGGTGGCATCGGGGTACATCTCGGCAAAGGTATCGCTTAGGAAGGCGATGCCGTTGTTGTTTTTGGTGACGAGGCGGGCCTGTTGCACTTCGGCCAGGGTGTAGGGGATGTTTTCGGCCTTGAAGCGCATTTCGGGGTCGGTGAGAGTCCGCTGTTGGTGACGATAAAGGGTGGAATCGATAAATTGACGAGCGAGCCGGTTGACGGGCCACCGGGCTTCCAATTTCCATTGATTGAAAAGATTTGGCTGGCCGCTGAGCAGGGCCACCAGGTAGCCTTCCCAGTGCGGGTCACGAGGGTCGGTGCGAAAGAGTTCGAGCGTTTCGCGGATGGGGGAGCAGGCATCGGGATGGGAGAGGAAGATGTTCCAAAAGATGTTGCTGCCGCCACGCGAGAGGCAGTTGAGGAAGATGGGGGCTTTAATTTTCACGGTTGGGTTTTGCCAGTCTTAAAAGTTCTTCGGCCACCCGCTGGCCGGATTTGCCATCCAGCGTGTCGCCAAAGAAGTTTTGCAGGAAGCGCTGTTGGGCCGGGCGGTCGGCTTGGGGTTGCGAGAGGCCGCGCAGGATCATGGCTTTCAGGTCATCGAGCGAGCGGGCGACCATGGCCCCGCCGCTGGCGGCCACCGGGCGGTAGTGTTCGTAGTCAATGTGACGGGCAAAACGGGACCAGTGCGGCAGTTTGCTACCCGGCGGCTCAAAAGCCAGGTTGATGACGGGTTTGCCGGTCATAAAGAGTTCGAGGGTGACGGTGGAGGCGGGATTAATCCCCAAAACCGTATGACGCAACAGGCTGGTGTACAGGGCCAGGTCATCGTGCAGGGGCATAATCCATTGTTTATCCCAAAGGATTTTTGGAAAAACCACATCGGGGTCGTTTTGCAGGCTTTCGGCCAGGGCAACCATTGTGGGGCTGTTGCCCTTGATGTAGGTGCGGACGAGCAGTTGGGGGCGAGGTTGGAGCGTTTTGATAAAGCGGATGACTTCGGCCACGATTTTGTGCTCGTCGGGAAAATCGACATCGCGCCCGGTGGTGTAGAGGATGAAGAGCCGGGCCGGGTCGAGGCCCACGCGGCGGGCCAGTTCTTCACGCGAGAGCCAGAATTCGGGCTTGAAGTGATAATCCATTTGCGGTGTGCCGGTGACCGTCACCCGCGTTGGGGAAACTTGGGGGTAGAAATCCAAAAACTGGCGTTTCAGGCCTTCCGTCCAGACCAGGAAGTTATCGTAGGGAACCATGATGCGGCTGCGGGAGGTCAGGTTATCCCAGGAGAAGATAAAGGCAGCGGTCTTGATGCCCAATCCGTGGGCCACGCGCAGGGGCAGGTCAGCTTCGTAGCCGTGAATATGGGAGGAGTTGAAGACCAGGTCGGGTTGCAGGCGGGCATAAAGGTCTTCAAATTCGGTTTTTGGGCGCAGTTTCCACGAAAACCATTGTTCAAGACGGGTTCCATGCTCGAGGGCCGGGCGATTGGCCAGCGGCACAGCCAGGGCGCGCAGCCAGGCCAGTTTAAGCACTTCGTAGGGTTTGCCGCGCACTTTGGCATTTTTGCGGCCCCAATAGGATTTGACATTTTCGCTCCACAGCCAGCGAAAGTGGGCCATGTGCAGGGTTTCGCGGTAGAAGCTTGCCAGCGGGTTTTCACGATAGGCGCGCAGGGGAATGACCTGTTCGACATAGGGCCGGGCACGCTCAATAACTTCGCCATGATCGACCAGCGAAAGCAGGCTGACACGCGCGTTTTGAGCCAGTACCGGCAGGGTGTCGGAATAGATGAAGTTGCGCACGGCCTCGCCGCGGGCGATGACGAGCAGGATGTGGGGTTTGGAAGCGGTCATTCGATTTTCGATGGAAGATAAGCGCGCCAATAGCCGCTGGTCGCAACCAGTCCGGGGAAGGTAAGCGCGGCGCGCAACAGGGCCAGGTAGGTTTGCGGGGAACGGCGCACAACATGAGCGTATTTCACATATCCTCTGGACAGGCGGTAATTTGCCATTTTGCGCCGCAGGCGGTCTTGATCCGGGTCACCGGTGAGGGCTTCGCGGTAGATTTGGGCAAACTCACGCGCAAAGGGCAGGATTTCGGCCACGCTTTTGCTTTCGGGGTGGCGGCGAAAAACGCCATAAGGCGCATTTGACAATGCCAATGGAAAGCGGCGGCAAACCCGGTAGAGCAATTCGCGATCCATGACATAGCGCAGGTCTTCGCGCACGCTGCGGCCAACAGCATCCAGCGCGGCGCGGGTGTAGAAGGTGGCGGCCTGGTGCAGGCGATAGACCGCCGGGGGGCCGAGGGTCAGGTCGCAGGGGGCAGGGATTTTCAAAAAGGGCGGAATGGGCGCACCGGGGGCGGGCTGGCCTGCATCCCAAAAGGAGAAGGCACCAATGATGGCCCCAACCTGCGGGTTTTGACGGTATTGGGCGGCGACATCGGCCAGCGCGCCGGGCAGGTAGAGGTCGTCACTGCTCAAGAAGGTAATGATTTCGCCCGTGGCGCGGGCAAAGCCTTTGTTGATGGCCTGCGATTGGCCTCCATCCGGCTCGCTGACCCACCAGGCCAGGCGGTTTTCGTATTTGCGGATCACGTCGAGCGAGTTATCCTGGCTGCCGCCATCCACCACCAGCAAGTCGAGGGCGGGGTAGCCCTGCTCGAGCACGGAGCCAATGGCCTGCTCGAGGTATTGGCCCTGGTTGTAGGAGGGGATGACGATGCTGATGCGGAGGAAGGCGCTCACAGGCCGAGATTGACCAATTTAAATAAAGCGCGGCGCGCCGCAACCTGGGCCGCCGCCAACGGAAAAGCGCGGGGCGGGGCGGCAAGGGGATAACCAACCGCCTGCATTTCGCGCCCGAGCAAAAACTCGAGCCGGGCCAATTCTTCCGGTTGCAGGTAGGTTTGCCATTTGCGGGCCGCGTCCTGGTATACCACGCCGGTTTGTTTTTGGCCAGTTTCGGGGTTGCCGCCCCACGGCACGCGCCCAAAGCCTTTGGTGGGGCTGAGCAAACCCGGCGCAAAATCAATGCCCAAAAAGTCGGCAACCGATTGCATGACCGTCTGCGGGTTGGCCACCAGGTCTTCGTAGCGCAGAACAAGGCGGTTTTGGGGCGCAACCTGACGCTGGCAATTAAGCAGGGTGCGGGCAGAATCGCCCCAGGTGACAGCAAAGGATTCGATGGAGGTAATCGGGCGATTGTTTTTGATGTCGCGTTTTTTATATGAGGTGTAAATATCGCGCGGGTCGCGGGTCATGTAAATAAATCGGGCGGTTGGCCACCATTGGGCATAACGATAAAACAAATATTCATAGCTCAGGGTTTTATCCACCCAATAGCGGGTTTGACTGGTCAGATGACCGGAAGCCAATCCAAGCGCATGCAGGTACGATTCGAGAAAATCTTTAGGATGATTGCTCGGAGCAGCCAACAAATTGCGAAAGTGATTTTTTAATTCGGGGGTGGAGACGTGCGATACAAAATCTTGATAATAGGGGCTGTCCGCGTTGAAAACATGGTCGAGCATGATTTGTTCTGCAAGAGCCAATCGCTCAGGGGTTGAAACCGGGCCATGTTGCAGCTGATTGATCCAGCCATAAACTCGCTTATACCAGTAGGCAAAACGGGAATCATAGATATCCACCAGCAGTTGCTGGTGACCATCGAGCAGGCTTTGCAGAAGGGTAGTGCCCGAGCGGGCAATGCCAAGAATAAAAACAGGGGAAAGGTTCTTAAAATAATCGGCGGTCATGGCAGAAGGTGTGGCTCCCAAAAATCGCGCTGCCACCTGGCCCAGGCATGCGCGCCAAAGGGCAACGCGCCGCCATTGTGGGCAAAACAGGCGCGGGGGTGGGCGTCGAAGGCAAATTGCAGGGCCGCGTCGAGCGGGGCAATCTTAAAATCCGGCTTGAACAGGTGGGCGCGGTCGGACCAGAACAGGTCTTCGTTCAGGCCATATTCGCGGGTGTACCAGGCCACCCCGCGCCGGGCGGCGCGGATAATGCGCATCTTTTTGAGCCAGCGTGCCGGGCGGGGAAATTCGTACAGGTCGGGCAGGCGGGCGCTCAGGACTTCGCCCCAGGCCGGGATGTGCGGTGAATGTAGCACATCGAGAAAGGCCTGCACACGGCGCAGGGATAGGCCGCCATTGCCAACCCGCGAGAGGCGCGGCGGCTGGCTGGCTTTTTCAAAGAAGGGCGCACCGAGGTAGTCGTAGCCCATTTGGCAAAAGCGGGCCAGGCCGGGCGAAAAGACCAGGCAATCGGTCTGGTAAACCAGGATGTAGTCAAATTCGCGGAAGGCTTCATAAAAGGCCGGGGAGAGGAGCAGTTTGCTGTAGGCGCTGATGCTGGCAAAGTGATGGGCGGGAAACTCGCGCGCGGCGAACCCTGGCAGGCGCAACCCCAACCCGGCCGGCTGGATGGCAATGAGCGGCAGGCCACCCAAGTGGTGTTGCAGGTGGCACAGGGAGGTTTGCTCGTCTGGGGTGAATTGAGATTGGTAGAGAGGGACGAGGACGGCGATGTTCACTGTTTTTTACACTCAAGCGTCATATAAAAAACGATAGGACCACAGATGAATTTTGTTGATGGCTTTGCGGATGATGCGGTTTTGGCGTAAACGATTTGAGAAGGAGAGAGAAACCGTTTTTTGGGGATGAATGTGAGTATGAAACGCTTCACCCGGCTCAAGATTTAGCCAGGGAAGTTCGGCAGACAGGTTTGGCACATGATTGCCCATGTGATGCACTAAATAATCGGGAGTAGAAAGATGCCACAACCCGGCTGCTTCTAGTCGCCGCTCAAGAACAGGCGAATAAATTGGGTCATAATATTCATTTGGGTTTTCGACGACAAGGGGAAGAGCCTTTTGAAGCGATTGACGAGTAATTGTAAATTGAAAATCAGCGCCTGTGAGATAAGCAGAGACGCCATTTCGGGTGAGCAATACGTCTTTACGGTTTTTCAAGTACGTCTCATACTGCTCAGGGGTTTTTCCTAGACTAACCCGATGGGCATCGATGTATTGTTGTTCTACCAGTTCACCCAGTTTCAACACCAAACTTGGGTCAGATTGTGCCCGTTGAACATTTTCTGCGTAAAGAAGGGTTTTATCGCCTCCTACAAGTGGCAAAGCGGTTACTTTGGCCGCTTCAGGAAATGTATCCAATATTTTCAGTGAGGCTTCCAACCATCCTGGCAAGAAGTATACATCGCTATCAGCAAAAGCAATGTAATCACCCGAGGCAGTAGAAAGCAAGTAATTTAGAGCGCCCAGCTTTTTCAAATTATGTTGCGATAGTGTTAAGTATTGAATTGTCCCATCCATCTTCAAGCTAACAAGATAATTTTGGACTTCTTCACAGCTGGCATTATCAAATACCATCAAATCAAACGATTGTTCCGTACTTGCAAACAAGCTTTGAAAGAAAATTTTCAGTACATCTAGACTCTCAGCCCAGTAACCAGCAACCTGCGGAATGTGTGTAATTGTAGCAATGGTAATTTTTTGCGGGCAAAAATCATCTTTTAAGCCAGTAACTTTGAGAGGATGGTGACCTAAACGAGGCATCGGATAAAACTCCAAATGTGCAATTTTTATGCATCAAAAAATTGGGCTTTTTGCTTGGGATTAGCCTGCGACCAAATTTTTTTTACATGAGAACGATCTAACGGGCGAATAATTCGAGCTGGCACGCCTGCCACCATTACATTATTGGGAATATCTTTATTAACCAAACTTCCTGCTCCGATCACCACATCGTCACCTATAGTCACACCTGCCAGTATGGTAACACGAACTCCACACCAAACACGATTGCCAATATGAATTTCTTTCGATGAGGGATTCATGGTTACTGGGTCGTGTGTTCCAGTATTGATGATTAGGTCTGATGCCGCTATAAAATCATCACCAATCGTAATTTGGCTGTAATTAATTAGTTGTGCGTTAAAGGGCAAGGCAACACGATTTCCAAGTACGATGTTGCCACTTCTTAAAATTCTCAAATGCCGGCCTATCCAAATTGGATCACCAAAGTGGACATCGAGATTTTCTAATTCTTGACGCCGCCAGAATAACAATTTGTCCGCGCCGCCAAAAGAAGCTTCAATCTCAGCCATTACATGTAAGAATTGAATGTATCTAGGTTTTAACATTTGAGAGGTGGCTTAGAATACTTGGCAAAACTTGCTTTGTCTCTAAACAATTAACCGACATGTCTTTGATTTCTTTGTTTTTGGGGTGGCGTCCGGTACGGGGCATGGGTATTCTGCTAATCAGCAAACATTGCTGATTCCAAAAGGTACATTTTCTGTTCGATTTCAGACTCGATGAAATGAATGCTTTCAGCGGGTAATAACTCACGGCACAGGTTCTCAACATTTTGCAAGAATATGGGCCGGGTAAAGTTGCCATCGGTTGCCTGGGGATAAATTTTTAAGAACAACTTTCCCAGGCGATTGGCTGAAACAATCATCTGGAATACTTTTTCCTGCAAGCCTGCATGTGATTGAATGTGCCGGCGCAAATTGCCCTGATGCTTTTGGGTTTTTAATACCCAGGTGCTAATTCCCTTTAATGGGACAAAATCTTTGCGCATGGATTCGGGCAGGTAAATAATGTCGTAACCCCGCTCAAGCAATTGGGTTTGGGCCTTTTCGCCAGTGTCATAAATACCCATATTGTGTTTCAAAGGGCTATTATCCACTGCAAAAGAGAGATTCTCACCCAGCCAGATCGAACGCCGAAGCATAAAAAGTGACCCCATGGGCTGCTGGACTTTGTCCTTGAGCAAGTCGGGAGTTTCATTTTTAGGCAACAGGGATACAACCGCAAGGTTGGGATTGCCTTCAAATTGTTCAAGCGCCCAGAGAATGGCGTCACTTCCCAACCAGAAAATATCATCATCTGAAACGAGAACATAAGGAGCGCTGCACAATTGATTGACAAACATATCGAGCTTGTTGGCATGGTGATAGTTAAACACCGGCAAAATTTGCATTCCGGGCTGTTGCGGCAAAACCTGAGAAAGCGAACCCGCGCTGTCGGCAATCAGAATACGCATTGGCACCTGGCGGGCAATTCTTAAGCTGAAATAAGCCCATACAGCGGTCATCTTTGTCACGACCGAGAAAGTTACGGCATCCAATTGACCCATTTGGGGAATAATCTCAACCTTGCCCCGCTTTACAAGCCATGCCCCAAGAAGGCAACGCAATTCGGTTATCCACCCCCCATGAAAACGATATACTTTTTGCCATTCATCCCGCCAGGAACGTAATTCTTTTAAAATTGTCATATTGAACCTTTTTCGAACCATAACAGTTTCGTTGCCAGAATTTGATAAAAGTACTATCGGCCTACAAGTTGACGATACACCGCCAGGGTTTGCGCCGCAGCGGCATCCCATGTAAATTGCCCGCTCCAGGCCAAACCTTGCTGCAAGCGCACGTCATTACGCGGGATGGCAAGGGCCTGGTCGAGCGCGGCGTGAAATTCAGGAATGGACAAGGGATCAAAATAAAAAGGAATTTGACCACCCACTTCAACAGATGATGGAATACGAGAAGAGACAACCGGGCAACCACAGGCCATCGCTTCCAGCAGGGGCATGCCAAACCCTTCATAGATGGAAGGGAACAGGAATGCCGCCGCGCGCCGGTATAACTGGGCCAACACTTCATCCGGCTGGTGTGGGATTCGGAAAAGGTCGTTTTCGAGACCTAATTCAACGATTTGATTCTCCTCGCCGCTGTTCCAATCATGGCCCACCACCACCAGGGGCAGGTCGCTGCGCCCAGGCCAGCTTGCATAAGCGTTTAACAGGAATGAAAAATTTTTATTGGCAGAACGATTGCCGAGATGAAGTAAAAAATTGGCAGGCAAGTTCAACTCAAGCAAATTCTCATATTCAGTAGCAGCATGAAATACCTGGCTGGGGGCAAGATGCACAACCACTGTTTTGGCCGGGTCGGCGCCATGCAAATCAATCACATCCTGGCAGGTGGCTTCGGATATGCAAATCACCATGTCTGAACGGCGAATGCACTCACGTTTGGCGCGAATGAGGGCATGATGAGTGGCAGACTTAAAAATCGCAGGGAAACGTTCATAAGCCATGTCGAGCATGGTGGTTACAATTGGGCCCTGCCATTCACCAGGCAGGTGATAAAAAGCAGAATGCCAGATTGCGCCACCACCCCGGCCAACGGCTCGGGCAATGGCGCGGTTCGAAAACCAACGATTGATGGGCAGCTCAAGGTAACGCCAGAAAGCGCGCGGGCGCCAGCCGCCAAAAGGCTGAAAACTGATGGGGCGCGCGGAAATCGCCGAATGAACAGGCAGAGGACGGTGAGTACCTGGCAGGGTAAGGATTTCTACACTTAACGAGTTATCCTGCTCACACATGCGGGGCAAAAGTTCATTGAGCATACGTGACACACCACCGTGCGCCTGGGATTTATAGATAAATCCTTCGAGAACAAGCCTCAACAGAAAATACCTTTCTTAAAACTTCTTAAGTAACCCAAGTTGCTACCATTGTTGAACTTTGACAAAAATCCATGAAAGTCGGCTACATTTGGGGTATCCCGACCACCAAAAGAGGAGACAATCATGGATACCCAAATTATAGTAGTGTTTTGCCTCTGTGCTGACATGCTCACCGCGTTGCACCACTACGAAGATCCACAACGCCAAATGAGTGATGCCGAAGTCATGACGACTGCTATCGTTGCAATGTTGTACTTTAAGGGCAACTTTTGCATGGCCAGCCGCTTTCTATATGATGGCCATTACATTCCGAATATGTTAGGTAAGAGCCGCTTCAACCGCCGCTTGCATAACATCGCCGAGTTGTTCCTGACCTTGTTCCTGCGGCTTGGCGAAACCTGGAAGAAACTCAACGAGAACTCGATTTATGTGATCGATAGCTATCCAATTGCCGTTTGCGACAATTATCGCATTCCACGAGCTGAAATTTACCAAGGTGAAGACTGGCGCGGCTATATTCCAAGCAAAAAACGCTATTTTTATGGCATCCGGATCCATGTTTTGGTGACGGAACAGGGCGAACCGGTCGAATTTTTCCTCGCACCAGGCGCAATGAATGACACCAGCGCTTTGGGTTTATACAATTTTGACTTGCCTGAAGAATCTTTGGTAATAGGTGATAAGGCCTACAACGATTATGTTATCGAGGACATCATGAAAGAAGCCGGGATTGTTTTGTCACCCATTCGGAAGAAAAACTCTTTGAGACCTGTGCCTCCGTTTATCTTCTATTTCCAATCGACCCTCCGAAAGGTGGTTGAAACAACTGGGAGCCTGATTGAGCGGCTCCTGCCAAAATCCATTCATGCTGTTACTGCCAAAGGTTTCGAACTCAAAGTTGCTTTGTTCGTCGTCGCCTGCTCCATCAACTTCCTTTGGTAGCAACTTGGATTAAGTAAATAGATCACTGAAATTAGCTTTCTTTTGCGCGACGCAAAAAATATAATAAATAAAAACCATATATCTGCTTGCGCAACACGGGAGCTACTACTTCATACACATAGTTTTGCACAAAAGGATAAGCAGTTTTGTTTCGAAAGGGGATGATACAAATAACATGTATGCTTTCGATAAGCGGACGAATCAATAATTTAATGATCAAAGATATAGTCAGCTTCGATTGTCTTTCATCCCGGCTACCTAAGAGCGCCTTTGCTCTTGCCACTGCATGCTGTTGCTTAAATCGCCATAATAGATTCATCTTTTCAGGTCGTACCCAATGTTTTAGATGCAATTCAGGGTCAAAAAAAATTCTTTCGCCTGGAATTGCGGCAAGTATTCTTCTCTGTAATTCTATCTCTTCATGGTAGCCAAGGTTTCCTCCCTGCATTCCCAAATTTGTGTCAAAACCTCCACAGGAAATCAATGCAGTTCGAAGGATAAAAATATTTGCCCCGGTAACAAACTTTCCTTGAAAATATTCTGCACATGTCGGGTATTTCCCATCCATATAGGTGTCATACTTATCCAAATACCAGTAAGGCTTGGGGACAGTGTAAAACGGCAGCCACGGCCCGCCGAAAATGGCAGGAGCGTGCTCGGTGGCAATGCGATGGGCTTTTTCCAACCAATCCGCCGGGATGCGGCAGTCATCATCGGTATAGCCGACATAGACGCCCCTGGCTTCTGCCAGCCCACGGTTGCGGGCATGCGATAGCCCGATATTTTTTTCGAGGAAATAATGAAAATGGGGGTATTTCGCGCAAAACTCCTGGGCAATGCGGGCGGTATCGTCGGTAGAGTTGTTATCCACAATCAGGATTTCAAACTCGTCAGGTGACAGGGTTTGCCCTGCCAGGTTTTCCAGCACAGTTGCCAGCATGTCGGCGCGATTGTAGGTGCAAACAACGATGGAGAGAAGCATGATTAATTTGTCTGCGAAGAGGAAATGCCAAATTTTTCGATTATTAATTGGGGGTTCAGATACAACGAATACAAGACCGCAAACCACAATAAAACAGAACGATTTTGAAGACGCCAGATTTTCAGCAGCGTAGAAGCAACTCTTTTTTGAATATACATGCGCTCAAGGTTCTGCATATCCCATTTTATCGATTTTCGATATAAATCAATCAATGTATATGCAGCTTTTTGTGCCAAGGCTATATTCGTAATTTTCAATGGATCTCTAAGGCACACTATTAATTCAACGGGCAAATCTTGCCCCAAGGCTCTTGAAATAGCCCGCCGAGAAACATCGAAGTCCAGGCTGCGTTGCACATCAGAATTGACACTTGATACAGTGGCGTCATGCTGGCGATAATACAGTAAATAATCCTGAAGGTTATATAAGTTATGTGTGTCGCTTATGCGAGACCAAAGGTCATAATCTTGTGTGGCTTGCATATTCTCATCATAACGATAGCCTGAATCCCACAGCGCCTTGCGAAACATGACCACTGGATGCGCGATTGAATTTCGGAATAACAATGACCAGCGTATCAGACCAGAAGTTTCAGGGTAGTTTAGGCGTTGAAGATGATTGCCTTGCTCATCAATAAAGATAATATTTGCGCCAACTACCGCAATCTCAGGGTTTGCCAATAGAAAATTGACCTGTTTTTCAAGTCGATCAGGAGTGCTAACATCATCTGCGTCCATGCGCGCAATATATTCCCCTTTCGCCAGGGAAATTCCCTTATTTAGAGATGCGGCCAAACCCATTTTTTCTTCGTTTACAAAACAGGCGATTCGCTGATCGCGGAAAGATTCGATTATCTGGGAGCTATTATCCGTGGAAGCATCATTAATGATAATGAATTCGAAGTTTGAAAAAGTTTGAGACAAAATGCTCTCAATGGCTTGTGCTAAAAACGCCTGCCCATTATGGACAGACATGACGACACTGACGACCGGAAATCTATCAGACATTAAAATCGCTTTTTTATTTTTCTGACAAGTTTTCGTAATACTTTAGAGCCATTATTGATGTGCCACCGAAAACTTGTCAGAATATGAGAAATATTTGCCGGAAATTCTTCTAGTCGATGAACAAAGAATAGCCTATGATCAACTTTTGGCCACTTTCGATGCCAACCCATCGAGAGTGTGCTATTGAAATGAAAATCTACCCCTGCAAGTATAGGCTCATCGGTCAAAACCTCAGCAATCAGCGCCAAAGTATGAACCCTGAACCACGTCGAAAACATATTTGATTTACCCGCCTGGCAAAATGTGGCAGGAATATTAAGATGACTAAAAGAATCAGTACGATTGTATGGGAAACCGCCATCTGGATTTTGCAAAGATAAAATATGCCGCAAACAACGCCTCAAGGCACTTCGAATCTCTGGCCGCTTGTAATCAACCATCTTGTATAAGTTAACGAGTATGTCTACCGCATCTACATCTTCACATGCGCCACCACCGCCCTTCGGAGAAAACCCCCCATCAATGTGCTGTAAGCTTAGAACTGTGTCTATTAATTTTTCTGGATATAAAATATCCCTGTTCTCATAATAATAGACCAATAATTGATGGTAGCCACCGCACATGGCAATGAATGGCGAACAGTAACCATTTGTTCCCCACAAACCTGTTTCCGGATCCAAATTCTTATCCAACCAATCAAAGTACAAATCTAAAGCCTGTTGTGCTCCCGGAACCCCTTCTTTATCGCGCAGAAAAACCAGTAATTGCCCTACAAAAAGCAGGTTATTCCCTTCCAGCCAGGCATCGCTCCAGTCTCGATTTTCTAACCACGATTCTAAATCTTCACAACCGTTAAATTTGTGAGCAAATCTTAATGGGAAAAGAGGGGCCAGATTATATATGTCCAAAAGCGGTAAAACTGTACATGCTAAGTGCAATAAGACATGCTCCCTGCTATGCTTAACAGATTTGTCCGGCTCCCAGTCTCTAACCTCAGGTCCAATAAAATAACCTTGTTGCGAGTCTTGTAAATGCAATATTTCTTGCAAAGAACCTGAGATGGTTGGCTTTTTTCCAGTGAGATAAACCTTGATTAAGTGGGCATACACCGTACCATACAAAGTTCCGGGGCCACCATCAGATGAACGATAGAATGTCCCTTTATCTGCAATGTTAGATTCAACATAATTAATAACAGAATCTTGCAACGATAGAATTTGCTTGGAGGGCATAAATTAGAAACTCTTACAGAACGATTTCGCATTTCTTCAAGGATACAAATACACCTTGAACAGTGATATCTTCAAAAGTCAATCCCCTGCCAGAAAAAGCCCGAGGAAATCTAATAACAAATTCTAGGAAATCTTTATTTCGGTAGAAATTGCGGCTTAATACCTCCACAAGAGAAGATGTCCATAACCTAGAAAAATCTGCGACGGTCCATCGATTCATAGGTTGCAGCGATGATGAGGCCTTACCCAAATCAGAAATACCTATCTGAGAGAGTTTTTCCTGAACAAATTTTGGCGAAAAGATGAACTGCGGGTATGGCATATACAGGCTGCGATAGGCATGCAACCCCCATGGGCTGGCATACAATGGGCCAAATTCCAGATAAATTAAACCATTCGGCTTGCAGATGCGAACGACTTCATCAAATGCCCGCCTAGGATTCAAAAAATGCTCGAAAGCATTGTAAGAAACTACAATATCAAAAAGATTATCTTCCAAATCCAATCCATTATCAATGTTTGACTGCACAAAATTAAGTGGTTTTGCCCGTTTATCACGCCAGTCATCCATGTCTGTAAGGGTTACCCTATGCCCATAGTTAGCCAGGGCATAGCCGGCCATACCATCGCCTGCAGCAATTTCACAGACAGCAAGATTTTCAGATTGAACAAATGGATTTTCTAATAGTTTTTGTGCTCTTTCAAAGCCCCGACGCCAGGTGCTATAAGAGTCATAACCATATTCCTTCGGTTTTTTATGCTCATATTCTGCTTGTAATTTGCAAAACAATTCTTCTGTATCATAATAGCGGTAAGGAGTAGCATCAGCCAAAATGGCGCTGATTCTTTGCTCAAGTACTCGCTCACGCAATAGGTTTGCAAATGAAAAAATGGATTTACAGAATTTCATCATATACCCAAGCTATCTATCTACCGCTGCCTTATCGTTCGGGCAGGATTACCTACAACAATGCTTCTCGCTGGAATGTCTTTCGTAACAACAGAACCCGCGCCTAAAACACAGCCATCGCCAATCCGCACACCATCCAAAATCATCACACCTGCCCCAACCCAGACATCATCCCCAATAACAATCCCTTTTTTTGTAAGCGGCTGGAAGTAAATCGGTATCTCTTTCTGGTCAAAAGAGTGATTGGCAGGAATGACAACGCCATGCGTTGCAAACCGAACATGGTTACCAATGGTTAAACCGCCGTGTCCATACAAAACAGTATATGGATTTACCCCGCAATTTTCCCCAAGATGAATATCTCCGCCATAGGTCATAAGCATTGCGCCTCGTCTAATGACAGTATTTTTACCCAAAATGATATGACCACCATGCAAAGTGGATACAACAGCACCAGCTTCAATAACAACTCCTGCGGCTAAAGATATGCGCGAAGGGTCGCCCTCAATAATTGCATGACCGTCAACTATCGATCCTGGCCATTTTTTAGGTATGAACCTACGTTTTACGTTTAATAATATTTTCCAAAGGAAAGATTTTTTGGTCATTGGCTGAATAGGTTTCATAAAGACGGCTCTATTTTCCAACCTGCATCCAGATATACAAGTCCAAAATAGCTGGAAACCCGATGGCCTTTGCCATATACATCGGATTCCAAGACATCTATATAAGCGGCGTTCTCAACATAATCTAACCGTCCAACTCCTGGCTGGGCAACGCTGATGTCAATCCAGTATCTGCCGGGAGTAAACGGTACTTTTGGAATAGTAAGGGTGGCTATCTCATCGTTGGTACGAAAGGAAACCAATTCCACATCGGTCATTGCTGTCGTTATGCTGGTTACCCATTGTCCCACGGATGTCTTAAAAATTAGTCCTACTTCCGCACCACGGTGCTGCGAAAACCCTGATAAATGAATTGTCATCATCAATTGTGCGCCCATTTCAATCGCGGCAATACCATGCCCCTCGCTGTTCTTAAATCCTAAGGAACAAACAAATAAATGCTCAGGTGAATAAGGATTGGTTCGATTAGACAAATCAAAACCGCCTAAAATATTTTGTTCACCCACAACTTGGTTCTGCTTAATATACAAATCAATAACTTCCCGGGTTGCGCCAAGTGTTTTAAGAGAACCCTTATCGAGCAACAGAGCCTTCTGGCATAAACCCTGAACCGCCGCCATGTTATGACTGACAAATAAGACCGTCCGCCCACCCTGGGCCACTTCGCCCATCTTGCCCAGGCATTTCTTCTGAAATTCCGCATCCCCAACCGCCAAGACTTCATCTACCACCAGGATTTCGGGGTCAAGGTGGGCGGCCACGGCAAAGGCCAGGCGCACATACATGCCGCTGGAGTAACGCTTGACGGGAGTATCAATGAATTTCTCCACCCCGGCAAAATCCACAATCTCGTCAAATTTGCGGGCCACTTCGGCTTTGGTCATACCCAGAATCGCGCCGTTCAGGTACACATTCTCGCGCCCGGTCAATTCGGGGTGAAAGCCCGTCCCCACTTCGAGCAGGCTGGCTACACGACCCTTGGCGCGAATCCGTCCGCTGGTGGGGGCGGTCACCCGCGAAAGGATTTTGAGCAGGGTGCTTTTCCCGGCCCCGTTGCGGCCAATGATGCCCAGCACTTCTCCCTGCTGGACGGTGAAGGAGACATCGCGCAAGGCCATCAGTTCTTCGCCGTCACGGTTGCCGTGGTCGGCCTGGCCGATTTTGAGCCGGGGGTCGGGCTGTCCGCGCAGTTTGGCCCACCAGACATTTAAGTCATGGGTGAAGGTGCCGGTACCAATTTGGCCCAGGCGGTAGGTTTTGGAAAGGTTTTCAACGGAGATAACGGTTGTCATATTTTTAGTTCTTGCCACAAATTCCGGCCACGAATTGCACGAATTAGACGAATTTTTTAAGGCTTCGTGAAATTCGTCCAATTCGTGGCGGTTTTTAGCGGGCGATACGTTTTCGTTGCAGAGACTCGGCTCCAAAATTCAGGATAATTGCCAGTTTAAGGCCCGTTGCCTTCACATAATGATGCGCCTGAGCTTCATGGGCGGGAACAATAGCAGAGACAGCCTTAAGTTCAAGAATAATTTTGTTGTCCACAACCATATCAGCAACATACTCGCCGATGAATTTGTCCTTGTAAGAGACGGGCAGGCGTTTCTGGCGTTCATAAGGGATTCCGCGCAAGTCAAGCTCATAGGCCAGGGCCGATTCATAAACCGACTCGAGGAAGCCGGGGCCGAGGATTTTGTGCACTTCCATGGCGGCACCGACGATGGCGTAGGAGAGGTCTTTGTGGATGATTTCGGGCATGGGATGATTTTTTTGCCACGAATTGTGCGAATTGGGCGAATTTTGTTTTTTGCAACCCTGGCCTGGAGCCAGTGCAGGCGAATTTTACGAATTAGACGAATTTTTAAGCTGGCAAGTCGTCCACCAGCAAGACGGCTTCGCCGGTCAATACGTCCGCGCTGTGCTGGTTGAAACAGCGCGTCTCGACTGTGATGATTCTTTTCTCGGCATTCCAAGCCTTGACGGTCACTTCGGCGGTAATCTCATCGCCGGGGCGCACCGGGGCGGTAAATTTAATCGACTGGCTAAGATAGACGCTGCCGGGGCCGGGTAGTTCGGTGCCCAAAATGGCGGTCATCAAGACGGTCGCAATCATGCCATGCGCAATCACGCCCTTGAAGCGCGTTTTGGCGGCAAATTCAGGGTCAATGTGAACCGGGTTGTTGTCGCCGGAATATTCGGCAAAAAAAGCAATTTCTTCGGCAGTGACAACCTTCGCGCGGCGGGCGCTTTGTCCAATGGTAAATTTTCTCATGGTTTCACCCGGCCTATAGTTCCAGAACCTGGCGCGCAATCACCAGTCGCTGGATTTCGTTGGTTCCCTCGCCAATCGCGCACAGGCGCTGGTCGCGATACATGCGCTCGACGGCATAGTCGCGGATGTAGCCGTATCCGCCCAGGATTTGGACGGCCTTGTAGCAGACCCGCTCCGAGACCTCGGTGGCTAACAATTTGAGCATGGCGGCTTCTTTGGTGTAACGCAAACCCTGCTCCTTCATCCAGGCGACTTTGTTGAGCATCAGCCGCGCCGATTCGATGTCCGTAGCCATATCGGCCACCATCCACTGGATGGCCTGGAACTGGGCAATCGGGCGTCCAAACTGGACGCGCTCTTTGGCATAAGCCACCGCACGTTCGAATGCGCCCTGGGCCAGGCCAAGCGCCATGGCAGCAATCGCAATTCGCCCTGCATCCAGGGTAATCATAAATTGCTTGAAGCCTTCATTCTCCGCTCCGAGCAGGTTTTCAGCAGGAATACGGCAGTTCTCGAAAAACAGCGCGCAGGTGCCGGTGCCGTTCAGGCCCATCTTCTTTTCCTCGCGCCCCAGGCGCAAGCCGGGCGTGCCTTTTTCGATGATGAAGGACGAAATGCCGCGTGTGCCTTTGTCCGGGTCGGTTTTGGCGGTGATGACGAACACGTCCGCCGCCGAGCCGTTGGTGGTGAAAACCTTCTGGCCATTGATGACCCACGCATCGTCATCACGCACGGCGCGGGTCAGAGTTGCGCCGGCATCCGAACCGGCCTGGGGCTCGGTAAGACCAAATGCGCCCACCTTCTCTCCGCGCGCCAAGGGGATGAGAAACTTCTGGCGTTGGGCTTCGGTGCCAAAGTGATAGATTGGCTCACAGCACAGCGAGGTGTGCGCATCCAAAATCAGGGCCAGCGAACCCGAAACGCGGGCCACTTCCTCGAGGGCAATCACCAGCCCGAAATAATCGCCGTCCGAGCCGCCATAGGCTTCGGGGAACGGCATCCCCAGGATACCCAACTCCCCCAGGCGGCGCATAAGCCCATGCGGGAACTGGTCGCTGGCGTCAATCTCCTCTGCCAGCGGGGCGATTTCCTTCTCGGCAAAATCGCGCACCATCTTGCGAATCATGCGATGTTCATCGTTGGTTTCAAAGTTCATGGCAATCTTTCCTTAAGTTTAATGGGAATAAAACTTTGCAAGTGTGTCTGCCACTCGCTGAATTTGAATCTCGTTCATTTCCGGGTAAATCGGCAGGGCCAGGGTCTCTTCGGCGGCGCGTTCGGCGTTCGGGCAATCGCCCTTGGCGTAGCCCATGCCCTCAAAACAGGCCTGCAAGTGCAGCGGGACGGGGTAATAAATTTCACTGCCAATTTGGTTTGCTTTCAAATGAGCCATCAGCCCAGCGCGGTTCTGGACGCGTACCTGGTACAGGTGATAGATATGGCGTCCCCAGCCAGTTTCTCGTGGCAGGATGACTGGCTTTTGCTCACGAAGTTCTGGCGTTTCGCTGGCGAACCCGGCATCCAGGAAAAACTGACGATACAGGGTGGCGTTGCGCTGGCGGGCGGCAGTCCAGGCTTCGAGGTGGGGCAGTTTGGCGCGCAGGATGGCGGCTTGCAGGGCGTCCATGCGGAAGTTGCCGCCGACCGCCTGGTTGTAATATTTGGGGCGGTGGCCGTGATTGCGCAACAGGGCAACCCGGTCGGCCAGGGCCGGGTCGTTGGCGGTGACCATGCCGCTGTCTCCCGCGCCACCCAGGTTCTTGGACGGGAAGAAAGAGAAGCAGCCCAGGTGACTAATGGAACCTGCCCGGCGTCCGCCGAAGTCCGCGCCGAGGGCCTGGCATGCGTCTTCGATTACGTACAGGCCGTGCCGGTTGGCAATCGCCATAATGGCGTCCATGTCGGCCATTTGTCCGGCCAGGTGCACGGGCAGGATGGCGCGGGTGCGCTCCGTGATGGCGGCTTCAATCAAACTGGCATCGATATTGAGGGTATCCAGGTCAATGTCCACAAAAACCGGGCGCGCGCCCAGTCGCACGATGGCCCCGGCGGTAGCGAAAAAGGAATAGGGCGAGGTGATGACTTCATCCCCCGGCTGGAGGCCAATCGCCATCAGCGAGACCAGCAGGGCATCGGTACCGGAGGACACGCCAATCCCGGACTGGCAGCCGCAATAGGCGGCGATTTCCTGCTCGAGGGCTTCCACTTCCGGGCCGAGGATGAAATGCTGCGATTCCATCACGCGTGCAATGGCAGATTCCACCTCGGCGCGGATGGTTGCGTATTGGGCTTTTAAGTCGAGGATGGGGATGGGGTTCATAATTATTTTAGGTTGGTCGAGTAGGCGATGTTTTACGCCGTATCGAGACCAAAAGTTGCACTTACCACTTGGAATTGGTCTCGATACGCCCCTGTCTCGACAGGCTCGACAACCGTGGGGCTACTCGACCATCTTCACGCGCAAGATATTATCTTGCGCTACAGGGGTTGCTCTTCGGGCCAATCCAGGCAGCGCAGAAGGCCGGATTCTTCGCGGTAGTGCCAGCCGCTCTCCGGGCAGGTCAGCAGACCGTCGGCATCCGGGGCAGGCAGGCGGTGTCCGTGGCGGCTCATCCAGCCTTTTTGTTTAGCCGGCACGCCGAGCATCAGGGCGTAGTCCGGCACATCGCCGCGTACGACTGCCCCTGCGCCGATGAAAGCATAGTGGCCAATCGTCGCGCCGCACACGATGGTGGCATTCGCCCCAATCGTCGCGCCGCGCTTCAGCAGGGTGCGCATGTACTCGGACTTGCGATTAATCTGCGAACGCGGGTTAATGACGTTGGTCAACACGCAGGAAGGGCCCAGGAAAACATCGTCTTCAACGATTACGCCGGTATAGAGCGACACATTGTTCTGGATTTTGACGTTATCGCCCACCGTCACCCCGCTGGCTACCATCACATTCTGGCCGAGCGAGCAATTCCTGCCGATTTTGGCATTCGTCATCACATGGCAAAAATGCCAGATGCGCGTGCCTGCGCCGATTTCACACGGCTCATCAATGTAACTGGAGGGATGGGCAAAGTAAGGCGCGTCGGTCATTATTTTTTCAGGAAGGGGTGGGCCAAGTCGCCGGGCGAGGAAAGTTCCGCCTGGCGGATGCGATGGGTGAGCGTAATCGAAGGGCGCGCCACGTCGATGCCGAAGCCGTTCCCGGCCAGGGTTCGCTCGTAGACGCGGGTGTGCAGGTCGGTGAAACCTTCTGAAAATTCGACTTCCTGGCCGTCCACCGTAATCGAGCGGAAGGTGGTTTTGCCCGCCTGGCGCGCCGCTTCGGGCAAATCGTCCTTGTCCACCGACAAGAACCAGCGCACGCGGGCGTGTTCGAGTTGGATAAATCCGGCCATGCGCTTGTCATTGGTCAGGTGGCATTTGACCTCCGCGGCTAGGCCAAACAGCCACAGGAGCAAATCGAAAAAGTGGATACCGATATTGGTCGCCACTCCGCCGGATTTGTCCGGCTGGCCCTTCCAGGAGACGTGATACCAGTTGCCGCGGCTGGTGATGTAACTCAGGACGACATCGTGCATGGCAGTCGCGCCAGCCTGGGCAATCTGTTCCTTGAGTTTGACCAGTTCCGGGTGGACGCGCAACTGCAAGAGATTGTTGACCTTGCAGCCCGTCTCGGCTTCGATTTCCTGCAGGGCATCCAGGTTCCAGGGGTTGACGACCAGCGGCTTCTCGCAAATCACGTCCGCGCCGACGCGCATCGCCAGGCGGCAGTGGGCATCGTGCAGGTAGTTGGGCGAGCAAACCGATACATAATCGACCTTTTCGGTAGCGCTCGTGCGGCGCAATTTCTCCAGGTGGCGGTCAAAGCGCTCGATTTCGGTGAAAAAGCGCACATCATAGGAAAATTGGTCGAGAATGCCAACCGAGTCTTTCGGGTCCACTGCTGCGACCAGGCGGTTGCCGGTGTCGCGAATGGCTTTCAGGTGGCGCGGCGCAATATAGCCGCCCGCGCCGATCAGGGCGAAGTTTTTGGTCATAAACTACACCGTATCCATAAACGTCTGCTCGACGCGGTTGAAGATGACGGCCCCGATGAAGACAACCATAACCATGAAGCCAAAACTGTAGAGCAGGTGGCCGAGGTCAACCGTCCCTGCGCCGAGGAATGCAAAGCGGAAGGCCTCGACGATGGGTGTCATCGGGTTGACTTGGATGACCCACTGCCATTGGGCCGGGATGGCCGAAACCGGGTAAATGACCGGGGTGGCATACATCAGCAATTGCACGCCAAACTGGACAAGGAAGCGCAGGTCGCGATACTTGGTAGTCAGCGAGGAGATGATGATACCGAAGCCCAGTCCCAGCCCGGCCATCATTAGCAGCAGGATGGGCGAGAGCGCAATCCAGGTCCAGTTGGGGGTCAGGTCGGAGCCTTGCAGGGCGAAGAAGAAGGCGAAGGCCAGGAACATGCCGAACTGGATGGCGAAGGTAATCAGGTTCGAGATGAGAATCGAAACCGGCACGGCCATGCGCGGAAAGTAAACCTTGCCAAACAGGTTGGCATTGCCCACGAAGGTATTCGATGTCTTGTTCAGGCAGTCGGCAAAATAGGCCCAGACCACCGTGCCGGACATATAAAACAGGAATTGCGGCAGGCCGTCGGTGGGCAGGCTGGCAATCTGGCCGAAGATGACCGTGAAGGTAATCGTCGTCAGCAGGGGTTGGATGAGATACCAGAGCGGGCCCAGGATGGTCTGCTTGTAGACGGCGACGAAATCACGGCGCACGAAAAGCATGACCAGGTCACGGTACTTCCAAAGTTCCGCCAGGCGCAGGTCGAGTAGCCCGCGCTGCGGCTGGATAATCATGTCCCAGGAGTCGTCAGTTGTGTTTTTTGCAAGCGTATCGGTCATATTTTTTCCAAGCATCCGCCCCGCCGACATCGGCATTTTCGATGTCAGTGGGGGAGTGTTCGCGATGTCGGCGGCTGGCCTGTGAAGTCCCTTGCCGGGGAATTTCAGGCGGGCTGCTTTTTCTTCTGGACAAAGCCGGTCGGCAGTTCGACCGGTAATTGGCGCCCGCGCAGGAATTGTATCAGGACGCGCACACGTTCATTGCCCGAGATACCGGCGTCGAAGATGGCTTCGTAGCCGCTGAACGGGCCGCCCTGAATTCTGACCCGGTCGCCCGGTTCCAGGCCGTCCAACTGCTCACCGCCGGCTGCGGTGATTTCCTCCACCCGGCGGCGGATGGCGTTAATCAGGCTTTCGGGCACGCTGGCGGGGATGGCGTCGAAACAGACCAAACCTGCTGAGCCGGGCATCCAGTGTAAAATGGATGCATTCACTTCGTCCAGGTCAACGCGCACAAACAGGTAGCCGGGGAAGTACGGCCTGATTTTGCGCGCGCGCGGGTTGACCGTCCGCACCGGGATGCGCGGGTGGAAAACTTCCAGGCGGCGGGCCAGCAACTGGTCGAAGAAGAAATCTTCCTTGTTCGGCTTGCTGCGTAAAACATACCAGGCCAGGGACATCAGCATACTCTCTTTTGCCAGAAATTATCAGGCGCGCAAAAGCAACTTTTCGGGTGTGAAAAGATTTTTTAGATGGGCGATACGAATACCGGGTACACCTCTTTGATTGCCCCCGCAAAAACATTTGTAAACATATAGGATGGACAATAAACGGGGCGATTTCACAAACAATAATTTTTTGTTATTCTATCCACTCTTTTCATAAGTTTATCAAACATCCCCGGTTGTTTATTGAATTTTTATGTCATCTATACCACTCGTTGTTATCAAAATGGTATAATTAATTGGTCATTTTAGACCATAGCCAGTTTTTGCCGCTTGGCAGGCCTGTGTCGTAGGAAAAGGGAGCGCAACGATGAACAAGAAAGAGTTTGGGAACCTGGTAGCCGGTTTGCGCAAGGAGCAGCGCAATGAGTTCGATGAGGTCATGACCCAGAATGACCTTTCCGAAAGGGCCGGGATACCCCTGGTGACGCTGCAAAAAATCGAACAGGGGCGCCAGGTCAATTTGAAGCCGGATATGCTTCTGCGGCTGTCCCAGGCCTTGAATCTGTCCGTTCGCGGACGCGAGGCATTCTTGTTGTGCGCTACGGGGGTGGAGGAGAGCGAAATAGGGGATTCAACCGTCAAGCCCGACCTTATCTTGGCGGAACTTCGTGACAGCCTGGCCCGGCTGCAAACACCGGCATTTATTACTGATTGTTTCGGAGATGTCCTGTTCGCCAACCCGGCCCTGCTGGTTGTTTATAATACTGCGCCGGAAAAACTGCTTGCCCCGCACCTGCTTACCCAGTTTAATATTATTCGCATTCTGATGGCCCCGGAATTCGAGGCACAGCGCAAGATGATGGGGGCAGATGCGCATTCTTTTTTCCGTCGCACGGTGCTGCTCTACAAGGCTATGACGATTAAGTACCGGAGCAGTTGGTATTTCCAACTCATCCTGCCGGAACTCAACCGTTTTCCGCTTTTCAGGGAACACTGGCAGTCCCCGATTTTTCATGATGAAAATGTTTTCATTAACTACAATATCATCCAAATGCGGCATCCCAAGTACGGCGAATTAAAATTTTTATCCGGCCCGTTGCAAGGGATTACACCGCACGGCGATTTAAATCTTTACAGTTTCCAGCCGCTTGATGCGCATACCGTCTCAGTTTGCGCCGAGATTGTCAAAGCGGTTGGAACTGTCCCGGTTTCATTGGCTTCCTGGCCCAAAAAGCAGAACAGGAAACCATGACGCGCCGACAGTTTTTGCAAACGTGGCCGGGGGCGCCTTTTCCTTTGATAAAATAGGTTGAGTTTGCGGATTTAATCCTGCGTACGCCATTAAATTCATATGCCAAACATCCTTGTTCTTTGCCGCGCCAACCAATTTCGCTCGCCGCTGGTCGAGTATGCCCTGCGCGCCAGGCTTGACCCGGCGGAATGGCAGGTGACTTCTGCCGGAATGTGGGCGGTTGACGGATTTCCGGCGACGCGCCGTCTCGAGACGTGGAGCGGGCTGCCGGAAATTGCCGCGCACCGTTCGCTGGCCTTGAAGGCGGAGATGCTTGACCGGGCTGACCTGGTGCTGGTGATGGAAAGCGGGCAAAAGGAAGCCTTGGCACTCGAATTCCCTGATGCAGCCGGGCGGGTGTATTTGTTGAGCGAAATGTCGGCCCGCCTGCCGTATGACATTCCTGACCCGGCCCTGGGGGATGAAAATCCGCAAAGGTTGGTCGAAGAAATTCTCGGCCTGGTTGAGAGCGGCCTGCCCCGCATTGTGGAACTTGCCGGGGTAAATGCTCAAAATCGGGCGGTATAAAACCTCGTTCGGAAGGCTCTTTTTATGGAAGCACAGACAAAAAAAATCATCGAACTGTTTGAGCAGGTATCGGCTATTCCGCGCGGGACGGGGCGCGAGGCGGCGCTTTCGGCCTGGTTGCAGGAATGGGCCGAGGGGCGCGGGTTTGCGCGGCAGACGGACGAGGCGGGCAACCTGCTGATTCGTGTGCCAGCCAGCCCAGGCTGCGAAGCTGCTCCGGTTGTCATCCTGCAAGGCCACATGGACATGGTCTGCGAGAAGACGCCCGAATCGCAGCACGACTTCCTGAAAGACCCCATCCGCCCGCTGGTGGATGGCGAGTGGCTGCGGGCCGAGGGCACCACTCTGGGCGCCGACAACGGGATTGCGATTGCGCTGGCGATGGCCCTGGCGGAGGACGATTCGCTGCGCCGCCCGCCGCTCGAACTGCTTTTCACGGTCGAAGAGGAGGTCGGCATTGGCGGGGCCAACCGGCTCAAGCCGGGTTTTGCGCAGGGCAAGATTCTTGTTAACCTGGATTCGGAAGATGAAGGCGTGTTCATCGTTGGCTGCGCGGGCGGGCGGACGACCACCATTCGCCTGGGGTTGTGGTTCGAGCCGTTGACCCAGTGGCAGGCGTATCGCCTGCGGGTGGCCGGACTGCAGGGCGGACACTCGGGCGTCGATATCAACAAGCACCGCGCCAACGCCAATAGCCTGCTGGCGCGCACCCTTGAGCGCATCCGCCTGCGCGTGCCGGTGCGGGTGGCGGCCCTGAACGGCGGTACGGCGCATAACGCCATCCCGCGCGAGGCGAACGCCTGCGTTGCCTTTGACTCGGGGAATTACGAGGTGGTCGAGTCGGTTTTGCGCGAGTTCGAGACTACCCTGGCCCTGGAATATGCCGGGGTCGAGACGGGCATTTCACTCAGCCTGCAGGCTTGCGAGGCTGAACGCGCGGTCAGCGAAATTGGCACCGAAAAACTGATTCAGTTGCTGCTGTCTGTCCCGCACGGGGTGGCGGATATGTCGGCGGGGGCGGCCGGGTTTGTCGAGACATCGAATAATTTTGCCAAAGCCGAAATTCGAGGTGACGAACTGCACATTGTCACCAGCCAGCGCGGCACGGTGATGTCGCGCCTGGAGGCATTGACAACCCGTATCAGCGCGATTGCCCTGCTGGCCGGGGCGCAGGTGGGCCACAGCGACGGTTACCCGTCCTGGCAGCCGGATATGGATTCGGCCTTGCTGCGCCGCAGCCGGGAGGTTTATCAGTCCCTGTTCGGGGTCGAGCCAAAGGTGGAGATGATTCATGCCGGGCTGGAATGCGGCATCATTGGCGCGATTTTTGGCGGCATGGATATGATTTCGGTCGGCGCGACCATCCAGAATCCGCATTCGCCGCAGGAGCGGCTGCACATCCCTTCGGTGGGGAGGGTCTGGCAGTTCCTGTCGGCGCTGCTCGAGTCGTATGCGCCCAGGCCGGTCGATTTCGGAACCTAACATTGCAAAGGAAAAGGCCAGCAATCGGATATTTCCGATTGCTGGCCTTTTTTGATTCTTGATTTTGGCGGGTTATTATGGAAGCCTGAATCGCATCAGGCGGTTGCCGCCCGCGTCGCTGACCCAGACGTTGCCCTCGCGGTCTGCCGCAATGCCGGATACCAGACTGAAGGCGAAGTGCTCCGTGCCGTAGTCGCCCCAGGCGCGGACGAACTGCCCGAGGGGGGTGAACTCAATCACGCGGTAGGCTTCGGGGTCGGTCACCAGCACGTTGCCGTTGGGCAGGATGGTCAGGTAGGGTTTGTTTTCGAGCGATTCGCTATACCAGCCCGCAATCGGCCATTCGAGCACCGGGCGGAAGCCCAGCCCGTCGCTGTCGGGAGAGAAGACCTGAACGCGCCGATTCCAGGTGTCGGTAACGTAAGCATAGCCGTTGGAGTCCAGTTTGACGTCCACCGGTTCGTAGAACTGGCCTGCGGCGAAACCCTCGCCGCCGAACTGGTCGAGGACATTGCCGTCGCTATCGTAAATCATGATGCGCTTGTTGCCGGTATCGGCGACGAAGACCCGTCCCTGGCGGTCAACGGTGATGCCGCGTGGGCCGTACAGCGCGCCGAAAGTATCGGTCAGGCCGAAGACGCCCCACATGGTAATCGGTTCACCGCTGGCGCTGAATTTCTGCACGCGGTGATTCCAGGTGTCGGTGACGTACACCGAACCGTCCGGCCCGACGGCCACGCCCCAAGGCTCGTTGAAGGTGCCGATGGGAGCGCTGCTGGTTTCGAGGCCGCTAAAGACGCCCCATGAGCCGACCAACTGACCGTCGGGACTGAATTGCTGGATGCGGTGGTTGCGCGAGTCGGCGACGTACAGGTTGCCGTTGGGTGCGAGGGCGAGGCCGCGCGGGGCGTTGAACATCCCGGCTTCGCTGCCAAATTCGCCGAAGACCAGTTCGGCGGGCAGCAGGATGGTGTTGCCCTCGTAGGGGTCTGAGACGGCAGCCGAGGTTGGCACCGAGCCGTACTGCCAGATGGACGCGGCGGCGTCTTTGCGGATGTAGAGCCGCATCCGCCCGGAGGGCTGCCAGTTTTCATCAGTGACGGAGGTCTGGCCGGTGGCCTGTCCGTAGCGGGTGAAGTCGCGGTGCAGCCAGATGTCGAAGATGCCCGCCAGGATGCGTTGGTCGGTCAGGGCGTTGCGCACGCGCTCGGCGTTCAGGTTGAAGTAATCCTGGTTGGGCCAGACCATGCGGACGTAATCGAAGCGGTAATAGGCGTCGCCGACAATGGGTTCGAGTTTGGAGAAGTTGCGGTCGCCGACGATAATGGCCGGGGCCTCGCGCAGGTCGCGTCCCGGCTGGCCGCCGTAGAAGCGGGCGTTGCGGTACTCGCGCATATACCAGGACATGGGCCAGGAGACCTCGTCATCATAGCCGACGATAATATCCATGCCGCCGGTGGTGCGGTTGGAAAGTTCCTTGACCTGGCGCAGGATGTCCTTGTTGCCGGTGTACCCATGCGCATAGACAAGATACTCGCGTCCGCTGTCATAGGTGATGTAGGTGGCGCGGAAGGAGGCCCGCACCGTCAGTATGGCCAGCAGGGCGAAAATCACCAGGGCGTTGAGGTAGGCCAGTTGCCTGAGCCGCCAGCCTTCGAGCAGGCGGAGGAGGCCAAATCCGCTGCCGAGGAAGCCGACCAGGGCCAGCACAAAGGAGGTGGTGGCCTGGAGTTGGACGATTTCACTTCCGCTGAACGGGCGCACTTCTTGCAGCCAGGCGGCGACCATACCAACGATGCTGACGGTGAACAGGGCCAGCAGGCCCAGGGCCAGCCATCCGTTTTTCTGGCGGACTTCCTGCCAGTCGGTTTTCTCGATAATGTTGCCGATGGCCCAGCCGCCAAGCAGGATGAGCGGCAGGGCGATGTGGTAGGTCAACCAGGGCATTTTTTCACCGGCGATGCTAAAAGCCATGATGCTGGAGAAAGACCACCAGGCCAGCAGGCTGAAGGTGTTGGGCAGGTTGTGCGAAACTTCGTCCAGTTTTTCGCGGGCCTGGCGCAAGCGTTTGTAGCCGATGGCCAGGCCGAGCAGGCTGGCGATGAAGGGCAGGAACTCGTAAATGGGGATTTGAATCAGGATGTAGTAATACCAGGGCTGGCTGCCGCGTTCGACGCCCTGTTGTTCGAGCCAGTATCCGAGCGAACCGACCAGGCCGGTGAAAAATCCGGCCCCGTTGGTAAAGAGCGATGTGTAAAAGACGGTGAAAATGGCGTAAAAGAGCAGCGCCGCCCGCCACCAGACATCCCACTTCCACCAGAAGCCGATGCCAAGCGAAACCAGGCCAATCGGGATGACAAACATCAGGATGTGCAGGATGCCCTCGGGCGAGGTGTCCATCGGGTTGAAGCCGACCAGCGCAATCGGGATGGGCGCCAGCAGGGGCAGAATCAGCGTGCCGAGAGTCATCAGCAAGTCGAGGGCGCGCTCCTCGCGGACGCGCTCCAGGGAAAAGCCGCGGATGAGGAAGTACCCGGCGGCAATCATCCCGACCAGGCCGAGAATCACCAGTAGTAATATCCAGAAATTTGAGCCTGAGGCGGCGAAGGCGATTTCTTCGCCGGGGATGGGGGGCGCGACAGTTTCATCCCCGCCGATGACGCCCTGTTTGTTGCTCAGGATGCCGAGGGTCAGCGCACCGCCAATGCCGATGACGGCGGCAATCAGGCCGAAGATGAATCCGCTGAATTCGGCCTGTTTATCGCCCCAGTCTTCGCTCAGGATGTGGATGACAAAATAGCCCGCCAGGAAAATCAGCAATTGGGCCGTATAAATGAAGGCGGTTTCCTTGACGGCGAAATGCAGCACGGTCGCCGCCGATAGCAGGTAGAGGTATTTGTTGCGTCCGGTTTCAAGGTAGCGCAGGACGGCGAAAAGGGTCAGCAGGCCGAACAGGCCGACAAAGGCCTCGTTGCGGACGTAGCGCCCGTAGTAGAGCATGTAGGGCGAAATGAGCATCATCGCCCCGGCGACAAGCACGCCGACGCGCCCGAGGTAGCCGCGCCAGTGCCACAGTGCCCAGATTGTGGCGATGCTGTACAGAACTGCCGGGATGCGGGCGGTAAAGTCGCTGGCACCAAACATGAAGTAGATGAAGGCCAGCATGTGAAATTGCAGCGGCCCGTGCATCATCGGGTTGTGAACGTAGCCCTGACCCTGCGAAAATGTCCACGAGTAATAGGTGTGCAGGCTTTCGTCATGGCTCATGACGCGCGTTTCGAGGTCGTAGAAGCGTGTTGCCGCAGCCAGGATGATAAGGATGGCGAACAGCAAGACTTCGCGCGTCAGCCACGGAAAGGCGGGCGAGAGCGGCCCGTCGAGCCAGCGGGTTGACTGGTTTTCTTCGGTTGGGGGTGCTTCTGTTTCCTTGAGGGCTTCGGTCATCATAATCTTTTCCAGTTCTTGAGTTGGTCCATCAATACAAAGGCGTTTTATACATTAAATTTGTTATTCACGCAAGCGGAGTACCCCGGGCTTCAGCCTGTAATCCGCCTGCATCTTGCGGATGCGCTTCGCAAAAGGCGGCTTTCAGTCGGCGCGGGAGGCCAACTGCCCGCAGCCAGCCTGGATGTCGATTCCGCGCCGCATACGGATGGTGCAGGGAATGCCGTGTTGCTCGAGAATTTCCTTAAAGATGAAGGCGCGTTCCTTGCTGGTGGCCTGTCCGTCATAGCCGGTGGTCGGGTTGAGCGGGATGGCGTTGACGTGGCACAACAGGCCTTTGAGCAGGGAAGCCAGCCGCCGGGCTTCCTCGGGGGTGTCGTTGACCTCGTGAATCAGCGCCCATTCGAAGGTTATCCGCCGCCCGGTTTTCTGGACGTACTCGCGGCAGGCGTCAATCAACTGTTCGATGTTGTAACGCTTGTTGACGGGCATCATGGCAACGCGCTTTTCGTCTTCGGTGGCGTGCAGCGAAACGGCCAGGTTGACCTGGCGTTTTTCGTCAGCAAACTGGCGGATGGCCGGAACCAGGCCGGAGGTCGAGATGGTAAATCGCCGCGCGCCGAAGTTGTAACCTTCGGCATCGTTCAGGCGGTCGATGGCCTGCATGGTGTTATCGTAATTGTGGAAAGGTTCGCCCATGCCCATCAGGACGACGTTGGTGACGGCCTGGCCTTCGGCGTGCAGCAGGCGGGCGTAGTAGAGCACCTGGGCGACAATTTCGCCGCTCGAAAGGTGGCGCGAAAATCCCATTTGCCCGGTGGCGCAAAACGTGCAGCCCATAGCGCAGCCGACCTGGGTGCTGATACACAGCGTGCGGCGGCGGTCGTAGCGCATCAGCACGGCTTCGATTTGGCGGCCATCCTCCAGGCGGAAGAGGGTCTTGCGGGTCTGCCCGTCGCTCGAATCCAGTTTCAGGCTGGGTTCGATGGCCTCGAAGCGCAGTCCGGTTGCCATTTTTTCGCGCAACGGTTTGGGCAGGTTGCTGAACTCGTCCGGGTGGTTCCAGAAATTTTTATACAATCCCTGCCAGATTTGGCGGGCGCGAAAGGTCGGTTCGCCCCAATCCTTGAGCAGTTCGGTCAAGCCCGGGAAGTCGAGGTCGTAAACCAGCGGGGGATGGGATGAATTGCTCACAGGCGGGGATTCAGGCGACCAGGCTTGCCAGGTCAGGGGCGATAAGGTCGATTTTTGGCTGCCAGGCCCTGGCTTCATCTTTTTGCGAGACGCCTGAAAGCACCAACGCGCACGGACAGCCGACTGACTGCCCGGCGGCGATGTCGGTTTCTAGGCGGTCACCGACCACCAGGGCTTCCGCGGCGGACAGCCCCAGGCGTTGCAGGGCCAGTTCCATCATGGCAGGGCCGGGTTTGCCCGCCACAATCGGTTCGATTCCGCTGGCGGTGACGACAATCGAATACCAGGACCCCGCCCCTGGGATTTCGCCGCGCGGGGTGGGGAAGGTTTTGTCGGGATTACTGGCATAAAAGGGGATTCCGCGCCGCACCAGCAGGGCGGCTTCGGCCAGTTTTTGGAAGTTGATGTCGCGGTCGATGCCCATCAGCACGGCCTGGGCTTTTTCGGCGTCTTCGACTCCCAGCACCTCGAAGCCTTTGTCGCGCAGGGCCTGTTTCAGTCCGGTTTCGCCGACCGCATAGATGGGCGTGCCAGGAGGGAAGCGGCGCGAAATCAGGTCGGCGGCGGCCAATGAGGAGGTAACCACCTGCCAGGATTCGCAACCCACGCCGAAGCCGCGCAGACGTTCGACAAATTGTTCGGGCGTGCGGACGGAGTTGTTGGTGGCGAAAACGACCTTGAGGCCGCGTTCGGCAATGCGGGCGAAGATGGCGGCCAGGTCGCCAATCGGCTGGTCGCCGCGCCACAGGACGCCGTCCATATCCAGGATGAGGGCTTTGATGTTTGCAGGAATCATCGACAGGCCCTAAACGCTCACAGCGGCGAGGCAGCGTTTTGCCAGCGTGGCGGCGGTGTCCATGCGGTATTCGGCGCTGGCCCATTGGTCTGCGGATTCGTGGAAGGTGTTCTTTGCGGCGGCTTCCAGCCCGTCCGATTCCGTGCCATCCATGGCCAGCAGGGGCGCGTTGCCGGTTCCGGTCAGGGCCAGGCGGGTGCGTCCGCCAGCCCACTGGACGAGCGCAACGGCGACAATCGGCAGGTCGGCGGGGGTGCGGGCAACCTGCTCGTAGGCGCATTTGACGTTGAGTGGAATATCAATCCGGGTGATTAATCCGCGCGGGCGCAGGGCCAGGTATTCGCCCAGCCCGACCGTTGTCGAGGATGCGTTGGAGAGAATGGTCAGTTTGGCGTCGAGGGCCAGCATCATGGCGGCGAAGGGGGAGCGTCCGCCGCAGGCTGCCAGGCTACCGGCGACGGTGGCGGCGTTGCGGATGTTGAGGGCAGCCTCCTGCCGGACGGCCTGTTGCAAGGCTGCGGGTGTGTGCGCGTTTTCCAGCAAATCCTGCAGGCTGGCGGTTGCGCCGATTTCGAGCATATTGCCTTTCGCTTCGATGCGTTTCAAGTCCAGCGCTTGCAAATCGACTGCGGCAAAATCCTGCCCTTTGTAGGCCGGGCTGTTGATGGCTGTCCCGCCGCCGAGGGGCAGGGTGCCGGGCTGGTCGAGCAGTTGCAGGGCTTCGTCGAGGCTTGCAGGACGGTGATATTGGGTAATCATGGTCGTTTCCTCCGCGCCAATTATAGCCGCAAAATGGAGGGCTTGAAGGCAATAGAAAATCCCCTGCCGTGGTGACAGGGGATTTTGTGTTGTGGTGGTGTTGTGCGCCAGGTTTTTAGGCGGCCTGTACGTCGGCGGCCTGCAACCCCTTGGGGCCCTGCTCGATGGTGAATTCGACCTGCTGGCCTTCGGTCAGGGACTTGTAGCCCGACATCTGGATGGCCGAGAAGTGGACGAAAACGTCCGGGCCGCCTTCACGCTGGATGAAGCCGTAGCCCTTGCTGGAATTGAACCACTTCACTGTGCCGGTAACGCGTTCGCTCATTGTTGCCTTTACTCCTTGAACTGAAAAACGGATGAGATGTGCGGCGGGTGTCGGTTGCGGACGGTAACAAAAAAGCCCGGACGGGTCGCGTCCAGGCTATCCTTTCCGTACAGCAAGAAACACGTGCCACTTACAACCCTAATTTTATCAAAAGCAAATAGCATGTCAAGTGCCCTGTGGTAAGATACAATTACTTCACAAGTACTTCTCTCACATCTCACAAAAGGTGAAATATGTCCCCTCGCATTGAATCCCTGCTTTCTGCTCGCCTGTTTGTCGCCCCGCAACTGGTGGATGAGCGCATTTATTTCATCAGCAACCTGAGCGGACGACTAAGCCTGTACGCCATGGATTACGGCGGCAGCGTCCCTGAGCCGCTCCTGCCGCCCAACCTGGCCCTGCAAAATCCGCACCTGATTGGCGGCTATTCCTTCTACGTTTTCCGCGACCTGGGGAAAATCCTGGTGATGCTGGATAACGACGGCGACGAAAATTACCAGCCGATGCTTCTCCCGCTGGAGGGGGGCTTCCCTCAACCGGCCTTTGATAACTTCTTTGCCAATTACCGCGTCCACATGGGCGAGGTGGATGCCGAAAAAGGCATTGTCTACTTCAACGCCGAGCGGCGTGACAAACCGCTGAACGAGGCTTATCGCGGCAACCTTGCCACCAATGAATTGAAAAAATTGGGCGAATCGCAGTGGGGCGCTTACCCATCTGCGAACAATCCCGACCACAGCCAGGCGATTCTCTCGGACGGGTATTCGGTCGGGGATAGCGTCCACTACCTGGTGGAGGGGAAAAAGAAAAAACTCTTATACGGCAAGCCGATAGAGGAACGCCAGCCGGGCGAGAAGGTTGTGCCCAGCGGCATCAATTCGATTTTGTTTGCGCCCTCGGGTAAGGGACTTTTGCTGACCTCGGCCTTGTTTGAAGACACTTATTCCTTGGGCTACCTGGACTTTGACAAACCCGGCGAGGTAACTCCCGTAAAGACCAGGGGGGTGGTGCACGAGGGGATGGGGGAACTGGTTGGCGTTTCGCACTTAGAGGCTGACCGCTATGCGGTTCATTACAACATCGACGGCTGCTCCTGGTTGTACGAGGGCACTTTTAATGAAGAGAAACGGGTCATGAAGTTGAAGCATGTTGTTGTCGGCGACGCCCCGCTGGACGGCGGCGTTTTGGAGCACGCCGATTACAACAAGGAACTGGACGTGTTCACCGTTTCCTTTTCGACGGCGGTTTCCCCGACCCAGATATACACGGTCGAGGGCAAAAAGCGCAGGTTGGTGGTTCAGCACACCAACGAGAAGGTCTTGGGCATCCCGGAAGAACAGCTTTCGCGCGGCGAAGATGCGTCCTTTACTTCTTATGACGGCTTGCGGATTTCGGCGCGCCTGTACCTGCCCGCCGAATCGCTGGGCTTCAAGGGGCCGCGCCCGCTGGCCTATTATATTCATGGCGGCCCGCAGGGACAGGAACGCCCCGACTTTGCCTGGTTCTCGATGCCGCTCATCCAGTACCTGACCGTGCGCGGATTTGCGGTTTTCGTGCCCAACGTGCGCGGCTCGACTGGTTATGGGCTGAGTTACACCAAGCACGTCGACCGCGACTGGGGTGGCAACGACCGCCTCGACCACGTTCACGCCATGACCGAGGTTTTGCCCAAGGACAAGCGTCTCGATGTCTCACGCGCGGGAGTGGTTGGGCGCTCTTATGGCGGCTATATGACCCTGACCCTGGCCGGACGCCATCCGGAATTGTGGAAGGCCGCCTGCGACATGTTCGGGCCGTACGACCTGATTACCTTTTCTGAGCGCATTCCCGAAACCTGGAAGCCCTACTTCAAACTGGTCATCGGCGACCCGGCCGACCCCAAGGACCGCGAGTTCCTGGCCGAGCGCTCACCCAAGTCTTATCTCGAAAACCTGGCCTGCCCCATGCTGGTCATCCAGGGGCGCAACGACCCGCGTGTGGTTGCGGCTGAGTCGGAAGACCTGGTTAACAGCCTGCGCGCCAAAGGCAAGGACATGGAACTGCTCATCTTCGAGGACGAGGGCCATGATGTGCTCAAATACGACAACCGCGTGACCTGCTATAACGCCATTACCGACTTCTTTGCAAAGCACCTGACCTAAAAATTTAAGTCCCGGCGGGTATATATACCCGCCGGGACTCTACTTAAAACTATGACCTGGAAATTAAACACCACCCATCCCGAAGCGGGCGACCTTGTGCAACTGGTCGGCCTCCGTCATAAACACTTCATTTTTAATGTCACGCCCGGCGCGGAGTTTGGCACCCACCGCGGCATCATCCGGCACGACGACCTGATTGGCCTGCCCTGGGGAAGCCAGGTCTTCAGCCACATGGGCAGCCCGTTCTTCCTTCTGCAGCCCTCCCTGGCCGATGTGCTCAACGAACTGCCGCGCAACACCCAGATTCTTTATCCGAAAGATATTGGTTTTATCCTGGTCACGATGGGCGTTGGCGCAGGCCAGCGCGTGATGGAAGCCGGGACAGGCTCTGGTTCCATGTCCACCGCCCTGGCTTTTGCGGTCGGCCCGACCGGTCAGGTTGTTAGTTACGAGCAGCGCCCCGAAATGCAAAACTTGGCCCGTAAAAACCTGCAGCGCCTGGGGCTGGAAGAACGGGTTGAACTCAAGCTCGGCAATATTGCCGACGGGTTTGACGAAACCAATGTGGATGCCTTCTTCCTCGACGTACCCAACCCCTACGATTACATCGGCCAGGTGCGCGCGGCGCTCAAGCCCGGTGGTTTTTTCTCGTCCATCCTGCCCACTTTTAACCAGGTTGAGAAACTTCTCTACGCCCTGCGCCGCCACCAGTTTGCTTTTATCGAGGTTTGCGAGGTCTTGCTGCGTCATTACAAGCCCGAACCCAGCCGCCTGCGTCCGACCGACCGCATGGTTGCCCATACCGGCTTCCTGATTTTCGCCCGCCGCATCGACCTTTCGCAAGACCCGCGCCTGACCGATTTGCTGGCCGAGCAAAACCTTATCGCTGAGGCCGAAACGACTCCCGACGACCCCGCCGAAGAATTGTGAATCCCGATTTCCTGACCGAAGAAGCCATTGCCCAGGCCCTGCGTTTTCCTGCCGCCGCGCCTTATACCGAAAAAGAAGTTCGGGCGGACCATCCCCTGCGTTTGGCTGGTGTCCTCGTCCCGCTCGTTCGCCACGCCTCGGCCTGGCACCTGCTCTACACCCGCCGCGCCGACGGGGTGGAACATCACAAGGGGCAGGTTTCCTTCCCCGGCGGCGCAAGCGACCCTGGGGAGAGTCCTGAACAAACCGCCCTGCGCGAGGCCGACGAGGAGATTGGCATCCG
>JAGVAO010000151.1 GCA_020060235.1 Anaerolineales bacterium | reverse complement strand
TCGAACTCCAGTTCTTCCCATTTTTGCGGGTTGGGGTAGCACGAAGCGTAGCGCGAGCCGAGCACTGCCGGGAAGTCGTAGCGCAGTTGTTCGGGGGTTGCCGCACCAGCCAGGGGTGTGATTTCGGGGTCGTCCTCGCCGAAGAAGGCAATCCAGTTGTTGATGCCGCCTTCGAGGATGTAGACATTCTTGACCCCGTTACCGACCAGGATGCGCCAGGCGGCGGTGGCGTCCACTTCGTCGTTGCTCATTACGAAATATACCGTGTTGGGGCTGTGGCGGGCCAGAATTTGCGGCACGACAGCCTGGATTTGGGCCAGTGGCACGTTCAGGGCGTTGTTCAGGTGGTAGAGGTTGTAGTCCGATTCAGGGCGGACATCGAGCAGGACGGTAACCAGGCCGTTGTCGAACATGGTGTGATAGACCTCGGCGGGGGAGGCCTGGGCCAGTCGTTGGTTGAGCAATTCCTCGGCGCTGAGTTTGAGCGAAGCGCCTTCGATGCCGATTTCACGGGTGAAATACGTCCGCTCAAGTTTTTGCTCGAGGCTGGGTGAACCAATCAGGATGGTGCCAAAAGCCACAGCGAAGAGCGCCACCGCGCCGTACAGGCGCAGTTTCGGTTCGCGGCTCATATCGCGCTTGCCGACGATGCGTTCGAGTTGTTCCGAACCCCAGAACATGAACAGCGCCATGGCGATGATGAGGGTCACAACGACCCCGGCGGGTAGTCCGAGCCAGTCAGGGATGGTCAGGCGTCCGAAGTACCCGGCGGTCTGCCACCAGTAATCGTAGAGCGGGACGGTTTCGCCGAACAGGAAGATGCCGACCAGCCCGCCCAGGACGAAGAAGATGCCGTCGATTTTGCCGGTGACTGCCGAGACAAGCGAGGTACCGGGGCAGAAGCCGCCGACGATAAAGCCGACGCCCATAATCAGCCCGCCCAAGATGCCGCTCCACAGGTAGGTCGGGTTGACCCAAATGGCCTGGTAGTTGAGAATGCCCAGGCCAATCATGGTGAAGAGCAGCACCATCGCGGTGACGATGGCACCGAACATGACTTTCAGAACGGTCAGTTCGCGGAAGTAGAACTGGGCGGCCAGTTTTTTCGAGTTGCCAAAGCCGGAGAGTTCCAGCACATAGCCAAAGCCAAAGCCGATGAGGGCAAAGACGAGGTACGTCCAGGGCGCGTCAGCGCTGACAGTTTGCAGGATTTGGAGGGGGAATGGGTATTCCATAGTTTTTTCCTTTCCAAAATCAGGAGATTTTGGACTCCGTTTTTAGAGCCACAACTTGCGGACGAAATACGCCAGCGCATACGCCCCGGCAAAGACCGAGAACATAAACGCCCACGCGCCAACCGAGAGCACCGCGCCGCCGGAGAGCGCCAGCCCGCTGGTACAGCCGCGCGCCATGCGCGCCCCGTAGCCCATAATCAGGCCGCCGATGAAAGCCATTGCCCAGCGGGTGCGGGTCGAGATTTGCGGGCCTTTGTTGGTCTCGAACTTCAGGCGTCCGTTTTGCCAGCCGCCGAAGAAACCGCCCAGCAGTGAGCCGAAAATCATCGGAATAATCCAGTCATCGAGCGGGTTCTTGTCGCCGCCAGCCATTTTGAGCAGGTAGGGGTTGCTGTCCACATGGGCGGGGCTGATGACATCTTGCACGGCTACAATCATGCGGTTCAGCCCGCCTGATGCGCCCAGTCCGTTGCCGGTCAGAAAGAAGGCCGCAAACAAGACCAGCCCGAGCAGGAAGCCACCCAGGTAGGGGTGGATATAGTCTTTCTTGGGGCGGTTCAAGAAGAACGCGCGCCAGTCGAAGGATTTCTTTTGGGGTTTGATTGCTACGGTCATAAGGGTTTCTCCATCTATTTTTCGCTGCCAAGTCCTGAGCGGAGGGTCGAGTAGGGCGTAGCCCGTATCGAGACCCGAAGTCGAAGGACGTTTTGGCCAGAAAACTCTTCCGTTCTTTAGTGTACGCCCTTCGACTTTGGCCCTTCGTTACACTTCGGGCCTCCGCTCAGGGCTTGTACTGAACACTGGCTACTTCTCACTATGCTCTTTTTCATGCGCTTCAACTTCCTCCCAGCCCGTCACCATCGCACGCATGGCCTCGACCGGGGTTGCGCCGGTGGTGGTCAGGTAGACATGACCGACGATGAAGGCGGCAAACAGCCAGGCCACCAGGCTGTGGAAGGGCGCCAGCACGGGCAGGCCGCCGAACCAGGCCGAAATCTGCGGGAAGGTTTGCACGCCCCACATCAGCGCGCCGGTGATGATTTGCAGCGGCAGCAGTACCGTCAGCAGGCCGAAATAGGTTGCCTGTTGCAGCGGGTTGAGTTTCTTGTCGCGGCGTTTCTCGAATGGGTGCGGCTCACCCTTGAAGATGCCCATCGCATAGAACTTGACCTGCGTAATGGCATCGTCGAAGAAGCCACGCGGGCGCGGAATGTACTGCTGAACTTCGCCGGTCGTCAGGTGCCAGAACAGCGAGAGCAGGGCATTGATGACCAGGATGGCGGCCATGACGTTATGCACCGTCACCATGTAGCGGAAGGAGAAGATACCGAACACATCCGGGCGGTGAATGACCAGGCCGGTCAGCAGCAGCAAGACAATCGTCACGGTTTGTAGCCAGTGCCAGAAACGCTCATAAGCCTCGTACATATGCACCCGTTTGGTGGCCGGGAGGTGTTTGGGGCGTTTGAGCCAGTTGATATAACGGAACGTGCCATGCCCGGCCACTCCCAGCACCGCACCGAGAAAGGCCGCCGCACCGAGCCAATCGATCCAGTCCACCCGGTCGTGGCCAAAAACGTACACATCACGGGCTTCGTTTTGGGGCTGGTATTGCAGCGAGCCATCCTCGGCCACCTGCACCAGACCATTGGCCTGCACGTTGGTATCGGTCACAAAGGCCGGGGTCACGCCGCCGGGCGCATAAGCGGCCAGTTTCATCGGCGCAGTCACCCGCGATTCGGCATTATGGCAGGTTTCGCAATCGCTGATGGTCGCATCGCCGCGCACGACGTTGTGGTTGATGCTATAGGGCTGGATTTGCCCCTCGATGCGCGGATTCTGCAATCCGAGGGACGACAGGGCGCTCGCCACGAACCCCTGCTTGCTCTCGTTATCGATGCGTAATTCTGCCTGTGAGAGTTTCCCGTCTCCATCGCCATCGAAAGCGGATACCGTTTCGGGGCTGTATGCGCCGTTTTGCAGGTAAACCGCTTCCAGGTCGGCCAGGCGCACCGGGCGGGCGTTGCCGTTGGCATCGTCATAGACCCAATACCAGGCGGTGACCAGGTTGTAGGTCGTCAGCGAGGTTCGCCCATCGACATTTTCTCGTTGGAGCAGGACGGGGGTAAACCCGCTAATCAGGCTAGTCTGGCTGTCCGGGTTGCCTTCCACACCGCGACACTGGCTGATGGCCTCGCTGGCCGGGGTAATCACCGTCCAATCGACGGCCTGAATGGCCGGGGCGTGCATCTGCGGGATGTGGCAGGATTCGCAGTCGAGCACCTGCATGTGGCGCTCGGTGTAGGGCAGCCAATCGGCGTGTGCTTTCTGGGCGTCGTGACACGAGTCGCAGCGGCGCATGGTCGCTTTCAGGTCGGGTTCAACGTTGAATTGGGCGCTTTGCCCGCGCGCAAAGTCGTGATTGGGGCGCAGCAGGTAGTCGCTGATTTCGAGTCGGCGCGGGTCGTAGGTCAGGTGGTCGGGGTTTTCCTGCGACATGCGCTGGGCCTGGGCCGGGTTATTGAGCGCGAAGTGGCAATCGGTGCATTTCAGGGCGCGCTCGGCGTGAATATCCCAGGCGTAGGTCAGGTCGTTTTTGCCGGAAATGTTCATGCCCGAAACCGAAATCTTTTGCGGGCTGACAATTTGTCCGGTGGTGGCGGTCTGGTGCTCGTCGAGTGAGCAGCCGGTGTAGTTGAGCGGTTCAATCTTGTTGCTGTGCGCCACGCCGTGACATGCCGCGCAGTTGGCGTTGGTCGGGTCTTGCAGGTTGATTGTCTCGGCGGCAAGTTCGCCGTTTTCGTTGAAAGCTTCGGGGTTGTAGGCCCAACCATCCCCTGCGGCGCGGACGATTCCGCTGCCGTTCAGGGTGGCAGTGTTGGCCCAGCCGAATTGCCCGGCTTTGATTTCTTCGGCGCGGGCGACGGTATCGGGTGCGTTGAGATGGCACAGGAAGCAGTTCATCTCCATCACCCCCGATTTTTTCCAGTCCCAAGCTTCGGGTTGGCCGGTTTCAGGGTTCAGGATGCTGGCTTCGGGGTTGGACGCGTCCGGGGCCAGGTCTGTGAGCGGAATCCCGGTTCGGGAGGTGGTGGCCGGTCCGCCGCCCGGAACCCGTTCCCCAAATTCCATCAAAAACTCAGCGGTTGAAAGGTCGAGGCGTTCGTCGCCGGATTGGGTCAGGTAGCGGTAGGTGAGCGGGTCCCATTTGCCGAAGGTGCCGGTGCT
>JAGVAO010000159.1 GCA_020060235.1 Anaerolineales bacterium | reverse complement strand
GTTGGTGTCATTCCCAAAACCCAGCGCAGGGGTGAAGAAGCCCGCAGTGGAACCAAGCACAAACCAATGCCCCGTCGACTTCTCGAAAACAGCCGGGTCAGATTTTTCATCACCATCATAATCACCATGAGGACTTCTTCGACCATGTAAAACCAGCGTCCAGTTATCAAAGGTGCCAGTAAAAACAGGGTCGACATCTACCACTTGCAAAGTCCAGGTTCCAGATGAGGTCTCCCCCCAATTGCGCACAGTCATAAACTTCCAATTGTCATAATCGGAAACCCCATCCGCGCGACCATCAGCTAAAACACTTTGGGTGCCAGACGGAGATGTCAGCACAACACGCAAATCACCTCTGTAACTATGAGTTGCATTGAAAATCACTTCAACATGCTCAAGCACAAAATTTTGGGGAACAGTAATAGTGCTAGTAATCCCTGTCAGATTTCCATCTGGAATTGCCAAATTAACATTTTGCAAGATGCTAGCCATCTTGGCGGGATGAACATTTTTCCAAGTTTTGGCAAGGTCCACCGCAGATTGAGCATCCACCAACCCAAACCCGTATTTATGGTTAATATTATAGCCTGCACCATTTACCGACCATCCCGCATCCCCTGGGTGATTTTTGGTTGCCGTCTCAATGAGAATATGCTGGACATCGCGCCACCCCAGGTTTGGATTGGCTTCGAGCATCAACGCAACTACCCCGGCTACAAGCGGGGAGGAGGCAGAAGTACTACCAAACCCATCTGTACAATCGCCAGAATCGTGGCCACCGGCACCCACCAAATCTGTAGTGGTAAGGCCAAAAGCAGGCTGACTTAATTTTTCGCTACTTGGAGCAACCACCAACATAGCCGCGCCGGGCTCGCTATAAGATGTCTGTTCTCCGTTGTTATCCACCGCACCAACTGCAATTGTAAAGCGCGAATTGGCATAACCGTCATAATTGACGTTGTCATTAACCGCTAGTCCATTTCCTGCAGCCCAAACGTAGATACTCCCCTTACCACCACGCCCATTGGTAACACCGTTTAGCAAGGCCTGCTGGGTTAAGATTCCTGGCCCATCCAACGCCCCATTGTCAAGCGCCCCCCAACTATTATTATAAATATGGTTGTCAGCAAATTCATATTGCAATGCAGATGCTTCTTGCGCATCCGTTGTTCCTGAATCCGCAATCAGGCGCAGCCCTGACAAACCGGCCCGATAGGCAACACCTACACCACAGGAAGCACCGTCATCACGAGCCGCCGCCAAGCCAGCAACTGCCGTGCCATGCCCATCATTTGTATTGACAGGAGCAGGGTCATTGTCATCATCGACAAAATCCCAGCTTAATGAAGATTGATAATTGAGTGAAAGGTCTGGATGAGTGTGTTGCAATCCGCCATCGACGATGGCAATATTGACGCCACTGCCAGTATACCCTGCTGCCCACACCACAGGCACATTCACATCGTCCAGATGCCACTGGCTCCCATACAGTGGGTCACTTGGAACACGAGTAACGCGCTGACGGGCCACCTGTTGCTCGAACCAGATAATACTCGAATCTGCCGCAAACAGCTCAGCCGTGGCACTAACTTCTTCGCTGCCCGGAATGCGAAACAGGTAAATATTCTCCAGGCTGCCAACCTGCCCCAGATTTTCAGCACCCATCGAAATCGCTAACTGGTTAGGGTCGCTGCCAGGCAACACCTCAACCGCCCAGGTATCTGTAGGCCTAATAATAATTTCTGATTGAGGGGGACTCTCTTTGGGCAGAGTCTGAGCCGCAAAAGTTGGCAGGCTGCTAGTCGCAACCAAAAGAATCGTCAATGTAATCGGCAGCAACGACTGGAACAGTGATTTCATCTTATTCATAATTACCTCCAAGGGTTTCTTCTTAATTTTATGCCTTACAAGCCGGAAGCGCCGGTTCAGTTAATTCTTCGAATGATTCGTGCAGTGAGCGATTCTGAATACCCTGTTGTCTGACCCATAAAACACGTGGAGCAGCAAAATGAAAGAGAAGCTGAGTACATAAAAAAACAAGCCCAAGAAATTTCCTGAGCATCTATGAAACTTTTCAATTTACATCATACACGCTTTTCGCAATACTGAAACTTACAAACTGTGTACAAATAACCCGACAAAGGTCATACCAGAGCAAGGGCCAATGTTTCTTTCCAATCGGCAATAAACAAACCAAAAGTATTTTCAAACCTCGAGCAGTCCAGCGCGCTAAAAAGCGGACGCCGGGCCGGGGTGGGGAACTCATCGGTGCGGGCAGGCAGGATTTCTTTACAACGTTGTTCAGTACGTCGGGGGTCAAGAGCCAGAACCTGGCGGGTGAACTCAAAGCGCGAGACAGCCCCTTTGCCTGCCAGGTGATAAATGCCCTTGCGGCTGGCAAAATACCTAAATGGCGCATGGTCCGCGCGGGCCAGCAGGGCGCTGGTGACCCCAGCCAAGAAACGCGCCCAGGTGGGGCTGCCAACCTGGTCTTCGACAATCCGCAAGGTTTCGTGCTGGCGCGCCCATGCCAAGGTTTTGGTCAGAAAACTATCCCCAGTAAGGCTGTAGACCCAGCTGGTGCGAAAGACCAGCGCCGTTCCACCCGCCTTCATGACCAACTGTTCGCCTTCCAGCTTGCTCCTTCCGTATACATTGAGCGGGTTTGGCTCATCATCCTCGGTATAAGGACTTCCCTTCATCCCATCAAAAACATAATCTGTTGAAAAGTGGATGAAAACCGCGTCAAGGTCGCCCGCCGCTCGAGCCATCATCCCCGGAGCAATGGCATTAATAGCATATGCCAGGCCCGGCTCACTCTCCGCCCGATCAACAGCAGTGTAAGCCGAGGCGTTGATAATAACGTCCGGCGCAGAATCAATGATAAATTTTTTTAGGGAGTCAGAGTCAGCCAGGTCGAGGTCATCTTTGTCAACCGCAAGAATAGGGCCGAGCGACAACAGGCTTCGACATAATTCTGACCCGAGTTGACCGTTTTTGCCGAAGAGCAGAATTCGCATCAGGTCGCTTCCTTGAGCAATTGCTGCAAGTAATCGCCATAGCGATTCCCCTTACGCGCTTCGGCTAGAACCGCCAGCCCTGCCTTATCAATAAAACCTTTGCGAAAAGCGATTTCTTCGGGACAGGAAATCATAATCCCCTGGCGCTCTTCTATCGCCTGAATAAAAGTGGCTGCTTGCAACAGAGATTCGTGCGTCCCTGCATCGAGCCAGGCAAAGCCGCGCCCGAGCACTTCAACCTGTAACTGGCCTTTTTGCATATAAAGACGATTCAAGTCAGTAATTTCAATTTCGCCACGCGCCGAGGGTTCCAGGTTTTCAGCCATTTCAACCACCTGGCTATCGTAAAAGTACAGACCAGGCACAGCATAGTTTGAGCGCGGATGGGAAGGTTTCTCCTCAAGGCTGACCACCCGATAGTCGCTGTCAAACTCAACCACGCCATAACGCTGCGGGTCGCTAACCGGATAGGCAAAAATTCGCGCACCAGATGTTAACCTGGCGCAATCTTGCAAACGCTTGGGCAGGCCATGTCCAAAAAAGATGTTATCGCCCAAAATTAGGCAAACCGATTCACCAGCGATAAAGTCTTTCCCAACGATGAAGGCATCAGCCAGGCCGCGCGGCTCGGCCTGTTCGGCATAGGAGAAAGAAATTCCCCATTGCTTACCATCGCCCAGCAAACGCTGGAATAAAGGTAAATCCTCAGGGGTGCTGATAATCAAGATATCACGTATCCCGGCCAGCATCAACATCGAGATGGGGTAGTAGACCATCGGTTTGTCATAAACCGGAAGTAATTGCTTGCTAATCGAAAGGGTGAGCGGGTGCAAGCGCGTCCCACGTCCGCCTGCCAGAATAATGCCCTTCATTTTTTATCCTCTCTATCCTTTGGGGTCATCTCAAAAACACTCTGCATCTTTTAATAAAACTCCCCGCTCGTCTTTTGCAGACAGTGAAAGCGGCGCGCCAGACAACAGCGGCCATTTAATACCAATTTCAGGGTCGTTCCATAAAATGGTGCGTTCCCACTGCGGGGCATAAAAATCAGTAGCCTTATATAAAACCTCGGCCCACTCGCTCAGGACGTAAAATCCATGCGCAAAACCGGGCGGAATCCATAACTGCTGGCGATTCTCTGCCGAGAGCCGAACGCCAACCCACTTTCCGAAGGTTGGCGAGGCGCGACGAATGTCGACTGCCACATCGAAAATTTCCCCCAAGATAACGCGCACCAACTTTCCCTGGGGCTGCTGAATCTGGTAGTGCAATCCGCGCAAGACACCTTGCCTAGAACGCGAATGATTATCCTGCACAAATGTAGCGTGAATCCCAGCTTCGGCAAAAGAGCGCGCCTGGAAGGTTTCCATAAAAAATCCGCGCTCATCGCCAAAAACTTTTGGGGTAATTAATAAAACTTCAAGGATAGAGGTAGAGGTGGGCTGGAATTGCATAAACGAATCATTACTTTCTATTAATATAGGCCTGAATAACTTCAGCAGGCAAACCTTCGGCCATTACTTTACCATGGTCAAGCCAGATAACACGGTCACACAAAGACTCTATCTGCGACAGCGAATGCGATACAAGTATCATACTGACACCCGTCGCCCTAAACTCTTGCATACGCCGCTCCGATTTGCTTACAAAATCAACATCGCCCACTGACAAGACCTCATCCACTAATAAAATATTTGGAGAAATGTCCGTAGCGATGGTAAAGCCCAATCGGGCCACCATGCCGCTTGAGTATGTTCTTAGCGGGGCATCAATAAATTCAGAAAGTTCCGAAAAATCAATAATGGCATCCAATTTTTCTTCCATTTCCTGCCTTGAGAAACCCAAAAGCGCTCCGTTCAAGAAAATATTTTCCCGGCCAGTCAAGTCAAAATGAAAGCCCGCTCCTAATTCAAGCAAGGGAGCAACACGACCTCGTATCCAAACCCTGCCTTTGGTTGGTTTTAACACGCGAGAAATGACCTTCAAAAGAGTGCTTTTTCCAGAACCATTCACCCCGATGACACCTAATGATTCTCCCTTTCTCAAAGACAGGGAAACATTTTGCAAGGCCCAAAAATCAACATATTCCAGACGATTTTGTATCATCCGAATAGCGTATTCCTTAAAGGTCTGAATACGCTCACGCGGGAGGTGATACAAAACAGAAACATTTTCCAAAACGACCCGGCCATCAGATTGGAATACAACATCTCTCTCTGTAGACGGTTCAAACACGGTAAGCAAAATCGCCGGCCTTTCTGCTAAAAAACCACCAACCAACAACAATGGAAAGAAGTGAGAAAATTAATGCAGGCAAAATTTCTTCCGGTAAAGGCAATCGCCCATCATAAGTCACCGCCCTGAAAATCTGCACGAACGCAAACATGGGGTTAAAGTGGGTAATCAAAAACCGGGTGGTTTCAGGCAAAATGCTGATAGGGTATATAACAGGGGTTAAATACATCCAGGCAATCAAGACAATCTGGTACATTTCAATAACATCAGGGAAAAATACCCCCAGCGTGGCAAGAATCATGCCTATCCCGAGCGAGAATAGTGCCAACAAGAGAATGGAAATCGGTGTAAAAAGAATGGCCCAGGTAAAATGTACCCCTGTTAATAACATAACCAAAAACAATGGTACCAAAGCAAAAAGCAAGTTAACCAAACCTGTCAATATGGCTGAAATACCGAAAACGCTCTGGGGCACATAGATTTTTCGGATAAGCCCCATTCCGGCATTAAGATTATTCACAATGGCATTGGTCGTCTGTGAGAAAAAATTCCACACAATAAGACCGCTTAATACGTAAGCGGCATAGGTTGGGCCTGCATTGAAAATGTTGGAAAACACTACTGCCAATATAATCATCATCCCCAGCGGATTGAGCATCGTCCAGATAATTCCCAAAAACGAGCGCTTATAGCGCGAAACCACATCCCTTCGGGTTAATTGGAAGATTGCATTGCGATACTTATAAGCATCCAATAGTTCTGACAAAGCCATTGACCGCTGCTGGCTCGAATCATACACGGGCAAGTCGTTAATCTCTGTCTCTTTCATACGAAAAGCAACACTCAGAATTCAGAATATATACACAGATTGCAATTTTACCATTCCCCCGATTAAATCGATTGGGAAAAGCAATTATCCCCCAGAGGGCATGCCGACGGAGTCGCGTTCGACGAGGCGGGCGTGCAGGGCGGCGGTGATGGGTGTGGAATCGGGATATTCGATTCGGTCGTTGAGCAGTTGGACGGCGATGCGCCCCATGCCGCGCTTGTCGACCCGCATGGTGGTCAACGGGGGGAGGCCGCGGGCGGCCTGTTCGATATCGTCAAAGCCGACGAAAGAAATCTCATCGGGAATCTGCTTGCCCAGGTCGCGGGCGGCGCTCATCGCGCCGAGGGTCAGTTCGTCGTTACAGCCAAAAATGGCCGTCAGTTGCGGGAATTTTTTAAGGGCGGCAGTGGTCGCCTGGTAGGCGGAAAGACGGTCATAGTCACAGTCGATGTAGTAAAAGGCCAGGCGGTGGTCGCGGATGGCCTGCTCGTAGCCGCGCACACGTTCCAAAATGCTGGGGTACGCATCGGGCGCGCCGCCCAAAATGCCGATATGCCGGTGTCCGTGTTCGATGAGATGCAACACAGCCTGGCGGGCTGAAAACAGGTTGTCGGAAACAACCGAGTCATAATCGCCAAATTCGGAGTAGGCATCCACCAGCACCAGCGGACGGGTAGCCTGCTTGAGGATGTCGCTCAGGGCGCGATTGACAAACGCGCCAACCAGCAGGATGCCGTCAACCGCGCTGTCGGTCAGCAGGGAGGGGAGTTCAAGCGGCAGGTTGTGCTCATTGACCGGCATGGCCGCGTAGAGCAGGTTAATCCGCTTGCGGCGGCAGGTCTCTTCGATGCCAGCGATGATATAGGAATAAAAGGGATTGGCCGGCGGGGGCAGGTCGGGGTCAGATTTGACGACGAGGCCCAGGGTGCGGAGTTTGGCAGGCGGACGGCCAGATTCGGGAGCGTTTTTGCGCCGGTAGCCCAGGCTGTCGGCGGCTTCGAGGATGCGCTGGCGAGTTTCGGAGGGCAGGCCGGGTTTCTGGCGCAGGGCCAGCGAAACCGCCGAAACGGATACCCCCGCAGTGCGGGCAATATCGGCGAGTTTGATTTTTGGCGAAGGTTTCGAGGTCATTTAGTCCAACCGTTTGAGGAGTTCGAGACAGGCGCGGGCATGGTGGTAGGGACATTCCCACGGCCCGGTTTTGACGTAGTCGAGGCGCGGTTTACCATCCTGGCTTAGAATTTTATACCATTCTCCGTGCTGGCGGTCGACGAATTTTTCCTGTATCACCTGCCAGAGCTGGCGCACAGCCCCCAGGAAGCGCATATCGCCAGAGAGTTTGTAAGCATTGAAAAAACCGACCAGGGCCTCGGCTTGCGGCCACCAGTGTTTATCGCTGTCGCCCAGGCCGGAGTGGCTGGAAGCGTACAGGATGGCACCATCGCTGTCGCGGCCTTCGCGGTAGACAGTGTGCGCCATTTTAACGGCGGCCAGGCTAAGGTGGGCGCGCAGCAGTTCATCCCCCACCGCCTCGGCAGCCTCGAGCAGCAGCCAACTGCCCTCGATGTCGTGTCCGTATGAAATTTCGTCCGACACAACCCGCCAGTCACGCTCGAAAAAGAGATGGAAGGCACCGCGCTCGTGGTCTATCACGTGGTTATCGATGACCCGGAGCAGGCCGAGCAGGGACTGGCGCAAGGCCGGGTTGGGCCAAAGGCGGTAGAGGCGGGTGTAGGCCTCCATGACGTGCAGGAGGGTGTTCATGCTCTTGGGACAGTTCGGCTCACGAGGACTGAGGCGCATGTCGTCGAGGCGGCCCCAGTCGCGGGAGCAGGTTTCGATGTAGCCGCCGTATTGCGGGTCGCTGGCGTGTTCTTCGAGCAGGTGGAAGGTCTTTTGGGCGATTTCAAGGCTTTCAGGGTCACCAGTTGCGGCGTGATATTCGGACAGGCCATAGATGGCAAACGCCTGGGCATAGGTTTGTTTGCGGTCATTCAGCGGCTGGCCGGTTTTGTCTATCGACCAGTAAAAACCGCCATGCCGGGCGTCTTGAAAAGCGCCGAGAAGATAGTCGTAAGCGTGGCACGCCATTTCGAGGTATTCGGGGTGCGGATAGCGCTGGTGCGCAGCGGAAAATGTCCACAAAATGCGGGCACAAAGCACGGCGGAACGCTCGACCTCGTTGCGAATTTTCAAGTCGTTGGTCAGCGCGCCATAGAAGCCACCGTTTTCACGGTCGACGGTGTGATTTAGCCAAAACGGCAGGATATTGCCGGTCAGTTCGCGCTCGATTTTTTCGTGGAAATAAGGCATGGTGGGCATGGGCACTCCTCCTCAGGAAACGCGGCTTTCGAGCATCAGGTCAAGCAGGGCGCGGTCGACCTGGAAACCGTGCAAGGTTTCGTATTTTGCGCCGGGGCGGCCATGCCCAGCAATGCCAAAGGGGCCGTTGAATTCCCACAGGCCATAGCCCCAGCCAAATTCCTTATAAATTGCGAACAGGTCACGGAACCAGCGCAGGGCCGCCTCGTTGGGAGTCTGGTTGTAACAGCCAAACTCGCCAATGTGGACGTTAACCCCCATCGCCTGCACGTCGCGCCAGGGCTGGTAAAAGGCGCGCAGGGTGTCCTTGTCCCAGGTGTGACCCTCCCAGAACACACCGGGATAGGCCGGGGCGGGCGCGCTGGCGTGACCGTCCCACCATTCGGCGCGATGATGGCTGACCGGCATAGGCTGGTAGCCGCGTCCGCTGTGGATGACGCCCAGGTCGGCGAGTTCGGGCATCGACAGGTGGCCGCCGCCCAGGCCGTCAATCACAATCGGGCGGGACGGGTCGACGGCGCGGATGGCGGCCACCACCCGGCGAATAAGCGCGGCGTGGTTTTCGCGCGTCAGCCCATACTGGCCGATATTGGCGGGTTCGTTCACCAGGTCGAAACTCAGGTCGCTGGCCGGGATGCCTTTGTAGCGCCGGGCAAAAGTTTCCCACAGGAAGACAAACGCATCCTGGGCTTCGACATCCAGCCACAGGTTGTGTTTTTCAAGGTCGTTGCGGTTGATGCAATAGCCCGGCGCGCGGTGCGAGTTCAGGCTAAAGTGCAGTCCGCGCTGGCGGCAGGCGGATAGATAGCCGTCGATATACTCAAAAACCCGCTCGTCGGGGTGGTAGTAGTCGAAGTCAGTTGTCCAGAAACGGTAATCGGTGGGGACGCGCACAAAGTTGAAGCCGAATTCCACCAGGAAGTCGAGGGCGGCTTCATCCACCGGCGCGGGTGGCTGGCCGGGCTGCCAGATAAACATCCATTGAAAGTTGAAACCGTACCAGGTCGTCATCGTCACTCCTTGATAAACGGATGCGCAACTATAATTTACTAAATTTTAGTAAATTATAGCATGTGACTGGCAGGTTTTCAATGAATTTTCTGGTTCTCTAATATTTGCCGCGAAGAAGGCCGCATTTTGGGGTATGGGAGCGTACGCTCTCATACCCCAAAATGCGGAGGCTTATCACGAGAATTCCCAAGGGGTTAATCATCTGTATCTATAATTAGCCCGCATAAACCTGCGGATTGATGCAATGCGGCAGCTGCTCCCCTTTCAGCCCGGCAACCAGGTTTTCGGCGGCCAGGACAGCCATATCGTCGCGGGTCTTGTGGCTGGCGCTGCCAATGTGCGGGACAATCAGGCAATTTTCGAGCGTCAACAACGGGCTGTCGAGCGGAAGCGGCTCCGGGTCGGTCACATCCAGCGCGGCAGCGAAAATGCGGTTGTTCTTGAGCGCATCATAAAGCGCATCCTGGTCGAGCACCCCGCCGCGCGCAGTATTGACCAGCACGGCATTGGGTTTCATTTTCGAGAGAAAATCGGCATTGACCATACGGCGCGTCTGGGGCGTCAGCGGGGTGTGCAGCGAGACAAAATCGGACTGCGCCAGGAGCGCATCCAGGCTTTCGACCGGGGTTGCGTTTAGCGACGGATTGTGCGGAGTGGTCGGGCTAAAATAGATGACCCGCATCCCAAAGCCGGAAGCGCGGCGCGCCACCGCCTGCCCGATGCGCCCGAACCCCACCAGCCCCAGGGTCGCGCCGAAGAAATCCAGCCCCAGCAGGCCCGAGGGCTGCCAGGTCTGCCACTTGCCCGCCCGCAGGTAACGTTCGGCCTCGGTCACGCGCCGGGCGGCTGCCATCAAGAGCGCAAAGGCAAAATCGGCGGTCGCCTCGGTCAGCACACCGGGCGTGTTGCCCACCGCAATTCGACGCGCCGTTGCCGCATCGACATCGATATTATCGAACCCAACCGCATAGGTGCTGACCACCTTCAGGCCCGGCCCGGCGGCATCCAGCACTTCGGCGTCCACCCGGTCGGTCAACATACACAACAACCCGTCCACGCCGCGGACTTTTTCGAGCAACTCCTGGCGGGTGGGCGGCAAATCGCCGGGCCACACTTCAGCATCGCAAAACTCCCTGACCAGGTCAAGGCCCTTGTCGCGAATGGCACGGGTAACAAACACTTTCGGTTTTGGCATGAGTCCTCCTTGGGGCGATTTTACCAAGTATGGTAGCATAAAATCATGCGGCCTGAAAAATTCCTGACCCACAGCCTGCGCGCCCATCCAAAAGGCGCGGCGGTTACGCGCATTTTGGCGGCAGCCATGCAGGCTGTCGACCCCCGCCAACTCCATTATCCAAAACTGGATGAAATCCTGAATCAGGGAGATGGGGAGATTCTCGTGCTCGGGGTTGGGAAGGCCGCCCCGGCCATGTGCGCGGCCCTGGCCGAATCGCTCACGGAACGCCCCCACCGCGGCCTGTTGATTTGCAAACAGGCCCCCGTCTACACCCCGGCGGGGTTCGAGGTTATCCCCGGCGGGCATCCTGTCCCCAACGAAGGCAGCCTGCGGGCCGGGCAGCGCGCCCTCCAACTGGCAAGCGGACTCAAAGAGAACGACCTGCTGGTCTGCCTTGTTTCAGGCGGAGGTTCGGCGCTGATGACAGCCCCGCTGCCCGGTTTGGGACTCGACGACCTGCAAGCGTTAACCCACTCCCTGCTGGCCTGCGGCGCGCGCATCGATGAAATCAACCTGCTACGCCGCCATCTCGACCGGGTCAAGGGCGGCGGATTGGCACAGGCGGCTTTTCCGGCCCGGGTGGTCAGTTACATCCTATCGGATGTGGTCGGCAACCGGCTGGAGGCCATCGCTTCCGGGCCGACCGCGCCAGACCCCGGCAGCAAGGCCGAGGCGTTGGGGGTGATGGAAAAATACAATTTAACGGGCAAAGTTCCGGCGGCAATTCTCAAGGCGTTGGAAAATGCCCCTGAAACCCCAAAACCAGGCGACGGGTTGTTC
>JAGVAO010000278.1 GCA_020060235.1 Anaerolineales bacterium | reverse complement strand
TTGACGGTTAATTTCGGGTTTTCGCTATTGAGCGTATTCCCGCCGACCAGCACCGCATCCACGCTGGCGCGCAATTCGAGCACCCGGCGCCTGTCCTCCGGCGAGGAAATCGCCGCGCCTTTGCGCTCATAAGTATCGATTTTTCCGTCCACCGTCATGGCGGCGTTGATGATGACATATGGTTTCATCCGTGGAAATTCTTCTCCCCGGCCTCGATGCGCACCTTAAGGCGGTTGGCGGCGGGCGGCAAGGGACACGACCAGCGCTCGTTATAGGCGCAATAAGGGTTGTAAGCCAGGTTGAAATCGACCAGCAGCAATCCACCGCCCAGGTCTTCGGGTTCGAGGTAACGCCCCGCGCCGTAGGTTTCCGCTGGGGCAGTCGCATCACTAAACGGCAGGAAGTAGCCATAATCGGCCTCGTAGATTTGCAAAACGGCTTCCTGCCCGTCCACCTTGAAGCGCACCTCGCCAACCTGCCAGTAATCGCGCTCGTCGCCGGTCGAGGTGGGGATGGTCACCATAACGGGATTATCAAATCGTTCGAGGGGCAATTCCAGACGCAGGGCGGGATTTTCAGGGTAGTAGTTCAGCTCCGAAAAATCGCGCTTTTGCTCCTCCTCCAGCGGCGATTGGCGGCTGGTTTTGAAGAACCCGTCTTTTTCCTTGCGGTATTCGTCGAGAGTGCTCATCGTCTGTTCTCCATGTCATGATTATATATGCGTGTGGGGCTGCTGTGATAACGAAAAAGACGCCAGTTCGCTGGCGTCCTTTGTCTTGCACCTACAGCCGCTTAGGCCATAGCCGTTTCTTTGGTGGTTACTTCAAAGACGGGCGGATGCTCCAGATGCTTCTTGACCGCGCACAACTCGGCGGAACGGATGAGTGAGTCGCGGTATTTTTCGGGGAAGGTCGGCGGCACCTGGATTTCAAGGTCCACCTTGCGAATCATGCCGCTAAAATCGCTGTGCATGCGCTGCACGATGCGAATCCCGGTGCTGTCGAGGCCGCGCTGGCGGCAGAAGCCGAGCACGTAAATCCCGGCGCAGGTGCCAATCGAGGACAGGAAAACCGCGAAGGGGGTTGGGGCCGACCCTTCGCCGCCGCCCGCAGCAGGTTGGTCGGTGTGGACAGTGAATCCGCCAAAGTGGGCATCGACGCGCGCGCCGCCGGGGAAGTCAATTATCATTTCCATGTTTGTATCATCTCCTTGCTTGTTGGTTCTTGTATTTTTATCAACAACAAGTTAGATGAAAACGCCCCCCAAAAGTTGCACGTCACTTGCCCAACAACTTGCCAAACCAATCGAGAACACCGCGGTTGGGAGTCTCGCCATGCACCGCGCCGGTTGCGCCATTAATCAAAACGCCGAAAGTCTGGCCTTCAAACGGGTATTCCGTCACCCAGACCGGCGTGAAAACCAGTTTGAACGACACAATCGAAATATTGGCGGTGCTGTACGACAGGTCTGCAATATCCGAGAATTGACCCCTGACCTGCTTTCGAACTTCATGCACGGCCTGCTGGCGGGCATCCAGCGAGGCGGCGGACATGGTCTGCTGGTAGACCTCGGCGGGCCAGCCGGCCAGGTAGCGCGGGTCGTAAGCGGGCGCATTCTGGAAATCATATTCTGTCAGCAGTTTTTTCATCAGTTCCGGGTGGTGCGAGAAAGCCGCCACGCTGATGTCGTTCAGGAAGATGGATTGCGTTCCAGAAACAGACACCCATTTCTTGTTGCGGTAAACACGTCCGTTCCAGGGTATCGCGCCGGTGACGTCAAACGTCCAGACCGGCATGTACACCCCGCGCGGGGGCTGCACCTTGCCCTGTGGCTCGATTTTGTTCTTCTGCACCCATTCGACCAGCAGGCGCACCGCTTCGCGCTGCTTGAAAGCCATCGGGATAATCGCATCCGGCTCGACCAGTTCACGAGAATCGCCCTGAATGACATGCGCCGAGGCGCAATAGGCACAAACCGCGGCTTTCGAGGTCGGCGGCAGCAGGAACTCGGCCCCGCAGCCCCGGCAGTGAAAGGTCTGCATGGCAATCGGTTTGCGGTGACCCTTACCGGTCGCCATGGCGATAATAAAGTCCTGTTCTTCATCAACGCCCTGGTCGTCGAGCGTCTGGTTGCGCGAACAATATTCGCACACCAGCGTACGCCCGTCGCCGTCGAAAACCATCCGCGCGCCGCATTTGGGACAGGTAAAACGGTCGGCCTGCACGGTTTTGGTCTCGGCAGACTGTTCGGGCAGGGCATCGGGGTTGATTATCTCCTCCGGCCTGATTTTGCCTTCCAGGATGGCCATCGCGCGGCGGGCGTCGCCGTGATTGGGGTCGATTGCCAGGGCTTCTTCGAGATGCCTGCGCTTTTCAGCCGGGTCGCTCGCTATCAGCCCCAGGTAATAATTGGCCTGAAATCGGGTTTGGTGGTCGTCGGCCATCATCAGGGCACGGTCGAGATACCTGCGCGCGGCGTCATATTCCCCGGCTTTGTAATGGATGATGCCCATGCGCACCAGGTCATTGTCATATTGGCTCATAAACTATCCTCGAACAATTGCGTCTGTCATGCGGGCAACCTGTGCCATCTGACCAACATCATGCACGCGCACAATATCCGCGCCGCGCGCAATGCCGACGGCCACCGTTGCCGCGGTCCCGGCGGCGCGTTGGTCGGCGGGCAGGTCAAGGGTGTAACCGATAAAGGATTTGCGCGAAGTTCCCAGTAAAACCGGAAAGCCCAGGGCGCAAACTTCATCCAGCCGGTTGAGTAGCGCCAGGTTTTGCTGAACCGTCTTACCAAACCCGATGCCGGGGTCAAGGATGATTTTGTCATCCTGAACGCCCGCCGCGTAGGCCAGCGCGACCGATTCCATCAATTCGCGGCGCACGTCTGCAAGCAGGTCGGCATACTCGACCCCCACATACCTGCCGCCCAGGCGCGCTTCGACGCTGGCGTCGTTGGGTTTGCTGCGGTTGTGCATCAGGATAACCGGGACATTCCGCCGGGCAGCCAGGACGGCCATTTGCGGGTCGGCGCGCAGCCCCCAGACATCGTTGATGATGTGCGCCCCCGCCTCCAGCGCGGATTCAGCGACGGCGGCCTTGTACGTATCGACCGAGAGCAGGGCATCGGGAAAGCGGCTGGCAATGGCGCGGATGACGGGGACAACCCGCGCCGCTTCCTCCTCCGCCGAAACGGGCCGGGCGCCGGGTCGGGTCGATTCGCCGCCGACATCCAGCAAATCCGCGCCTTCGGACAGGAAACGCCCGGCCTGCTCGACAGCGCGGGAGACGAAGTCATCCGCCTTTGCCAGGCCGTCCCCCGAAAACGAATCGGGGGTGATGTTGATGATGCCCATCAGGTAGGTGCGCTCTCCCCAGGCGAGGCGGCGAGTGCCAATGGTCAGTGTTTTTTCGGTCATCGTTTGCCGCATATCGCACAGGGGCGGCCTCGTGGGCCGCCCCTGCCTGCTAAATCATCTGGTCGAGTGGTTTGGTCAGCCAGGCCTCAGCCTGGTCGATGTCTGAAAATATTTTCAGCGCCGCGCCGGTTCCGGTGGCGGAAGCGGCGACCTTCATAATAGCTTCCTTGACCTGTTCGCTGGCAACCACCACAGCCGCGCGAATGTTGCGCGTGGACGGGTCGTTATTGACTTCGACCGCCATTTTGATGGCTTTTTCAGGAATTTCTTTGACGTTGCGCAGGTCGTACAGGTTGCGGGTCAGGCGGTCTGAACCCAGCAGGTGCTCGAACGCAAACTCACGCCAGTCGCTCATGGTGGCCTCGCCCAGGTCGCTGAACGTCAGGGTCATGCCGCCATCGGGCCGGCGTGTGACGATGTAACCAATCCCCGGCTTGGGAGTCCACATCAGGGGTTTCGAATCGCTCATGTTTTTACCTCCGTTTCTGAAATTATACCCGTCACAGTCGGAAATACACAAATAAATACCTACTGGCTGCCTGAGGGCGGTTTGGGCAATTGCGGGACAATCCAATCTATCAGCGCCTTCGGCGAGCGGGTCTGGATATACAACCGTCCCGGCCCGGTCATCTCGACGACCAGTCCCTCGCCGCTCAGCAGGGTGGCCTTGACTCCGCCCACCGGGCGGGGAACCACCGCAATACTGGCCTCGAAAGCCACCAGGTGGGTGGTATCGACAATGTACTTCTCGTCCTCTTTCAATTCCCGCTCGAAAATTGCGCCATACGAGGAAACCAGCACCTTGCCCTGGCCACTGGCTTCGAGCATCGAAAAGCCCTCGGCAGAAAGAAAAGCCTTCATGCTGACTTTGGCGGTCAAATCGACGCCAGTTTCGGAAGCCAGGTAAGAACCGGCCTGAATCATCAGGTGCTTGTCCTTGAGTTCGATGATGGTCATATCGCCAGGCAGTTTGGGCGCCAGCGTGATTTCGCCGCCGTCTGTCGATGCCTGGAAGAAATTCTGGAAGAAGGATTCGCCGCCCAGCACGGCCCGCCCCAGCGACTTGAACAGCCCGCCCTCGGCCTTGGTCTCGACAGACACTGAAGCCGACATGCTGACCATCGCGCCCGCTTCGGCGCGGATGCGTTCTCCGGGGTCGAGTCTGATGACCGCCAGCGAATAAGACGGGCGATATTGCAGGTCTATTTCCATAAATGCCTCCTCTTTACAAATCTTCGGCAAATCGCGCAATGCCGTTCAACTCAATCTCCATCAGTAGGCCCAGCACGGTTTCACCCAAAACCGGGTGCAGCAAATCAGGAGCGATATCGGCCAGCGGAACCAGCACAAAGGCGCGTTCATGCAGGCGCGGGTGCGGAATCACCAGCGGCGGCGAGTCGAGCACCAGGTCATCGTAAAACAGGATGTCGAGGTCTATCAGGCGCGGCCCGTTCCTGAAGGTCGCCTCGCGCCCCATCTCCTGCTCGATGTTCTTCAAAAAGGCGAGCAGCGCGCCCGGTTCGAGGCTGGTTTCGGCCTCGACGACCATGTTCAGGAAGGCGGGCTGGTCGGCATAACCCCAGGGCGCCGTTTCGTAGATATAGGATTCATCCCTGACAACCACCTGCGGCGCAAAACGCGCCAGCGCGCCGCGCAGGTTGGCCTGCCGGTTGCCAAGGTTGCTCCCCAGAGCAATAAAAACTCGACTCATTTTCATACCCGCTCAAGGATGGTCGCAATGCCCTGGCCGTGCCCAATGCACATGGTTTGCAGGCCATAACGGGCTTTGCGACGTTCCAGTTCATAGACCAATTTGGTCATCAGGATGGCCCCGGTCGCTCCCAGCGGATGCCCGTGCGCAATCGCGCCGCCGTTGGGGTTGACCTTTTCCATATCCGGCTGAATTTCGCGCGCCCAGGCCAGCACCACCGAAGCAAAGGCTTCGTTGATTTCGATGACATCCATGTCCTCGAGGCCCAGCCCGGCCTTTTTGAGCGCCATGCGCGTGGCAGGGATTGGCCCGGTCAGCATCAGGGTCGGGTCTGAGCCGGTCACCACCCGCGTCTCGATGCGCGCCAGCGGCGACAAATTCAGCCGCCCGACCGCCTTCTCGGAGGCCAGCACCAGCGCCGCCGCGCCGTCGCTGACCTGCGAAGCGTTGCCGGCGGTGACCATGCCGTTCTCACGAAAAATGGGCTTAAGCCGCGCCATTTTCTCATGGTCGAAGTTGCGGCGCACACCCTGGTCGTCTTTGAAAAACGTCCCGTCGGGCAGGGGCAGGGGCAAAACCTGCGACTCGAAAACCCCGGCTTCGATGGCCCGCGCCGCGCGCAGATGGCTGCGGGCGGAAAAATCGTCCAGTTCGTCGCGGGTCAAATTCCAGGATTCGGCGATTCGTTCCGCGCTTTCGCCCTGGTGCAGCAAGTCGTGGCCCACATCCGGCCAGGCAGGCGGGTAATCGGCGCCAAGCGGCTGGTGCGACATCATCTCGCTGCCGCCCGCCAGCAGGATTTCGGCATCCCCGGCCAAAATCGCCTGGGCTGCAAAGTGGACGGCCTGCTGTCCCGACCCGCACATGCGGTTAATCGAAACGCCGCCCACACCCACCGGGAACCCCGCCCTAAGCGCGGACAGGCGCGCCAGGTTGCCGCCCTGGTCGCCAATCGGGGTAACGACGCCCCAGAGCGCATCCTCGACCCGGCGCGGCTCGATTCCGGCCCGTCGAACGGCCTCGGCCATCAGCGCCGCCGCCAATTCCACCGGCTGGTAAGCGAACAACGCGCCGTTGGGCTTGCCGACCCCAATCGCGCTGCGTACCGCCGAAACAATGAAAACATCCGAAGCAGGCATAAGTTTTCCTTCGCAAAATATGGGTAATTGTAACTTACCGTCAGGCTTTTCCCGTTTGACCTTCAGCCCAACAACCCTTACAATAAGCCCCGTATGCGAGAATGGAACCTGACCCTCGGCGACCCATTGCAACTCACCATCGCGGCTGATGCCCGCCTGGGCGACCCCAGTTACACCGACGACCAAATCTGGCAACTCGACCTGGGCGGCGGCGACCCCTCCGCGCTCGGTTTGCGCAGCACCTATGGCCTGCGCGCCCGCCTGGCGCGGCTTTTCCCCCGTTTCTTCCAAAACGGCAAAATTATCAACAACCCCGCCGATTTCACGCGCCAGCCCGCCGTGAAATTTTTCGCGCCTAATTTTCTGGATGTGGACTTTTCCCCGCTCACCGGGCTGGATGTGCGCGCCGAATACTGGGTCGCCGGCTCGAACGTGGTCGCCGGGCGCTTCACGCTCTGGAACCGGGCCGTGCTCCCGCTTGCGATAAGCATGGAACTGGCCGGACAGTTAATCCCAATCGAGGGCCAGGCCATGACAGCCCTGCAACGCCAGTCGGTCACCGTGCTGGAGGGCAAAGCCGAAAACCTGTCGCCGGTACTCTTCCTGACAGGCGGCCCGCAGCCGGGGCCTGGCCCGTACCCCGCGCTTTCATTGCCGCTCGAACTGCCGCCCGGCAACAGCCGCCAGTTCACCTGGGCGTTGGCCGCGCGCGAAGACCCCGAAGCCTCCTTCGACCTGGCGCGCCGCACCGCTGCCCGCCCCTTCGACGCAGAACGCGCCCGCATCGAACTGCTCAACCACAGCCAATCTGTTGAAATCCACACCGGCGACCGGGACTGGGACGCCGCCCTGGCCCTCAGTCAGAAATCCGCCTTCGGGTTGTTCCTGGGTAAATCGGAACACCTGCCGCACAACAGTTTTGCCCTCGTCCGCCAGCCCGACCTGGGCTACTCTCGCCTGGGCGACGGCACAGACCATCCACACTTCTGGAGCGGACAACCCCCACTCGAAAGTTACTACCTGGCCAGCCTCATCCCCGGCGCGCCCGAACTGGCCTGCGGAATACTCCAAAACTACCTGGCCGTGCAAGACCAGAATGGTGAAATCGACGCCAAACCCGGCCTGGCAGGCCAGCGCGCCCGCTACCTGGCCGCGCCCTACCTCGCCAGCCTGGCCTGGAAGTGTTACCAGCGCAACCCCGACCAGGAATTGCTCAAAAAGGCCTACCCCGCCCTGCACAAATTCTTCTGGGCCTGGTTTTCGCCGCGTCGCGACCATGACCGCAACGGCCTGCCCGAATGGCAGCAGGTCGCCCAGACCGGCTTCGAGGACAACCCGCTCTTCGAGGGCTGGCACACCTGGGCACAGGGCGTAGATATTAACACCGTCCAAAGCCCGGCCCTGGCCGCCGCGCTTTACCGCGAGGCCAGCGTGTTATGCCAGATGGCCGAACTGGTCGGGCGAAATTCCGACCTGACCCTGCTGCGCAAACAAATGGAAACCCTGCGCCGCGGCGTCGAGGCCTGCTGGAACGCGGAAGCCGCCATCTTCTACTATTCCGATTGCGATACCCATCTCAGCCTGCCAGGCAAAGTTCTCAGCGAACGCGGGGCGGTTCCAGAACTCGACCTGCAAAAGGAATTCAAACAGCCCGCCCGGCTCACCCTGCGCATTCACGGACAGGGCGAAGCCCTCAAACGCCCGCAAGTGACTATCAAGGGGATGCGTGAGGGCAAGGAACAAAGCGAAAGCCTCAGCCGCCACGATTTCCGCTTTAGCGCTGCCGGGGCGGTTGCCACCAGTAAAAAAGTGTACGATTCGGTCGGCCATTTCGAGTTCGAGGGACTGAGCCGCCGTGACCGCATCACCATCCAGACCGTTGACCTGACCGTCGCCGACCAGACCCTGCTCCTGCCGCTCTGGGCGGGCATCCCCAGCGAACAGGAGGCCAGCGTCCTGGTGCATCGCACCATCCTGAACGCCGAGCATTTCGACCATCCCTACGGCCTTTCGGCCCTGCCGCGCGTTTTCGCCCAGGAATCCGACCCGGTCTGCCTGGGTGTCCACCTGCCTTGGAACCACCTGGTCGCCGAGGGGTTGCTGACCTACGGATACCGCAGGGAAGCCGCCCGCCTGGTGGCGCACATCATGTCAGCCATCATCCCCAACCTGAAGCGTTCGCAGTCTTTTTACCGCACCTACCACGGCGAAACAGGCGCGGGACAGGGAGAGCGTGATTCGCTCTACGGGCTGGCCCCGGTCGGTTTGTTCCTGCAAATCCTTGGAGTCGAAATCCTGTCACCCAAACGGGTAAAAATTCGAGATGAAAACCCGTTTCCCTGGCCGGTTACGGTAAAATATAGGGGACTGACCATCGCGCGCATGTTGGACCATACCGAAGTCATTTTCGCCAACGGGCAATCCACCCAGGTCAGCCACCCGGCAGATGCGCTGGTTTCGATAGACTGAAAACAGCCTGCCAGAAGGAGCGATTTATGCCGCAAACCAATCCCATCGACGCCCTGATGACCGCCGTTGTGCAGGAACAGGATTCAGACCTGGCCCGGCGCGCCCTCGAGGAACTGGGCCTGCCGGTCATTCATTTTTCCAGCGCGGGCGGTTTTCTCGGACGGCGCAACGCCACCCTGCTGGTTGGCCTGACGCGCGGCGCGGAAGACAAAGTGGTTAACGCCCTGCAAACTTCCTGCCGCCAGCGAGTCGAATACCTGGCCCTGCCGCTCGAAGGTTCCCCCTTGCCCATGCCAACCCCGGTGCCCGTCACCGTCGGCGGCGCGACAATTTTCACCACCCAGGTCGAGCGATTCGAGGAGTTTTAGCCATGAAAATGATTATCGCCATTTTACGAGACGATGACGTCGAATCCGTTGTCCATGCCCTGACGGCGGAAGACTTCCGCGTGACACGGGTTGCCTCGACCGGCGGATTTTTCCGCAAGGGCAGCACCACGCTGCTGGTCGGGGTCGAAAACGAGCGCGTCGATACCGGCATCGAACTGATGCGAAAGAACCTTGCCCCCAGCCTGACCGGCGAAAAGCGCGCCACTGTTTTTGTCGTCCCGGTTGACCGTTTCGAGCAGATTTAATGCATTCGCACACGACAAAACGGCGTCCCGCTGGCAGCCGGACGCCGTTTTGTGTTTCCAGCCACCGGGGCGGAGTATAATAAAGGCTGTGAACAGCCTCCGCCTGACCGTCAACGTTGTCATTTTCAGCCTGCGCGAAGACGCATTGCAGGTTTTGTTGACCCCCGCAAACACACAGACCTGGGCCTTGCCTGAAAAAAGCGTCGAGCCGGATGAATCGCTCGAACAATCGGCCCTGGCTGCCTTCTCGCGCCTGCCGCGTCCTCCCGAAATCTATCTCGAACAACTCTACACTTACGGCGACCCCGGGCGCATTCCCGGCCAGCGAATCGTCAGCGCGGTTTACTTCGCCCTGATTCCAATGGACGTCCGCGGAACGGAAAGCGGCGCAATGGCATGGCACAGGCTCGACCGGCTTCCCGGCCTGGCGCATGACCACGCCGAAATCATCGCCTATGCCCTGCGCCGCCTGCGCTACAAACTCGAATACAGCGCGGTCGGCTTCGAACTCTTGCCCGACGAATTTACCCTGAGCGAATTGCAGCAGACCTACGAAACCATCCTGGGCGAAAAACTGGACAAGCGCAACTTCCGCCGCCGCATCCTCGAAGCCGGGATTATCGAAGCCACCCCGCACCGCCGTTCCGGCGACGGCAGGCCCGCCCAACTTTACCGCTATCGCCCCGATGCGGTGGCCGAAGTCAAGGCGCGCAGGCTATTCCCCTGAACCGATTGGAGAAATATTGTTATGAAACGAGCAGTCAGTATCAGTATTGGCTCATCTAAGCGCAATAAAGCCGTGACCATCAACCTGCTTGGCGAAGAAATTTCCATCGAACGCATCGGCACCGACGGCGATATGGAAGCCGCCGCGCTGAAATACAAGGAACTGGACGGCAAGGTGGACGCTTTCGGCGTCGGCGGCGGCGACCTGGGCGCGCTGGTGGACGGCAAATGGTATCCGTTTTACTCGGTCAAACCGATGGTGCGTTTTGTCGAGAAAACCCCGCTGGTTGACGGAACCGGCCTGAAAAACTCGCTCGAAGCCCGCGCCGCAACCTTTCTGGATGAGAAAATCGGCGGCTATATCAACCAACTGGGGCGCAGGGCTTTCCTGCCCGTCGGCATCGACCGCTGGGGCATGAGTTCGTGCTTCCCGGCAGCCGGGTTCGAGACCCGCTACGGCGACCTGCTCTTCGGCATCGACGTGCCCATCATACTCAGCAAGACCGGCCAGTTGAAGACCATCGCCGCCCTGCTGATGCCGATTGTGGGTCGCCTGCCCTTCGAATGGATTTATCCGCTGGGCGAAAAGCAGGAAAAACGCGCCCCCAAAGGCGAAAAATGGTTCCGCTGGGCAACCGTCATTGCAGGCGACTGCCACTACATTAAACGCCACATGCCCGACGAATTGCCGGGCAAGGTCATTTTCACCAACACCACCACACCTGAAGATGTCGAATTTTTCCGCAAAGCCGGGATTAAGTACCTCGCCACCGGCACACCGGTGCTGGAGGGTCGTTCCTTTGGCACAAACATGATGGAAGCCGCCCTGGTTGCCGTTGCAGGCAAAAACCGCCCCCTGACCCACGACGAGTACAACGAACTATTAGCGCAACTGCACTTCGAGCCGCAGTTGCAGGAATTGAATTAATCCTCGCGTTTACCCCGCCGGGGCGCAAACCACATCCTGCCGAAGTAATTTTCACCACGCAGGAATTGGCGATAAACAAAAGCCAGGATGTGCTGGCCGATGAGCAGCATCAGCACTAATGACAAAGTCCCATGCCAGACCCGCGCCGGATAGGCGTAGAAATCGGGCGGCAGGGACTTTTCGCTTCCCAGGAAGAGGATTTCAAACAGGTCGGTCGGGATGGACAGCCAGATTCCCACCGCCGCCATCAGGAAGGTAAACAGGTACAGCAGCGGCTGCACGTACACGCTGAGCAGGTCGAGCAGGGGAACTTTCCTGCGTCCGCTGGCGGCAGGCCGCTCGATGCGGTACACCGGCCTGCCCATCAGCGCGCGGACGATGAGTCGCGCCAGCGTGAGCAATAAAATCAATATTCCCAAAACGACATGCACCCCCAGGGGGACCAGTTTCGCGCCGTCGTTGGGTTGGTTCGCCAGGGAAACCAGGCCAATCAAAAAAGCCAGCAAAACCAGCAGGGCCGAGGCCCAGTGCAGGATGACATACCAGGGGCGGTAGCGATTCATTCACCCCTTCCGAACCACATGCGCGAAAGCAAATTGTCCCTGCGAATGAACTGGTGGAACAGGGCCGCGCCGACGTGCAGGAAAACCAGTCCGCTCAAAACATAAGAGAAAAACCCGTGACCGATGGCGGGAGGAAACTCGGCAAAATCCGCCGGGAGCGAGCCGCTGCCTTCGAAAACGATGGCTGGCAAACCGGCCAGCGCAGAAGTGCCCATGCCGGTCAGCCCCATCGCCAGCACAACGATATAGAGCAGGTAATGAACGGCAACGCCAATTTTGTCGAGAATTGGGTTGCCCGCCGAGGCCGGTTCAGGCTTGGGGGTAAAAAAGCGCACCGCCAGGCGGATAATGGTCAGGACAAACAGGGCAATGCCTATTGGCATGTGCAGGCCCAGGGTCTGTATTTTTGCGTTATCGTTGGGCGTCGAGCCGAGTTGGGTAAAACCAAGGAACAACATGAACAGAATCAACGCGGCAATCAGCCAGTGCAGGGATACGAGTAAAGGGTGATAACGTTTTGGGGTGGACATGGTTTGCGCTCCTTATACCAGTGAATAAAAAAGCCTTGCTATGAGTATAAAGCAAGGCCTGTGATGTAACAATACCAAATCCTGGCTATTTGTTA
>JAGVAO010000123.1 GCA_020060235.1 Anaerolineales bacterium | reverse complement strand
GGCTTCGACGGGCTGAATCAGCGCGTCGGCGGCTTCGGGCGTTTCGGCCTTGGCGGTGATACGGATGTCGACCAGGGCGGCGTGGGCGGCCAGGCCGACGGTGGGGTTGGCGAGTTCTTCGAGGTCGCCGACGTGCTCGTCGATGACCGATTCGCCCAGCCCGGCGACGTGCAGGATGCGGGCTTTGATGAGTCCGCGCAGTTGGTAGCGTTGTTGCAGGTAGGGGATGACTTCGTTTTCGAGCAGGTATTCCATTTCGCGCGGCACGCCGGGCAGTGAGATGATGCACTTGCCGCCCTGTTCGACGATGAGGGCCGGGGCGGTGCCGACCGGGTTTTTGAGCGCGATGGCCCCGGCGGGGACGTAGGCCTGGCGTTTCTGGTTTTCCCCGGCGCTGCGTCCAAAGCGGGCCATGCGCTCGACGATTTGGCCCCAGAGTTCTTCGCGGAATTCGGGCTGGACGCCGACGGCGCGGGCGACGGCTTCGCGGGTGGGGTCATCCACCGTTGGGCCGAGGCCGCCGGTGGTGATGATGATTTCCGTCCGCGCCAGGGTTTCGCGGATGACTTCGGCGATGCGTTCGGTGTTGTCGCCGACGGTGGCGGTGCGGAAGACATCCACGTTCAGGTCGCGCAGTTTACGAGCCAGGAAGGCGGAGTTGGTGTCGACGATTTCGCCGAGCAGGATTTCTGTTCCTATGGTGATGATTTCAGCAGAGGGCATGGTTTTTTTGAAAGGATGAATTATGAAGGATGAGGGATGAAGGGAGAATTCGGAATGCTGAATGATGAATGGATACCGCCCTTCGACGGCGCTCCTCGCTGTTGCTCGTCGCTCCGCTCAGGGCTGGGTACTTGGTTACTGAATACTGAACACTGGCAATTTTACCCGTTTGGTCAGATTTAGGGATGCTGGAGTTGTGTTAATGGTGAAACTCGATACCGCTTTTTTGTGACAAAATGCGCTTGCCGGTTGTGTGGATTTGGCCTACACTTAAGGGGTGAAGATTCGCGTGAAGTTGATTGCCACTTACCTTGTCCACCTGCCGCCTGGCACACAGGGCAATACAGCCGAGATGGATGCGCCCGATGGCGCGACGATTGGCGATGTGCTTGGGCCGCTTGGTATTCCGCTGGATGATACTTCGGTGTTGCTGCTAAACGGACTCCAGGCCGAGGCGGATGCGCTTCTTGCGGAGGGGGATGTGGTGACGGCGTTTTCGGCGATTGCGGGCGGTTGTCAACGGATTTGAAACGGATGCACGGATGGGTCAACGGATGCGGAACGGATGCGCGGATGGTAGCGGATGTTGACAACGGACTTTGTAGCGGACTCACGGATTGTAACGGATGTTGTCAACGGATTTGCCGCGGATGAGGAAATGGACGCTGTGATGATTTTGACGATTGCGGGCGTTTATGTCGCACATCGAATATCCTATATCTACTCACTACTCTCGAATAACTGACCAAAAGGAGATAACCCTATGTACGGATGGCATGGAAGGTTGCTGCGGGTGGATTTGACCAACGAGAAAATTTCCATCGAGACGATTGAGCCAAAGATGCTCAAGGATTACATCGGCGGGCGGGGGTTGGCGATTCGCTACCTGTATGACGAAGTCGACCCGCAGGTGGACCCCTTCGCCCCGGAAAACAAGCTCATTTTCACCACCGGCCCGCTGACGGCCACCACCGCCCCGACCGGCAACCGCTATATGGTTGTCACCAAGTCGCCGTTGACGGGGGCGCTGGCGCACTCCAACTCCGGCGGCGATTTCCCGACCTGGATGAAGCGCAGCGGCTTCGATATGTACATCTTCGAGGGCAGGGCCAAAAGCCCGGTGTATGTCTGGATTAACGAGGACCAGGTCGAAATCCGGCCTGCCAGCCACCTGTGGGGCAAGGAAGTGCCCGAGACGACCGACGCGCTGCTGGCGGAGACCCTGCCAGAAGCCAAGGTGGCCTGTATCGGCCCGGCGGGCGAGAAACTCGTCCTGATGGCGGCCATCATGAACGACAAGCATCGCGCCGCGGCCCGTTCGGGGGTGGGGGCGGTGATGGGCAGTAAAAATCTCAAGGGCGTGGTGGCGATGGGCAAGAAAAACCCGGCTTTCTACGACGACGCCGGAATGCGCGCGCTGTCGGTCAACCTGTCCAAAGAAGTCGGGGCCGACATCAAGAAAGGCTCGAACCTGCGCATTTACGGCACGGCTTATGTGCCACAGGTGACCAATTCGCTTGGCATCCTGCCGACACGCAACTTCCAGACAGGCGTTTTTGAGGGAGTCGATAAAATCGACGGTGTTGCGCTCAAGAATACTTATCTCATTACCCACAAGCCTTGCTACCGCTGTCCCATTTCGTGCGGACGCCTGACCGAAGTGCCGGGGGGCAAGTACGCCGGCAAGGGTGAAGGGCCTGAATACGAGACCATTTCCTCGCTCGGCACGGCTTGCGGCCTCGACGACCTGGCCGGGCTGCTCAAGGCCAACTATCGCTGCAACGAAATCGGCATGGATACGATTTCGGCGGGGCTGACGATTGCTGCCGCGATGGAAATGTACGAGAAGGGCATCATCGGCGACGAGCAGACCGGCATGCCGCTGCGTTTTGGCGACGCAGATGCGGTCATCGAGATGGTCGAGCGCATGGGCTACCGCAGGGGTTTTGGGGATGTGCTGGCCGAGGGCAGTTACCGTCTCGCGGAGCGTTACGACCACCCCGAAATGTCCGTCACCGCCCGCAAGCAGGAATTTCCCGGCTACGACCCGCGCGGGTCGCAGGGGATGGGTTTGCTCTACGCCACCTCGAACAAGGGCGCTTCGCACATGGAAGGCGACGTAGCTTACGAGGAGGTTTTCGGCGTGCCGGTCAAGGCCGACCCGCTCTCGACCGATGGAAAGGCCGAACTGGTGGCGCGCTTTCAGGATGCCTTTGCGTTGATTGATTCGGGCGGCGTGTGTGTGTTCTTCGCCATCCGCTATGCCTTTACCAAAGAGATGATGGTCTGGCCTGACCGCCTGTCAGAACTGCTCAACCTGACCACTGGCGCGAACTACACCCCCGACGAGGCTTTGCAGGCTGCCGAGCGCGTCTATACGCTTGAGCGCATGTTCCTGCTCAGGGCCGGTTCAGGGCCGGAGCAGGATACGCTCTCACCGCGTATGCTCAACGAACCACTGCCCGAAGGCCCCGCCAAAGGCCGCGTGGTCGATTTGGACAAGATGCTGCCCGAATATTACGCCTACCGCAACTGGCCAGGTGGTGTGCCTTCGCCGGAGAAGTTGGCGGCGCTGGGGCTAATCTAGATTTTTTGAACAGAATAGAAAAAGCGCAGGCCAAACCTGCGCTTTTTCTATTTGGGAATGCCTGTTACTCCACACCCAGATACGCGTGCTGTACTGTTTCGTTTTTCTTGAGGTTTGCGGCCGTGTCGCTGAGCACAATTTTCCCCGTTTGCAGCACGTAGCCGCGGTGGGCAATCGAAAGCGCCATGAGGGCGTTTTGTTCCACCAGCAAAATGGTGGTGCCTTTTTCATTCATTTGCTTGATGATGTCGAAAATCAGTTCGACCAGCACCGGGGCCAGGCCCATTGAAGGCTCGTCAAGCATCAACACGCGCGGATTGAGCATCAGCCCGCGGGCTGTGGCGAGCATCTGCTGTTCGCCGCCGGAGAGTGTGCCGCCCTTTTGGCTAATGCGCTCTTTCAGGCGCGGGAACAGGCTGAAAGCGTATTCCATGCGGCGCTCGAGTTCGGCCCGGTCATTCAGGGTAAACGCGCCCAGTTCCATGTTTTCACGCACGGTTAGTTTGGGGAAGACTCCGCGCCCTTCGGGGACGTGCCCCAGCCCGCGCTGGACAATCAGGTGCGGGTCGGTGTGCGAAATGTCCTGGCCTTCAAAAGTGATTTTCCCCTCCCGCGGATGAAGCAAGCCCGAAATGGTGCGCAGGGTGGTCGATTTGCCTGCCCCGTTTGCACCAATCAGGGTCACGATTTCACCTTCGTTGACTTCGAGCGAAATCCCTTTCAAGGCGTGGATGCGCCCGTAATAGGAGTGCACGTTGTCCAGTTTCAGGATTGCGCCGCTCATGCAACCTCCTTCGCTTCGTGCTGGTCAGCCACCGCGCCGCGTCCCAGGTAGGCTTCGACGACTTTGGGGTTGGCCCGGATTTCAGCCGGGAGTCCCTCGGCAATCTTTTCGCCGTAATCCATGACGCTGATGCGCTCCGAAATATTCATGACGACGCGCATGTCATGTTCGATGAGCAGGATGGTGACGCCCTTGTCGTCGCGGATGCGGCGAAACAGGCGTACGGCGTCTTCGGTTTCCTGGGGGTTCATGCCTGCGGTCGGTTCGTCGAGCAGCAGGAGCAGCGGATTGGCCGCCAGGGCGCGGGCGATTTCCACCCGGCGCTGTCCGCCGTAGGGCAGGTTTTTGGCGAGTTCGTTGCTCACAGCCGGGTCGAGGCCGACATACTTAATCAACTCGAAAGCCCTGGCTTCGGCTTCATTTTCTTCATCCCGAAAGGATTTGGAGCGCAGGGTTGCCGAAAGCATGTTTTGTTTCAGGTGAACCGACATACCCACCAGGACATTTTCAATGACGCTCATCTCACCGAACAGGCGAATATTCTGGAAGGTGCGGGCCATCCCGCGCGCGGCAATCTGGTCGGGGCGCAAGCCCACCAGTGACTGGCCATTGAAGACAATCGACCCTTCTTCGGGCCGGTAGATGCCGGTCAGGGTGTTGAAGAAGGTCGTTTTCCCGGCTCCGTTTGGGCCGATAATCGAAACAATTTGGCCCTTCTCAAGGGAAAAGTCCATCCTGTTGACGGCTACCAGGCCGCCGAAGCGTTTGACGACAGTGTTGGTTTCAAGTAAAGGCATGAATGTCTTCTCCCTATTCCGTCTTTGCTTCTTCCTGGTCGGCATCATCGCGCCTGCGGCGTTCTGCCGGTATCAGGCCTGCCGGGCGGAAAATCATCATGATGACCAAAATCATACCGAACAACAGGCGTTGGTATTTTGCCGGGTCGAGCTGGGTCGAAAGGTCGCGCCAGGCAAAATCAATCAGCGGGATGACCGCGTCGCTCTGGCGCAACTGGCTCAGGTAAAGCGACAGGCCTTGCAGCACTTGCAGGTTCAGGATGGTCACCACCGCCGCGCCGACAATCACCCCTGGAATGCTGCCGATGCCACCCAGGATGACCATCACCAAAACACCGATGGATTGCATAAAGGAGAACGATTCCGGGCTGACAAAGGTTCGGCTGGCGGCGACCAGCACCCCCATTGTCCCGGCAAAGGACGCGCCCACCGCAAAAGCGGCCAGTTTCATCTTGACCAGCGGGATTCCCATTGCAATGGCTGCAGTCTCGTCTTCGCGGATGGCCGTCCAGGCGCGGCCCATTTTTGAATCTTCAAGATTGCGGGCGACGACAATAATGATGCCAACGATAACGAGCGAAAGCATGTAAAAGAGCACGTTATACAATTGCCCGCTCGAAACCGGGCTTCCAATTATTCCGCTGAACAGGTTGTTGAATCCATCGACAAACTCAGGAGCCAGGGTTGGCCGCTGGATGGGGGTAATCCCTTGCGGGCCGTTGGTGAAGTTGAGCGGTTTGTCGAGGTTGTTTGCCAGCACACGAATGACCTCGCCAAACCCCAGGGTGACAATGGCCAGGTAATCACCGCGCACGCGCAGGACGGGCAGGCCCAACAGCAGACCGACAACGGCGGCTACGATTGCGCCCAAAATCAGGAACAGGTAAAAATAATCCTGTGGCAGGAAGAAAGGAGTGCCGACGGGTGCCGTTCCGGGTGTCTCGTTGAGCAGGTATATTTGCTGTGAGCCGAAGAACCCCCACAGGTATGCGCCGACTGCGTAAAAGGCCGCGTAGCCCAGGTTGAGCAACCCGGCAAACCCGACGACGATATTCAGTCCCAGGGCCAGGGCGGCAAAGACGCTGATTTGGAAGATGACTTCCAGGTAGAAAATGTTGCGCAAGCCGAGAATTGGCATAACGCCAAGCAACAGGATGCTGATGGCAAGCGCCTTGAAAAGCGGATTGACGCGGAAGTAATAAATGCCAACCAGCGCGGTCAAGAGGAATATGAACGCAATTGTCGAGCGCGGGCTGGCATAAACCCAGTTAGAGCCAACCAAGATGTGTGCCAGGATGACAAAATAGGGCGCATACCCACGGGTTAGAAGGGCAGGCACAGATTTCAGGAATGTGATGGCTTTTTCCATGACCCTGCTCCTAGGCTTTTTGCGCAACGTTTTCGCCCATGAGGCCGTGCGGGCGGAAGATGAGCACCAAAATAAGAATGGCGAAAGCAAAAATATCTTTGTATTCTGCGCCGGCGGCTCCCATTGTGAAGGCGGACATATACGTGCCGGAGAATGTCTCCAACATGCCGAGGATGATTCCGCCAAGCAGGGCGCCGGTCAGGTTGCCGATGCCGCCCAGCACAGCGGCGGTGAAGGCTTTCAGGCCGGGGAAGAAGCCCACAAAGGGGTCGATGCGCGTAAATTTGAGCGCGTACAAAACGCCGGCCGCGCCGCCGAGCGCGCCGCCAACCAGGAAGGTGAGCGAAATGATGCGGTTGACGTCGATGCCCATCAGGCTGGCGGTTGCGCGGTCCTGGGCCACCGCGCGGATGGCGCGGCCAACCTTGGTGGCGTTAACCAGGTAGTTCAACCCGACCAGCATCAAGACCGCGGCGATAATAACAATAATCGATTTGACCTGGATGCCAAGCGCGATGACACTGTCTCCAATTGGGATTTGCCCGAAGGTCAGGCGCTCATCGAAATTTCCAAAAGTGGGGATAATGCGGTGAAACTGTCCGGTGGTCAGGCTTTCAATCAGGCGGATGGCGTCTTGCAGGAAAAAAGAAACGCCAATGGCTGAAATGAGCGGCACCAGCCGAGGCGCGCCGCGCAAGGGTCGGTAGGCCACCCGCTCGACCGAAATCGCGAGAAGTCCGGCCCCAATCATCCCGGCCAGGATGGCGATAATCAGCCAGGTGTATGCGCCAATCAGCGACCCGCCTTCCAGCATTCCATAGATTTGCAGCACAATCAGCAGTTCGACACCAACAAATGCGCCGACCGCAAAAATTTCAGAATGGGCAAAATTGATAAATTCCAGCACCCCGTAAACCATCGTGTATCCGAGCGCGATGGCCGCGTAAACAAAGCCAATTGTCAACCCATCCAGAATTACCTGGGGCAGGTTGACCAGGGTATAAGTCAGCAGGCTGACTTTGGAGCGGGCCAGCAGGGTTTCGCCGACGACGGTTTGGTCCATGATAAGCGCGAGCACAATCACAATCAGCGACAGCACCACGCTGCTTGCCAGGGAGAAAACAAGCATTTGTCCGACCGGTCTTAGCAGTTCTCGCAGGTTAACGGTTCCGGCGAATCGATTCATTCAATGCTCCTGAAAATGAAGTCTTCCCGGCCCCTGGTTGCCCAGGAGCCGGGATTTACCTGCTTTTGGAAGGTTTACTTGCTTGGCGGTTCGATGTCAAGCGTTTGGACGACCGCGTTCTCACTCCACTTGGCCGGGTCCGCAGATTTCACCTGGATGATGAAGTATTGGGACGAAGTGGGGTCGCCAACACCGTTGAAGGTAAAGGTGCCGGTGATGCCGGGGAAGTTGCTCAGGGCGCGGACGGCCTGGGTCACTTCGGCGCGAGTGGGCATTTCGCCGTTCTTGCTCTTGGCGACGTTTTCAATCGCCTTCAGGCAGATGGCCATGGCGTCATACGATTGGGCCGCAAAGGGAGCCGGGTCGGCGCCGAATTGGGCTTTGAAGTCGGTCACGAACTTGGCCGTATTGGGATACAGCGAAGCAGGACCAGACACTGTCGAATAGTAGATGCCGCCGCCATCGAGCAGGGCAGCACCGCCAATATTGACCAGTTCCGGCGAGTCGACGCCGTCAGGCCCCATGAACATGCCCTGGTAGCCTTTTTCGCGCGATTGCTTGAAGAGTACGCCAGCCTGGTCGAACATGCCGCCCAGGTAGACCAGGTCGGGGTTGGAGTTGATGATGGTTGTGGTCAGCGCATCGAAGTTGGCTTTCTCTTCGGTGCCTTCAAAGCCCAGCACCTGGATGCCGATTTTTTCGGCTTCCTGCTTGAAGAATTCTGCCACGCCCTGGCCGTAAGCGGTCTTGTCGTGAACAATGAAGACGCTGGCTACGCCTTTGCCCTGGGCAAAGTTGGCGCCGACGATACCTTGAACGTCATCGCGGCCCACCAGGCGGTTGACTTCCAGATAGCCGCGGTCGGTAACACGCGGGTTGGTGTTTGCAGGCGAGACGTTAACCAATCCGGCGTTGTGGTATTCCTCAGACGAAGGAATTTGCACGCCAGAGTTGTAGTGGCCGACAACGCACAGGATGGCGGGGTCGGAGACGATTTGCTTGGCGTTGGCAACGCCGATATCAGGGTTGGCCTGGTCGTCGAAGGGGGCAAGTTCAATCTTGAAGCCCATGTCGGTTAACGGGCCGCTCAATTGCTCGAGAGCGAGTTGCGCGCCGTTTTTGATGTCCACACCGACGTTCGACTGGCCGCCAGAAAGCGGGGACTGGGTGGCGATTTTGATGACTTTGGCGCCTCCTGCTGCCCCGTCGCCGCTTGCCGGGGCGCAGGCTACCAGCACGAGACTGGCGAGCACCAGCACAGATAATACAACAGACAGACGTTTCATGGTTCCTCCTTAGGGAATGAAAGGGTTGCTTTGTTCGCCCTGATTTACACAAGGGCGGACATCATGAGGGAAAGGTTCTTTCGCACTTGCAACCGACGGTACCTATACCTATATATTACCAATAAAGAGGAGTTATGGCCTCATTTGCGCGCGGATGTCTACATCATCCAGCCTGAAAACCAGGTAGATGGAAATAATCATACTCAACAGGCTGGTGATGATAAACGGCCAGTCTACGACGCCCTGCGCGCTGACTGAGCCAGAGAAGAAGAGCATCAGCCGGACGACGAAACTAAGCCCTTGCAGGAAGATGCTGAAGGTCAACGCCAGCGCCCTGCCCCGCGAGACAAAATAACCCGTAAAGAGTAACAGTACGGCGGCAAAAGCGACCGCGCCAAGCCCCGAAAGCAGGGTATCGAGCGGAAGCAGCAAGGGGGCCAGGGTCGGCAGGACAAAAAACAGCAAGATTGGATTGGTGATTTTCATTGTTTTTCTCCGGCTTGCGATTAGTGCCCGCCAAGGTAGGCTTCGATAACCGTCGGGTTGTGGAGCACTTCCTGCGCGCTTCCCTCCAGTTTGATTTCACCGGTTTCGAGTACATAAGCCCGGTCGGCAATCGAAAGGGCCATTTGCGCATTTTGCTCGACCAACAGGATGCTGGTGCCTTTTTTGTTGATGCTCTGGACGATTTCAAAAATCTGTTCGACCAGGATGGGCGAAAGACCCATGGACGGCTCGTCCAGAAGCAACATGGTCGGACTCGACATCAACGCGCGCGCCATCGCCAGCATTTGCTGTTCGCCGCCAGAAAAAGTGCCGCCCAGCTGTTTTTGGCGTTCTTTCAGGCGTGGGAAAAGCGTAAAAACATATTCCAGGTCTTGTTTGAATTGGTTTTTATCGCGCTGGGTATAAGCGCCCATTTCAAGGTTTTCCATAACTGTCAGGGTTGCGAAAATCTTGCGCCCCTCGGGCACCTGGACAACCCCTTTTTGCACCGTCTGCTCTGCGGGAGTCAGGGTAATATCCTCACCCTGGAAGATAACATTCCCCTCGGCAGGCTGCAAAAGGCCTGAAATGGTCGAGAGCGTGGTGCTTTTTCCCGCGCCGTTTGCGCCAATCAGGGCGACAACCTCGCCTTTGTCAACGTGAAAATTGATGCCCTTCAAGGCATGGATGGACCCATAGTAAACATGCAGGTTTTTTACTTCGAGCATCATTGGGTTTTACTCCGTTGCAATTTTTCGGATAACTCTGCCGCGCCGCGTCCCAGGTAAGCCTCAATCACGCGCGGGTCAGACTGGATTTCATCCGGCTTGCCGTAAGCGATGACTTCGCCGAAATCCATGACCGTGATTTTTTCGCAGACGCCCATCACGACCCGCATCTGGTGTTCAATCAGCAGGATGGTCAATTTGAAGCGGTCGCGGATGAAGTGAATCAGGTCCATCAGCGCGATGGATTCGTTGGGATTCATGCCTGCGGCAGGCTCGTCGAGCAGCAGGAGCTGCGGGTCGGCGGCCAGGGCGCGGGCGATTTCAAGACGGCGCTGCTGTCCGTAAGGCAGGTTGCGCGCAATTTCGCCCTGCCGGTCCTGCATGTTGAAAATACCGAGGAAGTCCTGCGCCTTTTCGAGCAGTTCTTTCTCCTGGACTTCGAACTTGTTATTACGCAGGATGGCGTCCTGCATACTGTACCCGGCATGGGAGTGGTACGCAATGCAGACGTTTTCCAGCACGGTCAGGCTGGGGAACAGCCGGATGTTCTGGAAGGTGCGCGCGATGCCCATCTGGTTAATGACGTGTGGCGCAAGCCCGCCGATATCCTGGCCTTTGAAATTAATCTGGCCTTCGGTGGGGTAGTAGACGCCGGTAATCAGGTTGAAGGCGGTGGTCTTTCCTGCACCGTTGGGGCCAATCAGCCCGGCCAGGTCGCCGGGGAACAACTCAAGGTTGATGCGGTTCACAGCCCGAAGGCCGCCAAAATTCTTGCTAAGGTCGGTTACCTTGAGCAGGGGGTCGTTTGCCGCGGACGGATTTGTGCCGGTCATGATTGCGCCTCCACGGTGGAATTATTTTCAGGGGTTTCAGCCGGTTTGCGGATGGGTGGCAGTATCTGGCGCAGGAATGGTATTTCATATTCGCCGAAAATACCCTTCGGGCGCAGCAGCATGGTGACGAGCAGCAGGAGAGGATAAACCACGAAGCGCCAGGTTTCAAAGCCCTGCGGCAGGAACAGGCGCAGGACGCCTTCCAGTATCAGCGCCCAGGCAAAGGCCGCGAAGACCGTGCCGGTGATGCTGCCCAGGCCGCCAAAGACGATGATAATCATCGGGTCGAACGACTTGATGAAGTTGAAGGTGTTGGGATGCAGGAATCCGTTGATGTGCGCGTAAAGCCCGCCCGCCAGCCCGGCGAGGAAACTCCCCAGGACGAAGGCCAGGATTTTGTATTCGGCAATGTCGATACCCATGGCTTTGGCTGCAATTTCATCTTCCCGTACCGAGATAATCGCGCGGCCATAACTTGAGCGCAACAGGTTGCGGACAAGGACAACCGAGACAACCAGGAAGAAGAAAACCCAAAACAGGGAGGTCTCCTTCGGGATGCCCACCATGCCGCGCGCGCCTTTCATTTCGACAAAGCCGAGCAGGGTGTCCGAGTTGTCGAGCAGGATTTTTACGATAATCGAGAAGCCGAGCGTGGCAATGCCGAAATAGTCGGAGCCGAGCGATAGGATGGGCAGGCCGAACAGGAAACTGATTTCAGCCGCCAGGATTGCGCTCAGGAGCACGGCGATGACGAAAACGACCTGCATTGCAACCGGCGCAGGCAAGATATTGAGCGCACCGGTCACGGCAGGGGTGACTGCTATGCCAACCCACCAGGCAAGCGCGGACATGATGATGGTTGCCGCCAGGTAGATGGTAAAAGCCGAGAGCGGGTCGAGACCGCGAATGTTTGCCAGTTTTTTGCGCAGCCACAGGATGACGATGCCAGACAGGGTGGTTGCCAGGAACAGCACAACCAGGCCGTCGGCGCTTTTATTGATTGACCAGCGGTAGGTCACATCTGCGGCGGCGTAGGCTCCGATGGCGTAAAAACCCCACTGACCGAGCGAGAATTGCCCGTTGAAGCCGTAAATCAGGTTCAGGCCGATGCTGACAATCGCCATGACCCCGCCAATGCGGATGATGGTGTTCCAGAAAGTGTTTAGAATCTGGGTGCTAATCAGAATTTCGAGCACTGCATAAGCCAGGATTGAAGCGCCCAAAAACCACAAGGTTGATTTTGAGAATTTTTTCGTCATGGGTTATGCCTTTTCGCGTTCCGGTTCGCCAAAAATACCGGTTGGGCGCACCAACAATACGATAATCAGGATGCTGAAGGCGATGGCGTCACGCAGCGGGGTCGAGATGTAGGCGGCGCTGATGACCTCGGCCTGTCCCATAATCAATGCGCCGATAAAGGCGCCGGGAATGCTGCCGATGCCTCCCAGAACTGCCGCCACGAAGGATTTCAGGCCGGGGATGATGCCCATCCAGAAAAAGATTTGCGAGAAGGCAATTGCATACAACATGCCGGCCGCCCCGGCCAGTGCAGCGCCAATGGCAAAAGTGGTGGAAATGATGGCGTCGGTGTTGATGCCCATCAGCCGCGCTGTTTGTTTATCGTAGGCGACACTGCGCATGGCTTTGCCGATGCGGGTTTTCTGAACGATGAACTGCAACCCGAACATCAAAATAATCGATGTCAGGATAATAATCAAAGCAATGTTGGATATCAGGATGGTGCCAGGAGGCGGGGCAATACCGCCGCCCAGGGTGGTGATTCCGCCGGGGCCGATGGCCCAGGTGACGACCTCGATGGGCCGCCTGTAGGTAATGAAGTTGGGGCTGAAGACGAAATTCAGCGCGGCGAAATACTCGAGGAAGAACGAAACCCCGATAGCGGTAATCAGGGCCGAAATACGCGGCGCGTTACGAAGCGGTTTGTAGGCAATCCGCTCAATAACAACCGCCAGCAACGCGCAGGCAACCATTGATGCGGCCATGACTGTCAGCGCGCCGATAATCAGGCTCACCCCGTCGGGCATGGCCGGAAACAACCTTTCGGCCCAGGTGTGCAGTTGGAAACGGGTGATGGAGTAAAAACTGACAAATGCCCCCACCATGAAGACATCGCCGTGCGCGAAATTAATCAGGCGGACGATACCGTAAACCATGGTGTATCCCAGCGCAATCAGGGCATACACAAATCCCAATTGCAGACCGTTGACCACTTGCTGGAGGAATAGGATTGGGTTTTCTTGCAAGGCGACAACGAGACGCCAAACGGCCAGCAGGGTAATCAACAGCAAAAAGGATTTTCCCATCCAGCCTTGTTTGATGATTTTTTGAATGAGTTGTGCGATAGGAGATGTGTTCATGTCCGTCCTGGTGAACCCGTCCTGTTAACTTAACGAGGAAATAAAGAGGGGCAGTCATTTCTGACCACCCCTCCTTTTTTACAGAGGTTTCTTACGGAGCAATGCTGTCAGCAAAGATAACCTTTCCATCTTTGACCTGCATAATCGCAGCGGCCTTGATGGGATTGTGGAACTCGTCGAAGGTGATGGTGCCGGAGACGGCGTCGTATTGCAGCGAAGCCAGGGCATCCTTCACTTTGGCCGGGTCGTCCTCACCAGCCTTTTCGATGGCAGCCAACAACAGGTTAGCGGCGTCGTAGCCGAGGGTGGCCAGGGCGTCAGGCTTGGAGCCGTACTTGGCTTCGTAGCGGCTGACAAATTCCTGGACAACCGGGCGGGTGTCTTCCGCCGAGTAGTGGTTCGAGAAGAAACCGCCATCGGCAGCGGCCAGGTCGAGGTCGCTCGAATCCCAACCATCGCCGCCCATCAGGGTTGAGGTCACACCGCGTTCTTTGGCCTGGGTTGCAACCAGGTTGACGACATTGTAGTAGTCGGGGATGAAGAGCACATCGGCCTGGCTGTCGGCAACCTTCGTCAGGATGGCCGAGAAGTCGGTATCCTGACCGGTGTAGGCTTCCTTGCCAACAATGGTGCCGCCGCCAGCGGTGAACGACGCTTCAAAGGCTTCGGCCAAGCCCAGAACGTAGTCGTTGCCCTGGTCGAACATGATGAAGGCGGTCTGCTTGCCCTGGCTGAGGGCGAATTTTGCCATCACCAGACCCTGGAAGGGGTCGATAAAGCAGGCGCGGAAGATGTAATTTTTGGTGCTGCCATCGGGGTTGAGGGTCACGCTCGGGTTGGTGGAAGTCGGGCTGATTTGCACGACGCCCTTCTGCTCGGCGATTTCAGAGACAGGGATGGAAGCGCTGGAGCACACTTCACCGATGATGTAGTGAACCTGGTCCTGGTCGATGACCTTGTTGGCAGCGTTGACAGCCGGGTCGGCGGTGCACTGGCTGTCAGCCACGATGGCTTCGATTTGCTTACCGAGAACGCCACCCTTGGCGTTCCATTCTTCAATCGCCATCAGGATGCCGTCGCGGGTGGAAACACCGAAGGTCGGAACCGGGCCGCTCAACGGGGCCAGGATGGCAACCTTGATGGTGTCGCCGCCAGCCGAGCCGGCCGGGCCGCAGGCGCCGAGGAGCATGCTGGCAACAATCAGAAACGAGAATACAACGAGCAAACGTTTAGACATTCTTTCTTCCTCCTTTAAGGAATATGAAAAACTGGGTGAGTCGGACAATTTGCCAGGTTTCGCCAGCGCACGGGCCGATTTGTTTGCGTTCAGGCAAAACCAAAGACACAATACCGGAAAATATTACATGAGGGTTGCCATAACGGTCAAGCCGCTGCAGAGTTTTTAATAGATTATTTATTGCGATTGAATTTGTCCGTATAAGACCTTTTCGCGCACTTTCAGGTCGGTGTGACGGATTTTCATGGCTAAGTCGGCGGCCAGGTTGTACATCATGCGATAGCCAAGTTGCGGGTAGGTTTCGCAAAGCATGAGGATTTTTTCGCGCGGCAGCACCAGCAGGCGGGTGTTTTTCTTGCGCGCCTGGGCGGTCGCGGAACGCAGGCCTTCGTCTACCAGCGCGACTTCGCCGAAAGACTGACCGCGCCGCAGGGTGGCGATGGTTAATTTCTCCTGAGATTGGGTGCCGACCACGCTCGGGTCGACAATAATATCCACTTCGCCCTGTACGATGACATATAACTCTTTGCTGCTGCTATTTTCCTCGAAAATCGTTTCCCCTTCATCGAAGTTTTTTTCCTGGCACAGGTTGGCGACCAACTCAAGTTGGGTTGCGGTGAACTGGTAAAAAATGTCGCTTTGTTTCAGGTAGGCGATGGTTTCGTTCATGTACGCTCCGTATTCATGGTCTGCGAAATTAGTGTAGCATATTGTCGAATTTCAAGCAACAGTTTTGCGATTTAATGCACAAGCGCATCGGTTCAGGATGCGCTTGTTTTTCTATGGATAGGTTTTTTGCAGCCATTCCAGCGGGTTGACCTGGATGCCGTTTGCCCAGACTTCCCAGTGCAGGTGGGCGCCGGTGACACGCCCGGTCGCGCCGACGTAGCCGATTAAATCACCGGCGTTGACCAGTTGCCCGGCCACGACCAGGATTTCAGATTGGTGCCAGACGCCGCTGAAAATGCCCCAGCCGTGGTCGATGATGGTAGCGTTGCCGCGAATTGCCAGCGGCCCGGCAAAGACCACCACTCCGTCGGCGGGGGAGGTGATGGGCAACCCCGTGCCGCCGCAAAAATCGAGTCCGCTATGGAAGCCGAAGAATTGTTCCCCGGTACCGGAGCCAATATAGGTGCGCCGGTTGCCGTATTGTGAAGTGAAACAGTCGTTAAAGTAGGATGGGCTTCTGAAAATGCCACTCCAGAGCCGGTTGGGATTGATTTTTCCGACCAGCTCGACCACCTGGGCCATCTCGCTTTCGGTTGTGACCGGGTCGATGGTTTCCGGCTCGACCAGCAGGGTTTCCTGCGGATAGAAACCGGTTTGCACGATGACCTTTTGCTCGAAGGCCTGCTGTGAACCATCGGGCAGGGTGGCCTGCAATTGCAGCGGATACGCGCCCGGTTCGAGCAGGGCATGGATGCCCTGGATGGCGACCTGGGCGCCGTTTTCATCGCTGAAGAAATGCAAGGGCATATCGACCAATGTCCCGGAGAGCTGCACCCCGGCCTCGGTGCGGATGGTGATGACGGTTGTGCGCCCCTGAGTCAGGGGCAGGGGTTCGACGCTGATTCCGGCGAAGGCGGAGGGCATGCCGTTGGGCGCGGGCGCGTTGGGGTCGGCCTGGCCGGGGACGTAGTACACATCTCCCGGCAACGGCGACCAGGTTCCGGGTAGCGCGTTGAGAGCGGCAACGGTCCAGGGGTCGCTATCAGCCAGGATGGCGGCTTCCAGTGGGCTTTGTCCGCGCCCCACCGCCATCCGTTTGCTGAGCGGCTCGGCGTCTTCGGGCAGCGGCACAATCAGGTTCGAACCGGCGTACAGTTCAGACGGGGTGGTGATGCGGTTGACGCGCCGCAGGAAGTCGAGCGGAACCTGGTTGCGGCGGCTGATGTTTTGCAGGGTCTCGCCAAAGCCGAGAATGTTGACCGTCAGGATGCCGCTGTCCACTTCCTGGCCGGGGATGACCAGCCGTTGGCCGACCGAGATGAAGTTGGCGTTCTCGATTTGGTTGGCAGCCATCAGTTCTTGCAGGCTGATGTTGAAGCGCGCCGCGATGGTCGAGAGCGTGTCGCCGGGTTGGATGAGGTAAATCGGCCCTGAGGGGGGCGGGGTTTCGTCCTGGGCTGCGGCCCCGCTGGCATGAACCAGGAGCAGGCCCAGGCAGAGCAACAGCAGCGTGAGTTTTCTAAGCATCGAGAAATTCCACTTTGTCGCCGATGGTGAATTCGGACAGGCGGTTGGGGTGTGTTTCGAGGGTGTAGCGGGCCGGTTTGGCGGGCGCATAGAAAGGCCGCCAGGCGCGCGCCAGCACGGTATCGACCACTTCGCCTTCCGAGTTTATCCAGATGACTGCCAGGTCGGTCCACACGAACAGCATGTGGATGGTGGTGTCCATGCGGCTGTCGCGGTTCTCGACCAGCACCAGGCCCTCGTCTTCGGCCAACTGCTTGCGGAACATGAACCCGCCCAGGCGCGAGAAAAACGAGGCGCACCAGCGCGCCCGAATTGGGTTGGGCAGGAAATTGCTCAGGTTGTTGATATTGACAATTTTATCGGCCATAAATACTTTCACAAACAAACGGGGCGACCCAGGCCGCCCCGCGGGGTTCGAGTTTCTCGGTTTTACTGACGGGCCAGCACCCGCTGGACGCTTTCGACCAGTTCGTCGGGGCTGAACGGCTTGGAGATGTAGTCGTCGACCTTGGCGATTTGCAGGCCGAGCACCTTGTCGATACTCTGGGCCTTGGCCGTCACGATGATGACCGGGATGTCGCGCGTTTTTTCGTCGGCCTTCATTTGCTGGTATACTTCCCAACCGTCCATATCGGGCATCATCAGGTCGAGCAACACCAGGTCGGGGTGCGTTTCGCGGACTTTTCGCAGGCCTTCGTGACCGCCTGGCGCACCGTCCACTTTGTAGCCGCGGCGCGCAAGGATGACGCGAAAAAGGTCTATCATATCCGCTTCGTCTTCGATGCATAAAATTCGGATTGCTTCGTCAGCCATAAAAAATTCCTTGCGAAAGATAAATAAAGTTTACCACAATGACTACGAAAATCACCACCTGGAACGTGAACGGCATCCGCGCCGCGCTCGGTAAAGGCCTTAAGGAATGGATTCTGGCCGAAGCCCCGGATATGATGTGCTTGCAGGAAATCAAGGCCCGGCCCGACCAGTTAACCGCAGAGCAGATGGATTTTCCCGGCTACGGGAACATTACCTGGAATCCGGCCGAACGACCCGGATACAGCGGTGTGGCGACGATGTGCCGCCAACAACCCGACGAGGCGGCTCTCGGCCTGGGCGTGGAGCGTTTCGATGTCGAGGGGCGCGTCATCCGCACCCGTCACCCCGGCTTTTTCCTTTATAACATCTACTTTCCCAACGGACAGCGCGGACACGACCGGGTCGAATACAAACTCGATTTTTACGCCCGCCTGCTCGAAATTTGCGACGAACTTCACGCTGCGGGGGAGAACATCATCATCACCGGCGACTTCAACACGGCCCACATGCCGATAGACCTGGCCCGCCCCGACGACAACCACGAGACATCCGGCTTTCTGCCCGAAGAGCGCGAGTGGGTGACCCGCTTCCTCGAGCATGGGTTTGTGGACGCCTACCGCGTGCTTTACCCGGAGAAGGTCCAATATACCTGGTGGACCTACCGCATGGCTGCCCGCCAGCGCAACATCGGCTGGCGGATTGATTACTTCCTCGTCTCGGCGGCGCTGATGCCCAGGGTCAGGGAGGTTGTCGTCCACGACGGCGTGACCGGCTCCGACCATTGCCCGGTGACCCTTGTGCTGGATTAATAATTGGGGAAATGTGATGGTTTTTGAGGGCAATATATAAGAGAATCGTATAAGTTATCCAGTAAAGATGCTTCGTTTGGCGCGCGATTGGTATAATTTCTTGAAGCATCCCAGGAGGTTTTTTGTGAACAACCCACGCAGTCAACAGTTTTTGATTTACGCCCTGCTATTCATCGCCATCCTTGCAATGGTTTATTTTCAGATGCAGCAGCGGCCCGCAACCCAGGAAACATTGACAATTAATGAAATCGCCGCCGATGTACAGGCCGGAAAAATTAAGCGCATTATTGTCGAAAACGATAACCGCCTGCGCGTTATTTATCCTGACGGCGAACTTGAGATTGAGCGACTGGCCCAAAAAGAGAGCGGCGATACCTTTGTCCAGCAATTGGTCGCGCTGGGCGTCCCTGCCGACAAACTGGCCCCCGCCAACGTCAAAATCGAAATCCGCCCGCCCAGTTCGTGGATGACCGTCCTGACCGTGTTGGGCTATATCTTTCCCTTCCTGCTGATAGGCGTCCTGTTCTGGTGGATTTTCCGCCAGGCGCAAGGTTCGAACAACCAGGCCATGTCGTTTGGCAAGAGCCGCGCGCGCATGTTCAGCGGCGAAAACCCGACCGTGACATTTGACGATGTGGCTGGCGCGGAAGAATCGAAGGAAGAGTTAAAGGAAGTCGTCGAATTCCTGCGCGAGCCGCAGAAGTTCATCCAGTTGGGCGCGCGTATCCCCAAGGGCGTTTTGCTGGTCGGGCCTCCCGGCACAGGCAAGACCCTGCTGGCCAAGGCTGTATCGGGCGAGGCCGGTGTGCCCTTTTTCTCGATTTCCGGTTCGGAATTTGTCGAAATGTTCGTCGGCGTCGGCGCCAGCCGTGTGCGCGACCTGTTCGACCAGGCCAAGCGCCACTCGCCCTGCATCATCTTTGTCGATGAAATTGACGCCGTCGGACGCCAGCGCGGCGCGGGACTGGGCGGCTCGCACGACGAGCGTGAGCAGACCCTCAACCAGATGCTGGTCGAAATGGACGGTTTCGACACCGATACCAACGTCATCATCATGGCGGCCACCAACCGTCCTGACATTCTTGACCCGGCCCTGATGCGTCCCGGCCGCTTCGACCGCCGCGTGACCCTCGACCGCCCGGATGTCAAAGGGCGCGAGGCCATCCTGAAAGTTCACGTCAAGGGTAAGCCGCTCGACCCTGAAGCCGACCTGGCTTCGCTGGCGCGCGCCACCCCCGGTTTTGCCGGGGCCGACCTGGAAAACCTGGTCAACGAAGCCGCCATCCTTGCCGCGCGGCGCAACAAGAAAGCCATCGGCCAGCCGGAACTGGAAGAAGCCATCGAGCGGGTTATCATGGGGCCGGAGCGCAAGAGCCGCTTGATTAGCGACGAAGAGAAGCGCATCATTGCCTACCACGAGGCTGGCCACGCGGTGGTCGCCAATGCGATTGCCGAAGCCGACCCGGTGCAGAAAGTGACCATCGTCGGGCGCGGACAGGCTGGCGGCGTTACCTGGTTCCGCCCGGACGAAGACCGCATCCTGATGTCGCGCAAGAAGATGATGGCAACCCTGGCCTATGCCCTGGGAGGCCGCGCCGCCGAAGAACTGGTCTTCGACGACATTACCTCGGGCGCTTCGGGCGACATCGAGCAAGTGACGCGCATGGCGCGTTCGATGGTCACCCGTCTGGGCATGAGTAGCGAACTCGGCCCGATGGTCTACGGCCAGGCCCAGGAGCTGGTCTTCCTGGGGCGCGAAATTTCGGAACAGCGCGATTACTCTGACGACGTTGCCAACCAGATTGACCGCGAAGTGCGTAAAATCGTCAACGAAGCCTATGAGCAGGCCCGCACAATTTTGCGTGAGTACCGCGAAAAGTTGGATGAGATTGCCAACAAACTGCTCGAAGTCGAATCGCTCACCCGCGATGAATTCGAGGCCATCTTCCCGCCGCCAGCGGGCAAGAAGAGCGGCACGCCCCAGCCGGCGTCTGTTCAGTAGGACGATACAAACCGAAATCAAAAAGTCGGTCACCCAACGGTGGCCGACTTTTCTTTTGAGCCGATGACTATCCCGCAGGTGGGAAGACCTTCCAGCCGCGTTCGGCGGCCAGTTTTTGCAATCCTGCATCCGGGTAGACTGCGACGGGGTTTCCCGCCATCGCCAGCACCGCCTCGTCGGACGATGAATCGGCGTAGGAGTGGCTGGACTCGAAATCCACATCCAGCCCATGCCGGGAGAGATATTGCCTGGCGTGTTCAGCCTTGAGCTGGTCGATGCAGACTTCGCCGCTTACGCCGCCGTCATATTTGCCGTCTTTGAGCGAAAATTCGGTGCCGACAGCGTGCGGCGCGCCAAGATGTCGGGCGATGGCGCGGACGAGGGGGGCCGGGCCGGAGGAAACCAGCATAACCAGGTCGCCGTTTTGCAGGTGTTCTTGCAGGATGGCGAGCGTATCGGCGCGCCAGTAGGGCGGCAGGAATTGCGTGACGACCCAATCCCAGACGGTTTCGGCTTCTTCCAGCGTGTAGCCGCGCAAGTACCAGGCCAGGTGCGCCGCCCAGGGCGCGCGGAAGTTGCTTTCCGAAATTAGCCCGGCCCGGCGGATGAAGTAAAGGGGATAGTGAACGGCCAGGAAGGCCAGGTGGGCCAGGCGGCGCTTTTTGTGCGTTTTGAAATAGGCCATTAGCCCGCGCCAGACGTTTTCGTTGGTCAGGGTGCCGTCGATGTCGAAGAAGGCTGCTTTTTGCATAATGATAAAGAAAGGAGATGGAAGCCGCGCTTCCATCTCCTTCACGACTCCTTTGTGGGTGGGTTTTAACTTCCCGATTCCTTGTGCTGGCGGACGAGTTCGCGCCGCAAAATCTTGCCGACGGTGGTCTTGGGCAGTTCGTCGCGGAATTCGATGTGGGTCGGCACTTTGTAGGCCGCCAGGTTCTGTTTGCTGAATTCCTTGATTTCCTCCTCGGTCAGGGTTTCGCCGGGTTTGACCACCACCCAGGCCTTGACCGTCTCGCCGCGATACGGGTCGGGGATGCCCGCCACGCCGACTTCGAGAACCTTGGGGTGCTGGATGATGACTTCCTCGACCTCGCGCGGCCAGACCTGGTAGCCGCCCGGCTTGATGAGTTCCTTCTTGCGGTCGACGATGTAGAAGTAGCCGTCCTCGTCCATGCGGGCGATATCGCCGGTGAACAGCCAGGGGGTGCCGCCATCGCCCATGTCGCGCAGGGTGTTTTCGGTTTCGGTGGGCATGTTGTGATAGCCCTTCATCACCTGCGGCCCGCGGATGACCAGCTCGCCGACATCGCCCATTTGCAGTTCGGTTTCGCCGTCATCCAGGCTGATGATTTTGCACTCGACATCCGGTAGCGGCATGCCGATGGAGCCGGTCTTGTTGGCGCCCTCGAGCGGATTGCAGTGCGTGGCGGTCGGGGCTTCCGACAGGCCGAATCCCTCGAAGACCACGCCGCCGGTCAGGGCTTCGAACTTTTCCTTGGTCTCGCGCAGCAGCGGCGCGGAGCCGGAGATGCAGGCCTTGACCGATTTCAGGTTGTACTTGCCTGCCTGTACGTCGGGGCGGTTATTGATGGCGTTATACAGCGTCGGCACGCCGGGGAAAATGGTCGGCCTGTATTTGTCGATGCTGGTCAGCACGTCCACCAGGTCGCGCGGGTTGGGAACCATGACCATGCGCGAGCCGGAAGCCAGGGCAAAGTGCATCCCGGCTACCATGCCGTAAACGTGGAAGAGCGGAATCGCCATCAGCATGATTTCGTTGCCCTCCTCCAGGTTGGTCATCCACGACTTGATTTGCAGGGTGTTGGCCACCAGGTTGCGATGCAGGGCCACCGCGCCCTTCGAAATGCCGGTCGTGCCGCCCGAATACTGGAACAGGCAGGTATCCTCAGGCCCGATTTCGACATTCGGACGCGCCGCGCCCTTGTACTGCTTCATCAGGTCCTTCATCCAGATGTCGCCTTCAGACAGGCCGCCCTCGATGCGGAAGCCGCCTTTCTTCTCCTTTGCCAGCGTAAACAGGAAGCCCAGGAGGGGCGGCAGGGTTTCCTTGATGTTGGTGACAATCAGGGTCTTGAGTTTGGTCTTGGGCTGGGCGGCCTTGATGGTCTTGTAGAAGTTCGACATCACAAACATAATCTCGATGCCGGCGTCGTTGACCTGGTGCTCGATTTCGCTTGGCGTATAAAGCGGGTTGGTCGCCACCACCACGCCCCCGGCCTTGAGAATGCCGAAGTAGGCCATCACAAACTGCGGGGTGTTGGGCATAAACAGCCCGACCCGGTCGCCTTTTTTGACCCCCATCGCCACCAGCGCCGCCGCAATCTCATCGGTTATCTGCGACATTTCCTTAAAAGTAACGACCGCGCCCTTGAAAACGGTACACGGTCGCTCTGGATATTTGCGCGCAGATTCTTCCAGGAAATAAAAAACGGGAACTTGCGGGTAGTCAATAGTTTGCGGCACACCCTTGTCGTAATGGGCCAGCCACGGACGCGAATCCATCATGTTTTCTCCTCCTCCAGAAACAGTTGGCTAATGTAGTTTTAGTATAGTTTCAAAAAAATCAAAAGTCAATGAGAACAGGATTAGAGAGCCGAATTTTTCCAACCCAAATCGGCCAGGCGCGTCGCAGCCCAACCCGCCACTTCGTCTACGCTCACCTGCCCGGCCTCGAACCACTTAATTTGCGGGTCGTCGGCCTTGAACCAGTTGGCCTGCCGGCGCACATACATGCGTGTCAGCCGCCGCATCTGGATTTTGGCCTGCTCCACGCTCATCTCGCCGCGCAGCACCGCCCCCGCCTCGCGGTAGCCGATGGCCGACATGCTTGGCAACTCAGGCCCGTAGCCTTTTTCGTAAAGATGCGCCACTTCGTCCAAAAAACCGTTTTGGAACATTAAATCGATGCGCTGGTCGATGCGCTGGTACAGTTCCCCGCGTGGACGGTTGAGTCCAACCGTCAGCAACGCATAGGCGGACTTACCCCGGCTTGATTGCGCCGAAAAAAGTTGGCCGGTGTTGAGAATCACCTCCAGCGCGCGCACCGTGCGGCGCAGGTTGCGCGGGTCAATTTTGGCCGCCGCATCCGGGTCGAGTGTGGATAATCTGGCGTGTAGCCAATAAATACCCTCTTCCCCCCGCTCGAAGGCCATTTTCTCCAAAACCTCCCGCAGCCGGGCGTCCGGGGCCACTTCGGGCGGAGTCCAACCCTCGGTCACGGCGCGGATGTATTGCCCCGTCCCGCCGACCAGCAGGGGCAGTTTGCCGCGCGCGTGAATGTCACCAATCGCCTCGCGGGCGGCCTGCTGGAAAACTGCCAAAGACCAGGTCTGGTCGGGGTCGGCCACATCGACGAGGTGATGCCGCGCCCGCGCCATTTCCGCCGCGGACGGTTTGGCCGTGCCGATGCTCATGCCGCGATAGAAATAGCGCGAATCGGCTGAGACGATTTCGCCGTCCAGCCGTTCGGCCAATCGCAGCGACAGTTCCGTCTTGCCAACCGCCGTCGGGCCGATGAGTACGAGAAGGGGGAGTTTTTTGGTCAGTTTTCAGTATCCAGTGGTCAGTAGCCAGCGCCTATTTACGCAGCACTTGCTCTACAAATTCACGCGGGGTAAGGATTGTGATGTTTCCGTGAGTTCTTAAGTCCAGCAGATGCGGGTCGCCAGAGATGATGTAATCGGCGTTGCCTTCTACTGCACAGGCAACCATGTAATCATCGTCACGGTCCCGGCTGATTTGGCTTTCTCCGGGAGTTCCTTGAACCAGTTCTGTAAATGCCCGCAAGAAATCAACCAAATCCTCGGCTTTTTCGGCAATTTGTGGATACTTGCGCGTAATGCGCGGCCTGGCGATGACATCGCTGAATTCTTCAAGCAAATGGGTGGATGTGATTAATGCCAATTCCCCGCTTCGAACTCTGTCTAAAATGGCCGCTGAATATCCGCTGGCGATAATGGCGCTGACAAGAATATTTGTATCAAGAACGATTCGTGCCATATTTTGCCTTGCGCGTTTCGTGAACGGCGCGGTTAATTTCGGCTATGACTTCTTCCTCGTCTGCTGCGCGGTATTGCTCCCGGATGGATTTGACAGCGTTATCGAACTTTTTGGTAATGGCGGCGCGGTCAATTTCAGAATCCAACATGCGCCAAATGGCGACTTTCTCTTTGGCTGGAAGTTTGCGCAAGGCTTGCTTCAATTGGTCAACGGATAATTCGACAGGAACGGTATTCATCATCAAATCTCCTGAACGGTTCGGTAATTATACTTGCGATTGACTTGCTACTCCAACCCCGCCGTCACATTCTCGAAGTGCTCAATCCTCGGTTCGACGCCGGGGATACCTTCGACCGCCAGGGCGTCGCATTGCCAGTTGTCGATTTCGTGTTCGGCGGCGTAGTGCCCGGCGGCGTCACGCATGTGGCGCAGTTTTCGCTTGGTCAGGGCTTCTTCGGGCAGTCCAAAGCGGCGGGTGGTGCGCGCCTTGACCTCCACAAAAACGGTGAAACCCTCCAGCCGGGTCACCAGGTCGATTTCACCGTAAGGCGTCCGGGCGTTGCGTTCCACAATCTCATAGCCCCGCGCGGCAAGGTAGTCGGCGGCGGCCTGTTCGCCCCACTGGCCGATTTTCTGGTTGTGGTTCATGGCCTGAATCTTTCAAAAAAGGATTTGATTTGTTGGCCGAGGCTGCGCCGTTTGGGGCCGCTTTCCTCAATCAGGCGGCGGTAATGGGATAGCATGGCCTGGCTGGTGCGCTGGATGTCGTAGCGTTCGGATTCGACTCGCGCGGCGGCGCCCATCTTTTTGCGCAGGTCGGCATCCAGGCACAGGCGGGTCAGTTTGGCGGTAAAGGCGGCCAGGTCTTCACGCGCCAGCAGGCCGGTGACGTTATCCGTGACGGTGTCGCCCACGCCGACCGAGTGGATGCCCAGCGCGGGCAGCCCGGCGGCCATCGCCTCAATCACCGAGAGCGGATGCACTTCGCTGACCGAGGCAGTCACGAACAGGTCGCACATCGCCAGGTAGCCGGGCATGTCTTCGTAGGGGATTTTGCCCGCAAAGTGGATGTTGTCCGCGACCGGACTGGCGGCGGCCCGCTCTTGCAGCCCCTCGCGCTCCGGCCCGTCCCCGACGATGAGCAGGTGGGCGCTGGGAACGGCCTGGGCGACGCCGATGAAGGCT
>JAGVAO010000220.1 GCA_020060235.1 Anaerolineales bacterium | reverse complement strand
TTATGAAAATTCTCATCGCTGGTCTCGGTTCGATTGGCCGCAGGCACTTTCGCAATTTGGTCGCCCTCGGCCAGAAAGATATTGTCCTCTACCGTACCCACAAAGCCACACTGGCGGATGATGAACTGGCAGGATACCCCGTTGAAACGGATTTGGCCGCCGCCCTAACGAAACACCGTTTCGACGCCGTCATCGTCGCCAACCCGACCGCCCTGCACCTGGATGTCGCCATCCCCGCCGCTGAAGCGGGCTGCGCCGTCCTGTTGGAGAAACCCATCGCCGAAGATTTATCCCGTGTCGATGCGTTGCGCCGCGCCGCCGAAAAGAACGGCAACCGCATCCTGGTCGGGTTCCAATTCCGCTACCACCCGACGCTGAACAAAGCCAGGGAACTCATCACATCGGGCGCGCTTGGAAAAATCCTGACTGCCCACGCCCACTGGGGTGAATACCTGCCCAACTGGCACCCCTGGGAAGATTATCGGCAGAGTTACGCCGCCCGTGACGACCTGGGCGGCGGGGTCATTCGCACGCTGACACACCCGCTCGACTACCTGCGCTACCTGCTGGGCGAAATCGAGTCAGTCAGGTCTTTTCAGGGGCATGTTTCCGCGTTGGAATTATCTGGCGTGGAGGACGTGGCCGAAATCGGACTAAAGTTTGCATCCGGCGCAATTGGCGGGGCGCATGTCAACTACTTCCAGCGCCCGCCCGTTCACCGGCTGGAAATTGTCGGCGCGGAGGGTGCGCTTCAGTGGGATAATGCCGACGGGACGCTGATTCACTTCCAGATGCCGGATGCGTTTGGCGGAATCTACCCCCAGCCTGCCGCCGCCATCGAAACGGTATACAAGCCCCCGGTGGGCTTCGACCGCAATCATCTCTTTATCGAGCAAACCAAACATTTCCTGCAAGTCGCCGCTGGCGAATCCGCCCCCATCTGCACCCTGGAAGATGGAATACGGGTGATGGAACTGGCCCTGGCGGCGCGCAAAGGCTGAACCGCCCTTATCCGTTTTCCCCGGCCAGGCGGGCAATTTGCAAGACACAGCAGCGCAGCACATCCTGCTTTGCAGGGGGCAGGGCGCTTTCTTCGATTTGGGCAATCCGCTCGACGTCGTTGATGGCGCGGATGATGCTGACCGGCACTTCGATGCTGCTCTCGGTGATGTTGCTCAACTGCTCCATCGCACCCACAAGAAACTGACGCATCTCGTCATCCACCCGCGCCGAACGCAGGAAGCCCGCCAACGCAGTGGGCAAGCGCTGTCCGCCCCCTGCCGCTGGCCGAATCGGCGCGCCAGAACGGTTGGATGAAAAAGCGTGCAGGGCGCTCGCCAGTTCGGTGAAACTCTGTACCCGCTGGTAAATCGAATCGCCCATTAAATCCCAGATAACCGAACGCCAGTAACGCACCTGCTCAGGCAAGCGGAGCAGATGCCCGACCTGTTTTTGCCAGGCCGGGTCGATTTTGCCATAACCGTGCGAGTTGGCATTTTCCAACATGCGGTCGAAGTCGGTGTTGAACAGGTTGGGCTGCATCAGCACGGCCAGGTCGGGGCGCAGGGTCGGCAGCAGGTCAGGGATGAACACCCCGCCTGAGAGAAAATCGCTGACATTCAGCCCGTGCCGCCGCAGGAGTTCCTGCTGGAAGAGGGGCAGGAAGCGCAGCATGGCATCGTGGTCTTCCCGCAGAGCTACAAAAGCGGAATTTCCAGCCGGGAAAGCGGTTTCGATGTACTTGATGACTTCTCCGCGCCAGTCCTGGTAAAGTCGCAGGGTATGCAGGATTTCATAGACCGGCAGGCGCGGCAAAAGCCGCTCGGCTATCAGGCTGTCGCGCTCGGCATCTGGGAAGGTCTTTTGGGCGTAATATTCCAGAGCGCGGAACAGGCCGGTGGTCAGTTGATTAATTCCCAGAACGCTGGTTTGCGACTGGTTGTGGGAAATGGCCCGCAACATGCTGCCCTGGTTTGAGAGTGGAATCATCTCAGCCACGTTGGCGACAATCTGCTGTCCACGGTCAAGGCCAGATGCGGATCGGCGGCGGGAGGTGGGGCGGTCGCGCAATTGGGGAATCGAGCGGCCGATGAAATAGGAAACAATATGCAGGCCGAAAACATCCTCGGGCCGGCCATACAAAATATGGCGAAAATGTTCGGTCAGTTCATCTAGGAATCCTTCATAGAGCGCTTCGGGCATTCCCAGAGTCAGGCGTTCCAATTCCTGCGCGCCGCGGCTCTTGACTCCCAGGCGGCTTTCAGTCAGGGTTTCGGCGGCCCTCAACAGATTCTCGCGGTGCGCTTTCTGCGATTCCCGGACGTGATAAAGGAGGTTGGCCAGGTCCTTGACCGGCAGGAAGCGCATGTCTTCCGACAAACTGCTCTGGAAAGTGCGCAAATCGCCGCCCAGGAAGACTCCCTGCAAGGGGGTGACGGCATAAGCGGTACTTTTCTGGGCCGCCTGTGGCAGGTTGCGCGACAGACGACGGCGCTGCGATTCACGATGGATGAAGGCCGGTTGCCCCGCCACAGACGAGTAGTAACCTCCCTGACGCTGCATGGGCTCACCGCTTCCCAATTTAATGCGGATTTCCTCCGCGACCCCGTGCTCAGCCAACCAGGTCTGGACGTTGTATTTGGCCTTGATGTACTGGAATGCGCCGTTGGCCTGGCTGATTTGCTGGCTCAGGTCGGAACCGGCGATGAAAACTTCGGCCAGGATTTCGGACAGGCGGGCCTGCGGCGTTTGCTCGGTATGACGGCTCTGGTTGGCGTAGTCCCAAACGCGGTCAAGGTAGGAGGTGATACCCGTCACCGATTCGAGGTCTTCAAACAGCGGAATCAGCCAGATGGAGGGCAATTCAGCTTCCGGGTTTTCACGGCGGACTTGTTCGGTGCGGGTGCCCATCTTACGGTCGAGGGCAATCAACGCTTCGGGCCTGGTGGACATGCTGATTTGCAGGGCCAGGGTCATGCCTGGGTTGCCGTATTTTCCCGCAATGGCGTTGATTTCCTGCATGTTAAAGGCGGTCGTGTCGATGGCAAACTGGTCGCGTGCGGTAATCATGCCCTGGTGAATGCGGGGTGTGATAACAATGCGCTGCAAAATGTCGCGGTATTCGACTGTCTCGCGCAAGAGTGGCTCAACCGCCCGGTTGGCCTGGATGTCAGGAATCAGGCTGTGCAGTTGCTTGCGAAGTTTCTTGTTGAGCGCAAAATAGGTTTCCAGCATGGTTTTGCGCTGTTCGCGCAGGGTGCGCATCTTTTGTTCGTGACGGTCGTTGTGCTTCCACAGGTCGCGGGCCGGGTCGGCGCGCAGGTGCAGGCGGGCGGCCAGGTTTTCGAGCCGTTTGCCCTCCACCGAGACAGGCAAGATGCCCCGGTATTGCTGTTCCAGTTGGTGGGTCAACTGGGTGATGTTATTCAGCAATTGGGTAAAACTGCGGCTGCGCTGCGGCAGGCGGTCAATTTCGACCAGCAGGTCGGGGTCAATCTGGATGTGCGAATCGGCTTTGTGGAGCAGGTTGAGAATCTGCGCCATGCGCCGGACGTTTTCCATGACAGCGGCGGCGGCCAGGCGATGTCCCTGCCCCGATGGACGATTGCTGCCATCCCAATCGCTCCAGAAAGACAGGAAGGGGCGCAGGCTGGTGTCGGTAAATAAATCGGTGTAGCCTTCGCTGGCCGCGAGCGTATCGAGGTCGACGAGGATTTCATCGGCCTCGAGTTCGGAGTTAATGCTGACGTTCTGACCCAAAAACTCGCGGAACACCTCCCGCCCGGCCTTCTCCACCAGCATGGGCGCAACCGGATGTTTGGCAACCAGGGCGCGGATGATGGCGTCCAGCGCCATTTCCGCTTGCAGGGAATATTTCTGGGTCGGGTGAACGGTGCGGTCGTAATTGCGCAGGTGGAAGGATTCCTGGCGGCGCGCAAGGGAATCTTTCATAAACTCGTGCTCGAGGCGGTCAGCCAGCCAGTCGCCGCCGCCCTGGGCCGCACGCCGCACCAGTTCGTCGCTGATGAAAGCGCGTTCCGACAGGCGGGAGCGGAAAATCGCCAGCCGTTCAGGCAGGTAGTGTTTCATAAAATCGCTGCGCAGGCGCGCCCCGTCGACCACCGGCAGCCTGTCCAAATCCTGGAATACGCGGACGTCCTCGAACTGCCGGAAAACCTGGCGGGCAAGGTCATCCCATTGCTGCAAGCGCCCGGCCAGTGCGCCGTTTTCGTTTGCCGGCAGCCGAAAGGTGAGTTTTTTGCGATTGTAGCGCGCGTCCTCTTCCGAAATCATGCGATTCAGGTCAATCAGCAAACGGCGGGCCTTGACCTGCATGGTCTCCGCCGGGTCGACCCCGCCGAGGGTCAGGCGGAAAGTTCGGCGTCCGGTGTCGAAGCCTTCCTCGGTGCGGGCAAACGTTGCCAGCGGGAGCAGTCCAATCCCGCGCCGGGCCAGCGAAGAAGCCAGCCAATCGAGCGAAAGGCCATCGGGCAGGCGTTTGACATGCAGCAACGGATACATACTGCCAGTCGGGGGGATAATGGTCAGGCCAAAGGGGTTGCGGTCAGGAGGCAGGTTCTCGCAGGCAGAGAGCAGGGCTTCGGTGCGTTCCTTGAAGAGCGCGTTGCGCATCCGCCAGTAGGTGCGAGCGCCTTCGAGCGGGCCGCGATAGAACAGGTAACAGATGAAAATAGCGACCAGGTTCGGTTCAACCAGGTCGTTCAGGCGGCGGAAGCGTTCGCGCAGTTCAGCTTCGCGGATTTCGACCACCGACAGGCGCGCGCCCGCCAGGCAGTCGGTCTTGGACATGGAATGGACGCTCAGGACGCGGTCGGCGGCGGCTTCATCCAAAACCCCGGCGCGCACCAGGTCGATGGCTACCTGGCGGGCGGTCTTGATGAGCGGCAGCCCGTCCACCGGGGCGACGTTCTGGTAAGCCAGGTCGTCGATAACGTAAATGCCGCGTTGCAGGCAATAGGCCATCAGGCGGCTGACGTCCTGCTCGGCAAAAATACGCCCGGTGGCGTTATGCGGATTATTAACCGCCACCGCGCCGCGTTCCGGCCAGTGCGGGTCATCCTGGCAAAGCCGCTCGATTTTGGCAATCATGGCATCCACGTCCAGCGCCAGGTCTTCGGTCAACGGGACAACATGCACATTCGGGAAGCATTGTTCGTAAGACCAGCTTAAATCCGGGAAGAGGACATCGGTAATGCCGCAATGAAATCCCAGCAGCCCCAGGGCGGTGCGCGAGGAACCGCTGGTCACCATGCAGGCTTCGGGGCGGTATTGTGGCTGGTGACGGGCAAAAACGCCCAGGAAACTGCGCTGCAAGGTTTGCCGCCAGTCCGGGTTGTGGGCATTTTCGATGAGTTGGTTGAGTAATTCGAGGCTGTCGAAACCGGCCAGCGCGTCAACCTGGGCGACCTTCCAACGCTCCTGCATGATACTGGATACCCTGGCGGTCTTTTCGTCCATCACCACCAGGGCCTGCTCGAGCGAATCAGACTGGCGCTGCACCAGGCTATCGAGACGACTGCCCACCCGCGAGGCCAGCCGCGACAGGGTCGTTTCAGGGCCGCCGCCTTCGCCCCACTCATCCAGCCAGGCTTTGTCCTCGAAAATTTCTGCTGGCGTTTCGTCTTCGAGACTGGCCAGGTTTTCTTCGAGCAGGAAGTTCAAAAACTCGACCTCGGAGGCCGAGGGCGTGCCTTTCAACTGGAATTGCACGTTTTCTATCACGCCCAAAAAGTCGGCATTGCCGACCACAAAAACCGTCGAAAGCGAATCGAGGCGCGGCGCGAAAATGGCCGGGGTCAACAGGCGGATAACGCGCTGAACCAGTTTGGCCTCGCGGGCCAGGGAATGCTGGTTGAGCGCGTTGTTGGCTTCGATAAAGAATAGGGGATATTGGATGCTCAAGCGGCGCAGGATTCGGCGGGTTTCCTCTTTAAGCGAACCGCCGACCACCAGGAAGGTCGGGACATCTGGCTGCTCTTTAAACCATTGTTCGACCTCGGCGCGGGCGGCGCGTTCGTCATCCGCGAGCGTTTCGATGAGCAGGTTCGGGAAGGTGCGGTAAGGCTGCGGAAAGTCGTAGCGGAAACACAAAACCCTGGCCGGGGTAATCTGTAAATAGTTCGAGACGGCGGCCAGGATAACGCGCAGGGTCTCGCTCAGGCCGCCCGAAGCCAGGATGATTTCGCGCTTGCCCGATTTCTCGCCCATATCGTACTGCAACGGTTCCTGCTGGTTTTCGAGCCATTTGCGGAAGGCGTTTACCAGCGCGTGCGGAGCCTTGCGGTTGTATCCGCCGCGCGGCATGTAGGGACTGCTTTTCTGGATGGTACGAATCAGGAATTCAAGTTTGGGCTTGTCTGCCTTGTCCCAGCCGAGGTGTTCGAGCAGGGCATCGGCGTCGGCATCGGCCAAATCCTGGCGGCGGACGTCAATTCCCAGCGCAATGCGCAGGAAGGCGGAAGAGAGTTTTACATCCTGGAGCGGATTGCCAATATGAAAATTAACCCGTTCATCAGGCGGAACAGGCGCAGCGGCGGTGGCCTCGCTGATTTCTGAAACCCGGGCCACCCGAATCTGCTTCAGGCGAAAAAAAGCCAGGGGGTCAGGCTGGGTCATTATCCATTCTTCTTGTCTTCCAGGGCCTTGTTCAACATGCTCTGGAACAGGCTTACCAGTTCAGACCCGGCCAAATCCTGCGGGGAAAGCGAAATGATTGTGCGGGCGTTCTTGAGACCCTGGCTGGCTTCAGCCAGGCGGGCAGCCTGTGGGGTCAGCACCAACAATTCGGGATTGTTTTTGAGAATTTCCAACTCTTCTTTCTCAAAAGACAGGCGCAGGCGGCTGCGGGCAAGTTCGTCTTCCAGGCGTTTTTGGGCCAGGGCATTTTCCTGTTCGAGCAGGGCCTTCTTTAGGCCGGATTTTTTTAACTCCAGGTCGTGTTCCATTTCCGCAATTTCCTCGTCCGCCTTGTATTTGGCTTTGGCGGCAGAAACACGGGCCAGGTTGTTCAGTTTTTCAGTCTGTTCGAGCAGGCGGGCCTGTTCCTGCTGGCGCAGGGCATCCGCAATCTCAGAATCAGCCGGTTCGAGCGAGTGAACTGCCAGGGAAATCAGTTCGACGCCGAAGCGTTCCTTGAACTGGGCCGAATGCCCGTTCAGGTAATCGGCAAGTCCCTTGGATGAAAGCGCCTGAATTTCGGCCTGCTCGGCATATTCCTTCACCAGGCCTTCCAACTGAATGCTGGTTTCCTCGGCGGCGCGGGCAATGGCCTCGCTGTTCCAGCCGCCGATTCGCACCAGGCTTTGGACATTGTCGAGCGCCGGGGCCACAGAGCCAACCAGTTTGACGTTGACTCCCAGGTTGCCAGCCGCAGTCGCCTCGACGTTCAACTGGATGGGGCAGGGCGCGCGCTTGATGAGCAGGCTGAAATGGCGCGGGTAAAGCAGGCCGCTGCGCAGGGAAATCTTGCCGTTCGATTCGTGCAGCACCAGCACATCGGGCTGCCGAAAGCGAAATTCAAAAATGACAAGCAACACAACCGCCACAAGCAGTACGGCAACAATAGCAAAAGCAATTTCCATAATAAGTTCCTCCTGGCCGAACCATTTCCGAAATTTAATTCGCTGCATTATACCTGTGATTGGTATGAAAAGAACCGGTATAGACGTAAATATTTATGAATTTTTTCACCTATAGTCAGATGCAGTTGCCGTCAGGGATTGTTTCCTGTATCATTGAATGCAGGGAAAAATCTCATGGAAGAAGAACGCCGCAAACTCGAATCTGCCGTCGAAGCCCTTAAGGTGGGTCAAAAAAAGACCGCCCAAAAACTGTTTGTAGAAATCTTAAACGACAACCCCGAACAGGATGATGCCTGGGTGGGGTTGTCGCTATCCACCAGCCACCCTGAACGGCGCATACAATACCTCAGGCGTGCCCTGCAAATCAACCCCGGCCACACTTTCGCACGCGCGTCCCTGGCGCGGCTTGAAAAACAGGCTGAATATCAGCAGCCCGCCATCGCCTCCGTGCCTCCCACCCCGAAAGACCCCGTCACCCAACGCAGGTGGCTGGAAGTGTACATCGGCGTCGGGCTGGCCATCTTAATCTTCTTTGGTGCGCTGGTTGGCCTAGCCCTGCTGTATGACCAGCAAGCCCAGGCCGCAAGAATAGCGAGTCTGCCCATTGAACTTACAGGCAATCGCTACGTATTCATTGAATTCTATGCCGACTGGTGAGCGGCCTGCCGTTCGATGCAGCCGGTGGTTGCAGGACTTGAAAGACAATGCAGGGGCCAGGTTTCCTTTATTCGCGCCGACATAGACCAGCACAGGTACAACGACCTGGCAACACAATACCGCGTCAGGGGAATTCCCCATTTTGTTTTGCTTGACCCATCAGGACAGGTGGTCAGGCAATGGATTGGCACCACCTCACAACGCGAATTCGAC
>JAGVAO010000003.1 GCA_020060235.1 Anaerolineales bacterium | reverse complement strand
GCCCACAGGTGGTAGGAACGAGCCACCCCCGCCAGGATCAGGGCGGGGGTGGGGATGGTGACGGTACCCATTTCGAGCAGGTGGATGGTGAGCTTTTGCGGCGGGCTGTGCAGGACGAACCACTCGCCGTGTTTGCCATAGCCGGCGCGCACGATGCCGGGTGGGAGCCAGCCGGTGTCGCGTTCACTCTGCGAGAAGGCCGCCTGCAGGTCGTCCGGAGTGACGAACTTCGAGCCGGACAGGCCCGATTCGTCCCGCCAGCGGAACAGGTAGTGACCCTGCGGCAGGAAGTACAGGGCGGCTTCGGCCTGCAGCGGGTCGTCATGGACGGGGTGGAGGGGTTGGGTCATCGGCATCTCCTGAAAACAATTCCAGCAAGGTCCGGGGGCGGGCGGGATGGGATGGCTGGCAGGCCTGTTCCCACAGCCCGGCCAGTTGGGTGTAAATGGACGGATCGGCCAGGACGCGCGCCCGGCAGGCTTCGTAATCTGCCAGCCAGCTTTCGGCATCGGCCCACAGGCGTTGCAGTTCGCGGATGTTGACCACGGTGAAATCAGGGATTTCCACGACGCCATAGCCATACTCGTCCGGGGAGGCATCCAGGAAGACGTTGTCGGTGTCGCACAGGGAGACATCAATGGCGCGCCGAAAATCGCCGAGGCCGCGGGCATCGAGCAGGCTGTAGAAGTGCTCCCAGTCGAAGGTGCGGGCATGGACGTGTTCGCCCACATGGGGGAAATCACAGGGATAGCCGAAATGCTCGCGCATGCGCTCCCAGGTTTCCTGCCCGTCCTCTTCGCCGAACTGGGTGGTAATGATCCACAGCAGCTTGAAGAACATCGCCAGGTCGCTGCCCGGCAGGAGTTGGGTGGGGTCCTGGAAAACCTCGTTCAGCCATTCATCGTCCCAGGCGAAACCGCACGAGTCGGGGTGCAGGACGAGCGGTTCGTTGTCGTGAATGAGCATGTCCATATAGTCCTCCTGCACCGGAAACAGGTTCGCGACCGCCGCAATGGCGATTTCCTGCAAGGCCAGCAGGCGTTCGGGCTGGAGATCGCGCAGACCCAGGCCACTGGCCGGCGGCCACTTCTCCGGGAAGCACTGGCGGAAGGCGTCCACGATGTTGCCGGCCCGGGCCAGGTTGAGCAGGCGTTCATGGGCCTTGGGGAAGGATGGCTGTGCCAGCCGCTCGAGAAAGCGGCTGGCCTGGGCAAAGGTTGCGTCCATCTCAGAAACCTGTGATGGGCAGGGGAGCCGGGAAGGAACGTGCCCGTACCAGGCGGGCACGGGCGGATTGCATGCGGCGGTATTGCTCCGTTCCGGCAGCCAGCGCTTCCTCCACCCGCCGGTTCAGGATGGGGATTTCTTCGGGGACCAGCAAGGTCAGGTCCACCTGCGCCAGTTCGCGGTACAGAACCTGGACGGGGTTCTCCCCGCCGGGGCAGTTCCGCAGGGCGGTCAGGCTGCCTTTGGCGCCGGCCATCTTCACCACCCGCACCAGCGCTTCGCCGTTTTCCTCCTTGCGTTCGATGCGGAAATTGTCTGTGCCATAGAAGGAGGCGAGCAGGCGTTTTAGCAGGGTGTCGTCCCGGGCAATACTTTCGGGGACGAAGGTTTCCTGGCCTTCGCCGGTCACAACCTTGATTTTCTTTTCGTCGCTCATGGTCTTTATCCTCCGGTGAAAAAGTTGAACATCGCAATTTGATTACCGGCCGGAGCTTTTCCTGCCGGAGGGAGTTTCCCCGCAGGGGCGCTGGCTGGAACGGCAGACGCGGGAGTGGGTGTAATTGGTGCTGTGGTTGGCGAGGGCTTGGCATTCTTTTTACCGACGGATGGTTTCTGCTTTGCTTCAGCAGCTTTGTCGCGCTCCGCTTTGGCCTGGGCGCGCAGGGGCAATTCCTCGCGCAGTTGGGCCAGCAGGTCGGCAATCACTTCGCTGGTTGGGATGGGCAGTTCGGCGGCGTGACCGGGCTGGCTGGCAAGTTCATCGCCAGCCAGCAGTCTGATCACCGGCGCATCCAGGTGGTTGCGCGCGCCAAGCATGACCGAGCCATCCGGCAGCCAGACGATGTTGGCGGTCACGGCGCATTTGCCCCATTCGTAAGGGTCGTGCTCGATGCCTTCGGGTTTCTTTTCTTCTTTGGGAACCAGAGCTGCTGGAGACTCCCCAGTTTGAACGGGAGATGCGGCGGGTTGAGTATCGTCCATGATTTTCCTCCGGGTTAGAAGTGCAAACGGGAATGGCTGGATGTGAGATTGCTGTTCCGGCCATAGCCAATCGGATGGGCGTGCCGAATATGCCGGCGGGCATCGCGCTCGTTTTCATAGAGCGGTTTGCCGGTGTGAATGTAGGTGAGGCGGGCTTGCTGAAAGATCGTCCAGCCGATTGTCTCCGGCGCATCCCGGTAACTGCGCTCGATACGCATGAAACGGGCTTCGCCGCGAGCAAACAAGTCAGCGGCCCGGTCAAAGGTCAGGGGTTCGCCTGTGGCAGCCAGGCAAGCTTTGAAAGGCAGGACGATCAGATCGGGATTGAAATTCTGTGGAAACATGCTACTTCTCCAGGGTGCGGCGGATTTGGTTTTTTTGTTGTTCAAGCAAACGCTGCAAATCGACACGGACATTCATTTCGTCCCAGCCGGCCCGTTGGGCTTTCTCGAGGTCGGCCAGGAACTCCACAATGTCGCGGCGGTGCTGCTTCTGGAACCAGTGATCCGGGTCAAAGGGCGCCAGGGTGGTGACTTCGATGCGTTCAAAGGTGTGCCAGGGGTGGTCATCCTCGCGCAGCGCGTCAAAGAAACGTTCATCGATGTTGATCTGCCTGGCGATGAAGAATTCGCCATCCTTCAGAAAGGCACGGATTTGTTTATCGATGTCAGCCGGCAGCAACAGGGTCTGGTTGGTGAAAATAGCTTCCCCGTGCTGCTTGTAATTGGATGCGTCCCGATACATATAGCGGAACAGGATATTGGTGGCTTGCGCCCTCGGCTGGGAAAATACGGCTTGTTGATCGGCAAGGTGCAAGCGCCGCGCGGGGAGTTTGGTTTTTGGTTTGATACCCTTGAAGCGATACAGGGCTGTTCTGCGAAAGGAGCCAGGGGCGAGTGTTCCCTTGCCGGGTTTGAAATTAATGATTGGGTAGGGGGTAATCATGTTTTGTACTCCAGGGAAACGAAATGCCCCCGAAGGGGAAATCTTCGGGGGCTGGAAAGCGGACAACGTGTCTTTGAAATTGTTCAGACGTTGGGCATAGCTTTTTCAAACTTCAAGAGCTGAACATGACACTGCCGCCCAGTTTTCAGCATGGCGGTGTCATGTCTTTATTGCCGTTATTCTGCCGATAAATTGCCGATAAACCGCTGTTATTTTCGGCTACTCATCCCAGCCGCTGATGCTGCCCTCGTAGGCAGCCTCCAGCCAATCGTCATCCCCCAGGCGGCAGGCGTTTTCGTACTGCTCGGTCAAGGGGCCTTCATCCGGCTCGATACGGCTGTCATCAAAATCACCGGGTTCCGGGCGCAGGATGATGTCCGCCGGAAGTTCACCGGCGTTCCAGAGTTCAAGGCTGTCGGTGATAACATAACCAGGCTGGCAGAATTCCTGGGGGTCCAGGTTGGGCGATACCAGCACCAGGTAATTGTCGCCATCCGATGCAATGTACTGCGTCAGGAGATACGGGCCAAGCTGGGAAAGCGGCGCTTGTTCGTAAGCAAAGGGCGGGAGCGGGACACCGGCCTGTTCAAAAAGCCAGGCGATTTTGCTCTTGAGCCAATCGATGTCGTCATCCCGATTGAAGATGGTGCGCCTGCGCTCGCCGCGCGGCATGTCGTTCCGTTCACAGTACAGGTCCGGCTTCTGGTCGGCCAGGGCATAGGCCGTGGTGTCGATTTCCAACGCCACAATTTGTTCGTCCTCCCATTTCCAGTGGATGCTGCCCACATATTCACAGGGCTTCGAGAAAGTGCCGGCAACCATCTCAATGTCTTCCCAGCCTTTGGGATGGTCATCCGGGGTACACCAGATCTGGAAACCGGCACTGCCGGCCTCAAAGAGAGCGGTTGGGGCAGGGTTGGTGGCGATGTCGAGCTGGCGGGCCAGCTCGAGGACGGGCTTGAGACGCATATGTTCAGAATGGTAGCTCATCAGGTTGCTCCTTGAAAAATTATCCGCCGCGTGAACCGGCGTATTCGGAAGTGTTGTGATACTGTTCCTGCCCGCCAACCCAGCGGGCCTGGCCGCAGAAACCAACCCCGCCCTCGTAATATTCGAGTTCGAAGTCGTGGTCAGGAAACATGGCAGCCAGTTTCTCAATCACAGCTTCCGGCGGACTCCAGGCGGTTTCAAATTCCACCAGGGCGACGATGGGGCGGGTATCCGGCAGCGGCGCACCGCATTTCTGGCAGACCAGGACCGTCATGCCGGCGGTCCGATGCTGAATTTGACAGTGCGCACAGGTGGCAATCGCCGCGGGTGGGATATTGGCAGGGCGCTTGGTCAGGGAAACCCGGCAGGCATTCCACTTCGTCGACCAATTTTGTATGCACCACTCATAGCCGCCGGAGTTGTAGCCATCCTTGAGCCAGGGCGTTCCAGGTTCGACGCCGTATTCATCCGCCAGGGCTTTCAGTTTTTTGTCGCGACTAGGGTCATCTTTGGCGATGGCAAAGAATTTGGCCTGGTATTCGGCGTTGCGCTGATCCAGGTCTTTCAGTTCCTGTGGGTAAGGGACGATTTTGTCGAAGTCCAGGATGTGTTCGTCCGGGTCGTCGCTCTCCAGGTCGCGCATGGCAGCCAGCACCCGCTCGACATCCGGGCCGGAAATGGTCAGTTCGTTCTCGCAAAAATTAGGCATGGGATGGCTCCTTTTTAGTATTCGGAAGTCAGCATCACCACCAACCCGCCCAGGCACTCGTCCAGGGCGACGTACAGGGTGATGGTATTCAGGGGAAAGTCGGTGTAGGGAATGTCCTGGCGGACAAGCTGCTTGTCATTCCCATCGGTACAGGTCAGGACGGCTTCGCGCTTTTCATTGACTACCAATGTCCAGAACTGGAATTCTTCAGCAGTCATGGCCTTGTTGGTCTGGTGCGAAGCGATGGCATCCATCAGCCAGTAGGCTTTGGCCTGGTCGGCCAGGTATTTCGCACCATCGGTCAGCAGGAAGCGCTGGCGCAGCCAGGGATAGCGCAGATTGGTATAGGATTCGGTGCCGATGAAGCCGGCCAGGT
>JAGVAO010000186.1 GCA_020060235.1 Anaerolineales bacterium | reverse complement strand
GCCAACCAACCCGCGGTGCTGGCAGGCGTGCTCGACATCGATTCGTCCGAAAAGGCCGGGCGCTTCGTGCGCTTCTGCGACGCCTTCAACATCCCGATTGTGACCTTTGTCGATACGCCCGGCTACCTGCCCGGCACCAACCAGGAGCACGGCGGGGTCATTCGCAACGGCGCGAAACTGCTTTACGCCTACTGCGAAGCGACCGTGCCGAAGTTGACCGTCATCACCCGCAAAGCCTATGGCGGCGCGTACCTGGTGATGAGCAGCAAGCACTTGCGCGGCGACCTGAACCTGGCCTGGCCGACCGCCGAAATCGCCGTCATGGGGCCGGAGGGAGCCGTCAACGTGGTCATGCGCCGCGAAATGGAACAGTCCGCCGACCCGGTCGCCCGCAAGGCCGAACTGGTGGCCGATTACCGCGAAAAATTTGCCAATCCCTACGTCGCCGCCGAGCGCGGATACATCGACGCCGTCATCGAGCCGCGCAAAACCCGCGCCCGCCTGATTAACGCGCTCGAAATGCTGCAAAACAAGCGCGACTCGAACCCGGCCAAGAAACACGGGAATATCCCTTTATAAATTATGAAGGATAAGGGATAAAGGATGAAAATGCAAAGTGAGTGGTCAGAATTTACGAAATTTACGGCCATTCATCCTTCATAATTCATCCTTCATCCTTTTGGAGAATTTATGTTCAAAAAAGTACTGGTAGCCAATCGCGGCGAAATCGCCGTCCGTATCATCCGCGCCTGCCGGGAACTCGGCCTCGAGACCGTCGCTGTGTTCTCCGAAGCCGACCGCCAGGCTCTGCATGTCCGCCTGGCCGACGAGGCCTACCTGCTAGGCCCGGCCCCCTCGCGCGAATCATACCTGCGCGCCGACAAAATCTTTGAAATCATCAAAAAATCTGGGGCCGACGCCCTGCATCCCGGCTACGGATTCCTGGCCGAGCGCGAAGACTTCGCCCAGGCCTGCCACGATGACGGCATCGCCTTCATCGGCCCCAAGCCATCCTCCATCGCCGCGATGGGCGACAAGATGACCGCCCGCGAAACCGTGCGCAAAGCGGGCGTGCCGGTCGTTCCAGGCACGGAAGATGTCGGCAACATGACAGACGATGAGCTGCTGGCCATCGCCCCCAAAATCGGCTTCCCGCTGCTGGTCAAGGCCACCGCGGGCGGCGGCGGAAAAGGCATGCGCGAGGTGCGCTCGCTCGAAGAAATGCCCGAACTGCTCAAATCGGCCCGGCGCGAAGCGGAATCGGCTTTCGGCGACGGCAACGTCTACCTGGAGAAACTGGTCGAAGGCGCGCGCCACATCGAAATCCAGGTGCTGGCCGACATGCACGGGAACGTTATCCACCTCGGCGAGCGCGATTGTTCCATCCAGCGCCGCCACCAGAAACTGGTCGAGGAGGCTCCCTCGCCCTTCATGGACGAGGAGCTGCGCCAGCGCATGGGCGAAATGGCCGTCAAGGCCGCCCAGTCGGTCGATTACGTCAACGCCGGGACGATTGAATGCCTGGTCGATAAAGACCGCAACTTTTATTTTCTCGAAATGAACACCCGCCTGCAGGTCGAGCATCCCGTCACCGAGATGGTCACCGGGGTGGACATTGTCAAGGAACAAATCCGCGTGGCGCGCGGGCGTCCGTTGCAATACAAGCAGGAGGACATCCACTTTAACGGCGCGGCCATCGAATGCCGCATCAACGCCGAAGACCCTTATAACGGATTCATGCCCTCGACCGGCAAGATTACCCATAGCCTGCTGCCCACCGGGCCGGGCATCCGGGTCGATACGGGCGTGTATCCCGGCTTCGAGATTACCCCCTTCTACGACCCGATGATTTCCAAACTCATCGTCTGGGGTGAGACCCGTGCCCAGGCCATCCTGCGCATGCGCCGCGCGCTGGAAGAGTACCGCATCGTCGGCGTGCGCACCAACATCCCCTTCCACCAGACCCTGATGGACAGCCACCGCTTCATGGGCGGGCAGTACGACACGCGCTTTGTCGAGGAACGTTTCGCCATCAACGACACGAACGACCCCGAACTGGCCGAAATTGCCGCCGCCCTGGCGACCCTCTCGGCCCACCAGCAAACCCAGCGCGCCGCGCAGTTCGTCCAGCGCAACGAGCGCGACACCTCCAACTGGAAGTGGGTTGGGCGCTGGGAAAGGATGCACCGATGAGATACGTGACAAAAATTGACGACCAGGAATTCCTGGTCGAAATCCTGGACGAGAAACATATCCGCATTAACGACAAAATCCTGGATGTCGATTTCGAGTCGGTCAGCGGCCAGCCTGTCTATTCGCTGATTATCGGCGGCAAATCGTACGAGGCCTACGTCTCGCCCGATGAGGACAAATGGGAAATCCTGCTGCGCGGACGGCTGTACCAGGCCCAGGTCGAGGACGAGCGCGAAAAACGCCTGCGGGCCGCGGGCAGCACCGGCGCATCCGAAAGCGGCGAATTCCACCTGAGGGCGCCCATGCCGGGGCTGGTGGTCGTCATCCCGGTCGAGGAAGGCCAGGAAGTCAAAAAAGGCCAGGTACTGCTGATTCTCGAATCGATGAAGATGCAAAACGAACTCAAAGCCCCGCGCGACGGCGTCATCACCCGCATCAAGGTGCGCCCCGGAGAAACCGTCGAGCAAAAGCAAACGTTGTTGAGCGTGGGATAGGATTACCTGAAAGAAACATCCCTGTTTGTCCCCGTTTATCACTGGCAATTTTTCGCCGGGGATAAACAAAGATAAACAGGGATGTCTTTTTTGCGCTTCAGGCTGTGATATAACTGCAATATGTCCAAAAACAACCAGGAAATCGAAGCCAAGTTTGCTGTGCGTGACCTGGCCCCCATCCAGGCCCGCCTGCTTGAAATGGGAGCGGTTTGCATCGCCACGCGCCAGATGGAATTCAACCTGCGCTACGACGCCCCCGACGGCCACCTGAGCGCAACCGGCCAGGTGCTGCGCCTGCGCCGCTACGACGACATCCGCCTGACCTACAAAGGCCCCGGCCTCCGCAGCGAAGGCGTGCTTGAACGCACCGAAATCGAAACCACGCTCGGCGACTTCGACTCGGCCCGCCAGATTCTCGAATCACTTGGCTACACGCCGATTTTCCTGTATGAAAAATATCGCGCCATCTGGCAGTTGGGCGAAAACCACGTCATGCTCGATGAAATGCCCTTCGGCAAGTTCGTCGAAATCGAATCCCCCGATTCCGAAGGCGTGCGCGCGCTGGCCCGCCAGTTGGGCCTCGACCCGCACACCTCCATCCCGGCCAGTTACCAGGCGTTGTTCGAGCGCGCCAGGGTCACCCGCCGCCTGAACTTCAGCGACATCACCTTCGCCAACTTCATGGGCATCACCATAACACCGGAGGATTTTCAGGCCGAGTTTGCCGAGGAAAGCGCGTAAACGCATCCATCGCGCCAGGCAACCGCCTGCGCCTTGCCCGCCTCGTTTAATAATTTTTCCAAAAGGATATCGAAGCTTTCCACCGCGCCGGAGGTGTAATACTGCACCCCGGCTTTTTGATTCCCCCCGGCCCTGATTCCGCGCGATTCGAGCACACGCTTGACCTGTCTCGCCACCGCCGGGGCCGGGTCGATGACCCGCAGTTGTCCGCCGCCAATTTCCTCGATGAGCGGAATCACAAACGGGTAATGGGTGCAGCCCATCACCACCGTATCCGCCCCCCTGGCCAACATCGGGACGAGGGCCTGCTCCAAAATTCGGCGCGTCTCCGGCCCTGTCAAATCGCCGCGCTCGATTTGCCCGACCAGGCCCGGACAAGTATCCTGCAAAACTGTCACCCCGCTGGCGAAACGCTCGACGACCGAAGCGTATAGCGCCCCCTGGAAAGTCGCCGGGGTCGCCAGCACGCCGACCACGCCGCTGTGGGTTTGCTCCGCGGCCGGTTTGACCGCCGGTTCCATGCCCACAAAGGGCACATCCGGGAAGGTTTCGCGCAGGTGATGCAGGGCAGCAGCCGAAGCCGCATTGCAGGCCACCACCACCATCTTGGCATCGTGTTCGAGCAAAAAGCGCGTAATCGCCACCGAAAAGGCCTGCACCTCGGCCATCGGACGCGGGCCATAGGGCACATGTCCCTGGTCGCCAAGGTAAACCAGCCGTTCACCAGGCAGCAAATCGCGGATTGCCCGCAAAACGGACAACCCGCCAATGCCAGAGTCAAAAATTCCGATGGGGGAGGAGGACATATTCGCAGTTTTACCACAAATGGAATTTTTTGGCGTCTTGGCTCCTTGGTTTCCCTGGCGGTTGGCTTTTTAGTTTTGCAGGCCGCCGAGCGCCGGGAGGCTCATCCCCCTGCATGGTATAATTTGCCCCGGCAAATCTGGTCGCCAAAAAACCAGTCATCTCCCAGGGAGACACAACCGAATGAAACTCCACGAGTACCAATCAAAAACCATATTCTCCAAGTACGGCATCCCCATCCCCAAGGGACGGGTCGCGGCAACCGCAGTCGAAGCAAAGCACATTGCAGAAGAACTCGGTGGCCGCGTAGTCATTAAATCGCAAGTCCTCGTCGGCGGGCGCGGCAAAGCGGGCGGCATCAAGCTCGCCAAAGACCCCAACGAAGCCGAACAACTGGCAACCCAAATTTTGGGCATGGAAATCAAAGGCCTGCCCGTTCGCAAAGTGCTGGTGGACGAAGCCGCCTCGATAGACCAGGAAATCTACCTGGGCATCACCAACGACCGCGCCGCCAAAAAGCCGGTCATCATGGCTTCCGCCGCCGGCGGCGTGGACATCGAAGAAGTCGCCGCCACCAACCCCGAAAAAATTATCAAGGTGCACATCGACCCGCTGCTCGGAATCAGGGACTACCAGACCCGCGATATCGCCTCCGGCATCGACCTGCCGCGCGAATATTGGAAATCCTTCGGCGAAATCGTCAAGGGCCTGTGGCAGGCCTACAGCGACAACGACGCCACCCTGGCCGAAATCAACCCGCTGGTCATCAGCAAGGACAAAATGGTTGCCCTCGACGGCAAAATGCTGATTGACGACAACGCCATGTTCCGCCACCCCAACCTGAATGAGATGCGCGACCTGGATGTGGAAGCCCCCTCCGAAATCGAAGCCCGCAAATACGGCCTGACCTTCATCAAACTGGACGGGGACATCGGCTGCATGGTCAACGGCGCGGGCCTGGCCATGGCCACCATGGATATTATCAAACTCTTCGGCGGCGAACCGGCCAACTTCCTCGATATTGGCGGCGGCGCGGGCGCCGATAAAGTTGCTGCAGCCATGCGAATCATCCTGAGCGACCCCAACGTCAAGGCCATCCTGTTCAACGTCTTCGGCGGCATCACCCGCGGCGACGAGGTTGCCAAAGGCATCCTGGCCGCCATGAAAGAAGTCAAGCCCACGGTGCCGATGGTCATCCGCCTGGTCGGCACCAACGCCGAAGAAGGCCGCCGACTGCTGGCCGATGCCGATATGATTACAGCCGAAACCCTGGCCGACGCCGCCAAAAAGGCCGTCGCAGCCGCCCAAGGAGCCTGAGCATGAGCGTCCTCGTAGATAAAAACACCCGCCTGATTGTGCAGGGAATTACCGGCACTGAAGGCCTGTTCCACACCCAGCAAATGCTGGCCTATGGCACAAACATCGTCGCCGGCGTCACCCCGGGCAAAGGCGGCGAATGGGTCGAGGGCAAGGTTCCCGTCTTCGACTCGGTCAAAAAGGCCGCCGAAACCACCGAAGCAAACGCCAGCATCATCTTCGTCCCGGCCCGCTTCGCGCCGGACGCCATGTTCGAAGCCGCCGATGCGGGCATCCCGCTCATCATCTGCATTACCGAGGGCGTTGCCGTGCAGGATATGATGCGCGTGCGCAACTACCTCGACCAGAAAGGCGTGCGCCTGATTGGCCCCAACTGTCCCGGCCTGCTGACCCCCGGCGAGGCCAAAGTCGGAATCATCCCCGGCGACATCGCCATCCCCGGCAACGTGGGCGTGGTTTCGCGCTCGGGCACGCTGACCTATGAAGTGCTCTACGCCATGAAGAACATCGGCCTGGGCGCATCGACCTGCGTCGGCATTGGCGGCGACCCGGTCAACGGCACCAACTTCATCGACTGTCTCGAAATGTTCAACGACGACCCCAAGACCGAAAAAGTTGTCCTGATTGGTGAAATCGGCGGCAACGACGAGGAAAAGGCCGCCGAATACATTGCCAACAAAATGACCAAGCCGGTTGTCTCCTTCATCGCCGGGCAGAGCGCGCCTCCAGGCAAGCGCATGGGCCACGCCGGGGCCATCATCGAAGGCGGCGCGGGCACGGCGGAAGACAAAATCAACGCCCTCAAATCGGCCGGCGTGCGCGTCGCCCGCCACCCCGAAGAGATTGCCGAACTGCTTAAGTAACAACTGTCATTTCGAACCACGCAACATTGTTTGTCATTTCGAACCGCGTAGCGGTGACATTGTGCCCGTAGGGTAGAAATCTTAAGCACGAGTTAAGATTTCTCGCTGTCGCTCGAAATGACAAAAACCCCCACAAAAAAAACACAGAGACGCCCTCGCGGGCGTCTCTGTTGTATAATTTCGGTTGGGTGAAGAATTAGCGGTGGCTGTCGATGTAGCGCACGGCCTCGCCCACGGTCGTGATGGTTTGGGCGTCTTCGTCCGAAATTTCGGCGCCGAACTTGTCCTCGAAAGCCATAATCAGCTCAACCAGGTCGAGCGAATCGGCTTCCAGGTCCTCGCGGAAGCTGGCTTCCATGGTCACCTTGCCCTCGTCCACGCCGAGCAGGTCCACAATAATCGCCTTGATTTCATTGAAAGTGTCAGACATAATATCCTCCAGTGTTTGGATAAGTTTAGCAGGTATTTTACACCCTTTTCAGGCATTTGGAATTACAAAGACAGGAACACAACAGCATGGCAAAAGTTGCGCCAATTGAAGAACGAAAAGCCGACCACATCAAAATCAATCTTGAGAAGGATGTGAAATCGGGACTGACCTCCGGCCTCGAGCGTTACCGCTTCCTTCACGAAGCCCTGCCCGAGCTGGATTTGGAGCAGGTCGATACGACCCTCAGCCTGTTTGGCCGTCAAATGAAGGCCCCCATCCTGATAAGTTCGATGACTGGCGGCACCCGCGACGCGGGCGACATCAACCGCCGCCTGGCCGAAGCCGCCCAGGAGTGCGGAATCGCCATGGGCGTCGGCAGCCAGCGCGCCGCCCTCGAACACCCCGAACAGGCCGAAACCTTCCAGGTGCGCAAAGCCGCGCTGGGCATCCTGCTCTTCGCCAACCTGGGCGCGGTGCAGTTCAACTACGGATACGGCCTCGACGAGTGCCGCCGCGCCGTCGAAATGATAGAAGCCGACGCGCTCTACCTGCACCTGAACGCCATCCAGGAAGCCGT
>JAGVAO010000173.1 GCA_020060235.1 Anaerolineales bacterium | reverse complement strand
CTGCAAGCCTCGAATGTCTTTTTTGCCTGGATGCCGACCTACGTCCGCCTGATTTTGAACCAGTTCTTCTTCATCCTGCTGCCTGCGTTAATTTACCTGCGTTGGGCAAAGTTGCCCGTGCGCGAAACAATTAAATGGCGTTTACTCAGCCCAAAAATAGCCCTGCTCAGTTTGCTGATTGGCGCAGGCTTCTACCCGTTGGCGGCTTACAGCGCCCACATCTTTCAGACCGTTTTTGACTACCAACTGCCCGAAATTCCGGACATGATTCCCGCAAACCATCTGGAAGCCGTCCTGGCACTCATCGCCCTGGCGGCCATGGCGCCCATTTGCGAAGAAATCCTCTTTCGCGGCGTCGTCCAAAACGCTTATGCCCATCGCGGCCCGGCGCGCAGTATCATCTTTGTCGGCCTCCTGTTCGTTGCCTTCCACCTGTCGCTCCTGCAAGGCTTGAGCATCATCCCGCTGGCGTTTGCGCTTGGCTTCGTCTATTGGCGCACCAACTCCCTGCCCGCCGCCATCCTGACCCACTTCGGCGCAAACTTCATGGCCGCGATGGTTCTAACCAGTGGCGTGTGGATTACGAAGGCGCAGACCGTCCTGCTCTCCCTGCCGGTGGCGATTGGCGGATTTGTCCTGGCGCTGGCCTCGCTGTGGATGTTGGCCCGCGCCACCGCTCCCTACCCGCAGCCCGAATCTCCCCCAGTGACCGAATCTTGGCTAAAGCGTTATTTGCCCCTACTGGCAGCGATTCCCGTTTTCGTCGTCTTTATCGGCGCGGAAGTCTTCATCAGCCGCTCCCCCGAACTGGTCGCCCAGCCAGTCGCCCTCAATCCCCTGCCCTGGGATGAGCCGCAAACCTGGCGCTATCAAATCAGCAACATCATCGACGAGTCAATCGGCGAAGCCACATGCACCCTCACACCAGAAGCCGATGTGGTCACCCTGGTTTGCGAACAAGACCAAAAGGGCTATGAAATTCAACAGGGAAACAGTTACTGGTACAGCATTGACTTTACCGGCACGCGCACCATCCGCTGGCAGCGCGAGACGTATGCCCCCATCTCAGATATTAGCGACCACACCCTGCGAAAATTGACCTGGACGCTCGAAAACAATACCATCACCGTCGAAGCCACCTACCCCGAAATGGAGATGCGAATTTCGCGTGAACCCCTGCCGCTCCTGGCGCAAGACTCGCTGGTGACAGCCCAGGGCGTGTGGCCCTGGCAGTTGGCCGCCCTGACGTTTGAATCAGGCGCAATCTCGCGGCTGGCGCACCTGTCGCCGGATGTCTGGCGTCCGGCAAGCAACGATAACGGGCCGGTGGTCGAAACGATGCTGGTAAAAATCAGCGGCCCCGAGGAAATCGAGACACCTTCCGGCACGCGCAAAGCCTGGAAGGTCGAGGTCGGCAAACGCGAAGTTGCCTGGTACGCCGCCGAAAATCCCTCGCTCCTGCTGCGCTACTTCAACAGCATGGAAACCTGGACACTGGTGGAGTAACGCTACAATTCCTGCCTGTACCGCCGCGCCAAGAACGCCAATCCCATCAACACTGGCGCGGCGGACAGGTGCAACCAGGAAATCCCCTGCGCGAGCGCCAGGTCGGTGGCGGTGGTGATGTCGAACAAAGCCAACCCATTCAGCGGGCCAAGATACCAGCCAATGAGCGCCAGGATTTGAAACGGACGCTCCGTGCCGGTCAACATTCCCAAAAACAGCGCGAAAGCCGGGAAGAACAAGGCTCCAGCGAAAAATCCGGGCAGAAAATGCGGCGCGGAGGCAAAACGCAACAGCGCGCCGCTGCCCAACATCAGTGCCAGCAAGGTTCCCGCCGCCCAGGCTACGGGGAGTTGCATTCGCAGGGATGCCGGGGACGACAAAAGCAACGCTTCCACCCCGTAACACCGCGCACGCACGCCCATTTCTGACCACAGCAGTAACGGCCAAAGCCAGGCAATCGGTAACAAGACGCGCACTGTTTCAAGCGGCGAAAGCAGGCAGGCTGCAATCAGGCCAACGGCAACGACATACCAGAAGGGTGAACGGCCTTTGAGCAGCAACTTCAACTCCGCTGCGACCAGGGTTGCAAAAAGACTAAAAAAATTGGGGGAAAGTTGCACCGGGGATAACTGACTGGATTGTAAATCTGAACGACCAACCACCACCGGAACACGCCGGAACGGATTGGGAAATTCCGGCAAAGACAGCCCGGCCAACCATGCCGACGATTTGCGCCCAACAGTGGTATCAAATCGCTCAAACGGGAGCGCGGCCGCCCCGGCGATGAACAAAGCCGCCAGCACATAGACCAGGCGAGACCCGGCAACCACTCCCCAATCAAACCCTTCCCACAGGAAAGTTTGCATTTCGACGGGGCTCCCGCCCGCGCCAAGCACAATTCCGCCTGCATACGCCGCGCCCTGTGATTGCAAGGCAATCGTCATGCCCTGTTCGATGGTGCTAAAAGCCAACAGGTCGCCGCTGATAGGGGTGATGATGAAAAACCACAGGAAAAAATAAACCACATTCCCCGGTGAGCCGCGCAAAAACGGCGTACATTCAAAGAAAACAGCAATTGCCGCCACGAACAGGGCCACCGGCAGGCTGAAAACGAGGAAAGGCATCCATAGTTGGTAAAAATTAAGGGTCTTGTCCTCGCCGTGAATCAGGAGCATTGCCAGCGCCGACAAGGCCAGCACGGCAATCACCAACATCAAAACCGCCGCGTTGGAGGTAAATTTTCCCAACACATAAGCCTGTTTTGATAGCGACGTGGCAGCCAGGATTTGCCCCACTCCAGTTTGCCGGTCTTGCTGGACATTGCCGCGCACGATATAAAACCCAACCAGCGACAGGAAAAACGAGAGCGTGAGCGCCATCAACGTGCCAATCCAGGCGGCGTTGAGCAGGCCGCGATAACTGCCCAGGCGTAGCTCGAAAAATCCGCTGATGACCTGGTAGCCCAAAAAGACAGCCAGCGCCACCACCAGCAGGAATCCAAACCGGCGCACCCGTTCGCGGAAATCAGCCAGCGCAAGGTGGTAGATGGCGCTCATCAGACGGACTCCGACTTGTGGTTGATGAAGTGTAGGTAAGCGTCTTCGAGGTTGGCATGCAGCGGCTCGGCAGATGGATGGGGGGCTGAATCGCTGACAATGCGCGCCAGCACGCCATCGGCGCGCCGGATTGTGCTGGAGACCAAGTGCCGGGTTTTTATGTCGGTCAGTTCACTACTCGATACAAGCCAGCCCCAGACCCTGCCTTCGACAGCCTGCAACAATTCTTCTGGCAGGGCGTGTTGAAGCAGGCGACCTTTGCTGATGAGCGCAATACTGGTGGCAGT
>JAGVAO010000013.1 GCA_020060235.1 Anaerolineales bacterium | reverse complement strand
CTGTATTCGTAGAAAGGAGCAAACATGACCACCACCAACCGACCTTCCCTGCGCCGTTCGCGCCACAACCGCGTCTGGCTGGGCGTCTGCGGCGGCCTGGGCGAATTTTTCGGCATCAGCGCCTTCTGGTTTCGTCTGGCCTTCCTGATTGCCTTCATCCCCGGCGGCGTTCCCGGCCTGGGCCTGTACCTGCTGGCCTGGCTGATTATCCCCAGCGAGTAACTAAAAAAACACTCCCGACTAAAAACGGGAGTGTTTTTGACTATAATTACAGTATGCCTACCGAAATTCTTGTCACCGTCCCTTTTAGTGAAAGCCTGCAAACACAACTGCGCGGCATTTCCCCCAAACTCAATTTTCATTTTTACGCGCCGCAAAAAGCCAGCGACATTCCGGTAGAAATTTGGGCGCGGGCCGAGGTGCTTTACACCGGCCACATCCTGCCCGCGCCGGAACAAGCCCCCTCGCTGCAATGGATACAATTCCACTACGCGGGCATCGATCGTTTTGCGGAGGAAGCCCTCTTCCAGCAGGACGGGCTGACCGTCACCACCCTGAGCGGGGCCGCCGCTTCACAGGTCGCCGAACACGCCCTGGCGATGATTCTGGCCCTCGGGCGCAAACTGCCGTCCCTGCTCGCCGCGCAGAAAAAAGCCGAATGGCCCAAAGACCGCTTCGAGCGTTTCGCGCCAGTCGAATTGCGCGGCGCGACCGTTGGCATTGTCGGCTATGGCAGCATCGGCAGGCAGGTCGCCCGCCTGCTGCGTCCCTTTGGGGCCACAGTGCTGGCAACCAAGCGCGACGCGATGCGCCCTGAACATAATGGCTACACGCCGGAAGAGAGCGGCGACCCCGGCGGCGACCTGGTTGAGCGCCTGTACCCTTCCGCCGCGCTGCGCTCGATGCTGAAAAATTGCCGATTTGTGGTCGTCACCGTCCCGCTGACCGCCGAAACGCGCGGATTAATCAACGCCCGAATGCTCACGGCCCTGCCCCCCGGCGCATTCCTGGTGGACGTCTCACGCGGAGGGGTTGTGGACATAGCCGCCCTGCTGAACGCCCTCAAAGAGGGTAAACTGGCCGGGGCTGCGCTCGACGTTTTCCCCGAAGAGCCGCTGCCGCCTGACAGTCCGCTCTGGGCGCAACCCAACCTCATAATCAGCCCGCACATTTCCGGACACAGCACGCGCTACAACGAACGCGCCGCCCTGCTCTTTTCCGAGAACATCCACCGTTACCTGGCCGGGTTGACCCTCTACAACATCTTCGACAAGAACCGGGGATACTAAACTCCCCAACCCGAAAAATCCGCGTCCCATTTCAGAAATTCTGGAGACTTCATGAAATCTGACCTCGATGCCCTGATGGCTAAAAAGAACCTTGATGCCCTGCTCATCTTTGGCAACGCCGAACATAACCCGCCGATGACCTACCTGACCGGCGGCGGACACGTCAGCGCGGCCACGCTCATCAAAAAACGCGGCGAACCTGCCGTCCTGTTCTGCAACGACATGGAACGCGACGAAGCCGCCAAAAGCGGATTAACTGTCCGCATGTATGGCGAATACCCCTGGCAGGACATGCTCAAAGAAGCGGACGGCGACTCGGCCCTGATGAGCGCCATGCGCCTGCAACGCATGTTCCAAGATTTGGGTGTTTCGGGCCGGGTCGGGTTGTACGGCTTTACCGACCTGGGCAGCCATTTTGCCACGCTCGCGCACTTCCAGCGCCTGATGCCAACAATAAAACTGGTTGGCGAAACTCGCGACAACTCGATTTTTATGCTCGCCATGGAAACCAAGGACGCCGACGAAGTCGCCCGCATCCGCCGCATGGGCAAAATCACCACCGAAGTCGTCGGGCTGACTGCCGCCTATTTGCAGGAGCGCGATGTCCGCGCTGATGAAGTCGTCTTAAACGAAGACGGCTCGCCGCTAACGATTGGCAACCTGAAGGAAAAAATCAACCTGTGGCTGGCCGAACGCGGCGCAAGCCCGACCGAGGGTTACATCCTGGCGATTGGCCGCGATGCGGGCGTCCCGCACTCGCAGGGCAACCCAACAGACCAGGTCAAACTCGGCCAAACCATCGTCTTCGACATTTACCCGCAGGAAAACGGCGGCGGCTACTTCTACGATTTCACCCGCACCTGGAGCCTGGGCTACGCCACCCCCGAAGCGCAGCGACTCTACGACCAGGTTAAAAACGCCTATGAGCGCATCGTCGAAAACCTGGACATGAACGCCAAATTCAAGGATTATCAGTCCCTGACCTGCGACATTTTCGAGAAAGACGGCCACCCCACCGTCCGAACCGAGAAAGCCCCCCTGCAAGGCTACGTCCACAGCCTGGGGCACGGCCTCGGCTTGAACATCCACGAGCGCCCGTGGAGCGGACTGACCGCCACCGATGACAACCTGCTCAAACCCGGCGTGGTCTTCACCATCGAACCCGGCCTGTACTATCCCGACCAGGGCATGGGTTTCCGCATCGAAGACTCGTACTGGATGAACCCCGAAGGCAAAATCGAACTACTGGCTGAATATCCGTATGATTTTGTTTTAGAGATGAAGAAATGGAAGAAGTAACCCGTATCCTCGCCATCGAAACCTCCTGCGATGAAACTGCCGCCGCTGTGATTGAAAATGGGCGCGCCCTGCGCTCATCCGTGGTCGCCTCACAAATGGATATGCATGCCCGATACGGCGGCGTTTTTCCCGAAGTCGCTTCGCGCCAGCACGTCCTGAGCATCCTGCCGGTTGTGCAGGAAGCGCTGGATAAAGCAAACCTGACTCTCGATAACATGGACGCCATCGCCGTGACGCGCGGCCCCGGCCTGGCCGGGTCGCTGGTGGTTGGGATGAACGCCGCCAAGGGGCTGGCGCTCGGCAGCGGCAAACCGCTGGTCGGCGCGAACCACCTCGAGGGGCATATCTACGCCTCCTGGCTGTACGAGGCGGGGACAGAGAATCCACCCGAAGCGCCGGGATTCCCGCTGATAGCGTTGCTCGTTTCGGGCGGACACAGCGAAATCGACCTGATGACCGACCACCTGACTTATCAACGCCTCGGCGCCACCCTCGATGACGCAGCGGGTGAGGCTTTCGACAAGGTTGCCCGCCTGTTGGGCCTGCCCTACCCCGGCGGCCCCTCGGTCCAAAAAGCCGCCGAAAGCGGCGACCCGGCAGCCTTCAAATTTACCCGCCCCAAGACCGACGGCCCCTGGGATTTTTCGTTCAGCGGAATCAAAACCGCCGTGTTATACACCATCCGCGACCTGGAAAAAGCCGGCCAGCCGATTCCCGTCAACGACATTGCGGCCAGTTTCCAGGCGACCGTCATCGACTACCTCATCAGCAAAACGGTTGACGCGGCCCGCGCTCACAACGTCCGCGAGTTGCTGCTGGCAGGCGGAGTCTCGGCCAACAAGCCGCTGCGCGAGGCCTTCCTGAAGTTGCAAAACGACGGATTCAAGGTTCACATCCCCAAATTCGCTTACTGCACCGACAACGCCGCCATGATAGCCGCCGCGGGCGCATTCCGTTTTATGCACGGACACACCAGCGGGCTGGAAGTGGATGTCCTGCCGACCTGGCCGCTGTCATAACTGTCCTGGAATCAAAAAGGACGACCTCAAAAGGTCATCCTTTTTGATTTATCCCGAAAGTTAGGGCTTTACCAGCCATTCGCAGGCTTCGTCGAAAGAGTCAAACACCGAGAATTTGACATTCCCAATGACCGCCGCAAACGCATCAAGGAAATGGCGGCGAAATCCGGTCACACCGACAACAGCCCGGCG
>JAGVAO010000175.1 GCA_020060235.1 Anaerolineales bacterium | reverse complement strand
CTGGCGGCGGCCCGCTCTTGCAGCCCCTCGCGCTCCGGCCCGTCCCCGACGATGAGCAGGTGGGCGCTGGGAACGGCCTGGGCGACGCCGATGAAGGCTTTGAGCAGGAAGGACAGGTTTTTTTCGGGGGCCAGCCTTCCGGTGTAAACCAGCAGGATGTCCTCGGGCTGGTAGCCGAAATCGGCGCGGGGGAGCGGCCTGGTATTCTGGAAGCGCGATAACTCGACCCCGTTGGGCGCGACGACAATGGGCGCATCCACCTTGAAGTTGCGCAAGACGGTTGCCATGCCCGGCGAAGGCGAAACAACCAGGTTGACGGCTTTGCAGAAACCGGGCATGTAGTTTTCCATTAATGTGTCGGTGATGCCTTCGGGCAGGCCAGGCAGGTAGGCCTGGGCGTACAGGTCGTAGCGGGTGTGGTTGGTAAAGACAATCGGGATGTTAAGCGGGCGGCAGTAGCGCAGGGCCAGCCTGCCGCTGATGAAGGGATGGTGGACGTGGACGATGTCCATGGTCTGGGTCAGCGCTTTGGCCTTGCGGTTGTACTGGAAGGACAGGTAGTAGCCGGTATCGGTCAGCGGCAGGCCGGGGGAGCGGATGACGCGCCGCTCATTGTCTTCATGGTCTGTATCTCCAAAGGTGAAGACGAACACGTCATGCCCGGCTTCTTCGAGCACACGCTTGTTGAGTTCGATGTAATTGGTGATTCCGCTGACGTGCGGCTTGTACGTATCAGCCATCATGCCGATGCGCATGGTGTTGACTCCTTTTGGCTTTTGCAGGTTGCGCTTTCAACTTACCTATTATATACTCAACCCTGACCTAAAATCTAAGGAGGGTCTTATGACCGACAACGCCCAGGTGGCGATTTTTATTGATTATGACAACATTGAAATCAGTGTTGCCGACGTTTTGGGGAAGAACACTGACGTGGATTGGAGTGAGATTCTGGAGACAGCCACGCGCATTGGGCGGATTGCCCTGCGCCGCGCTTATGCCGATTGGGCGATTTACCCCGACCGTCAGCGCGAACTTCTGGGCCGCGGCATCGAACTGGTGCATGTCTCCAGCAAGCGCGGCAAGAACGCCGCCGATATTCGGATTGTGATGGACGCGCTGGATATGATTCACCGCGGTACTTCTGTCAGCCACATCATGTTGATTTCGGGGGATGGGGATTTTACCGAGCTGGTACACCGCCTGCGTGCTGATGGCAAAACCGTCATCGGCATGGGTGTCAGCGGGACGAGCGCCGAGTACCTGGTGAATGCCTGTGATGAGTTTATTTATTACGACAAGCTGGTTGCGCCGCCTGCGCAGGCCAAAGCGCCAAAGCAGGTCAAACCGGTTAAGAACGGCAAGGAGGAACCAACCCCGCAGCCGCTGGCCTCCTTCGATATCAGCGAGGCGCGCCAGTTGTTGCGAAAAGTATTGCAGTCGGAAGAAGATGAGTGGGTTTTGGCTGCCGGGCTGAAGCAAATCATGTTGCGGTTCAGTCCGTCTTTTAATGAACGCAACTATAACTTTAAGAGTTTCAAGGAATTCCTGGCTGCCCAAACCGATATTGTCGAAGTGCGTTTAAATGAAAATCAGCAAATTGAAGTCAGGCTGGCGGAAGAGTCGGAACAGGTGGTTTCGCAAGTTCCAGATGCCCTGCTCGACCGCTACCTGCAAATTTTAGCCAGCCAGAAAATTCGCATGACACCCAACGAGTTCCGCCCGGCGGTTATTTTCAAGTTCCACGAGTTTCTCAAGGGCAATTCTGACCTGACCCTGACGCAGTTGAAAGACCGGGTGCAGGCGCACTTCGAGGCAAACGCGCCGCATGTCAAGATGCAGTACATTACAGAAGCCGCCCACCAGCTTTTTCATACCTATTGTTTTAATTTCGACCAGGAAGATTCAAACTACGATGCAGATGTGCGCCTGTGGGATAAAAAGGTTTCCCTGGGGGCAGATATCAATCGCGCCACTGAATTGCTGGATACCTGCGACAGGGGCTTGCTGCAAAAACTGGGCAAAGCGCTTGGCTCACCTGACAAAGTCAACAAGGAAGTTGCCGCCCGCCTGCTTTATGGCAGTTTGCGCGGACAGGGTATGCTGGAGCACGTCGCGGATTTGATTGGCGAAATCAAAGAACAAAAGGAAAAGAAGTAAGTTTTAATGGTGAAGTTGACTTTGCGAAACCAACAATATGAAGTTAAACCGGGCATGACCCTGCTCTCCTCGCTGGAGAAAATCGGGGTCTTGCCCGAGTCGGTTATTGCGGTGCGCAACGGGGAAATGATTCTCGAAGACGAAATCCTGAAAGACGGCGACGAGGTCAAACTGGTGGCCGTCATTTCAGGCGGGTAGACCCGATGAAGTGCAAAACCTGCGGCGGCAAGGCCACCGTCAACATGCGCCAGCACAAACTGGCCCTGTGCAGTACGCACTATCTTGGGTGGGTTCCCGAACAGACCGCCCGTTTTATCAAAAAATACTGGATGTTCGGCCCCGACGAGCGCGTGCTGGTGGCAGTTTCGGGCGGCAAGGATTCACTCTCACTCTGGGACATTCTCCACCGCCTGGGCTACCAGGTCGACGGGCTTTATCTTGGCCTGGGCATCGACGAGGGCATTGGCTACTCGGACGAATCGCACCGCCTGAGCGCGAAATTTGCCAGCGAGCGCGGGCTCAAATTGCATGTGGTAGACATCGAAAAGGAATACGGCGCGAGCATCCCGATGCTGGCCGAAAAGTCGCGCCGCGGACACGGGCGCCCGTGCTCGGTCTGCGGGGTGGCCAAACGCCACGAGATGAATCGCATTGCCCGCGATATGGGCTACGATGTGCTGGCGACCGGCCACAACCTGGACGATGAAGTTGCGGTCTTGTTTGCCAATACCCTGGCCTGGTCTGCCGATTTGCTGCGCCGCCAGGAGCCTGTCCTGCGCGAGAGCGACGGGCTGGCCCGCAAGGTCAAGCCGCTGTGCCGCTTCTACGAGAAGGAAATGGCGGCTTATGCCCTGCTGCGCGGCATCGAATATATTTATGAAGAATGCCCGTTTTCAGTCGGCTCGACTTCGATTTATTACAAGGAATTGCTTAACCGGCTTGAAAATGAACGCCCGGGGGCAAAACTGGCCTTTTACGTCAAATTCCTTGAAGCCAAGAAGAATGGATTGTTCACGCCGCCGACGGAAAAGGATTTCATCCTGACCGCCTGCCCGAAATGCGGACAGCCCACCTCGGGCGATGGGCTGTGTTCGTTCTGCAAGATTGTCGGCAAGGCTGGCTGATTGCTTACTTGACCACCCTGGCAGACTCCAGCGAATCTGTGCCGAAGTTGATAATCAAACCCAATTTGTATCCAGTGGTGGTCAGGTAATTTAGGACTTGGGCGTGGTGGCGCGCATGTAATTCGCTGATGGCTTTGATTTCAACAATAATTTTCCCGTAGACAACAAAATCGGCTACATAATCGCCTACCTGGACAGTTTTATAGTGTACGGGCAGGCGTTTCTGTTGTTCAAAGGGGATGTTCCGTAGTGTAAATTCGTGCGCGAGCGAGGCCTGGTAGACATTTTCCAGAAATCCCCATCCCAGTTTGCGGTGAACCTCCATTGCTGCGCCAACAATCGCAAAAGATTCTTCCTTGTAGAATATATTTGCCATATCAAAATCCTTTTGACACGAATTACACGAATTTTCACTAATTTTAAGGCCTTTTTCGTGTAAATTCGTGAAATTTGTGTCTGCACTATGCCTTTTCCGCAATTTCTGGCAAAGGCAGGGCCTCGACCAGCCCGCGGACGCGGAATTTTTCGATGTATTCCCGCGTTTCCCAGTAATCCAACCCCAACTCATCGGCGATTTCAAAGACCGACTGCTTGCCTTCGAAGCGCATCATCATCTTTTCGATGGCGCGGTTGAGTTTCCAGTTGACCTGCCAATCGACGAACAGGCCGTGGCCGGAGAGAAAGACCGGGCCGCGGAATTTG
>JAGVAO010000255.1 GCA_020060235.1 Anaerolineales bacterium | reverse complement strand
CGTGCTGGCGGGCTGGGTACTGATGAACATTTCTTTCATCACTTATGCCCTTTTCTGGCGCGTCGACAATGAGCCGGGCGTCAAAGGTTCGCCCGAAATGCTGGCAGTTGCGATTGGCCTGGCCTGCCTTGGCGTTTTCCTGGTCGTTGGTGGCGGCGGTCTGATGCTGAAGCGGCGCGCAAAAAACGCCCTGCTGGCAACCCTCCTGCTGGCCTTTGTGATTGGCCTGCTTTTCTGTGGCTGTTCGCCCTTGTGGCTGGTGTTGATGGTCTGATTCTTGAAACGAAAAGACCTCCCGCAAAAGGAGGTCTTTTCGTTTTGGCTGTATCGGGCTACTCGCCCAGGTAATCGCGCAGTTTGCGGCGAATGGACGGGTGGCGCAGGCGGCTGAGGGCCTGGGCCTCGATTTGGCGCACGCGCTCGCGGGTGACGCCCATCTTGCGCCCGACTTCTTCGAGCGTGTAGGCCTGTCCGTCGAGCAGGCCGTAGCGTAGTTGCAAGATGCGCACCTCGCGCGGCGGCAGTCCGTTGAGCACTTCGCTCAGGTGTTCGCGCAGCAGGTTGTAGGTCGCGGTGTCGTCGGGCGGGGCGGCCTCGTCGTCTTCGATGAAATCGCCCAGCACCGAATCTTCCTCGTCGTCGGTCGGGGTTTCCAGCGAGAGCGGACGGCGCGCCACCTGAATCATGTTCTCGACCTTCTTGGGCGGCACTTCCAGCGCGTCGGCCAGTTCTTCGACTGATGGGTCGCGTCCCAGCCGCTGGGTCAGTTGGTGCTGTACGCGCAGCAGTTTGTTAATCTGGTCGCCCATGTGAACCGGCACGCGGATGGTGCGTCCCTGGTCGGCAATGGCGCGGGTAACCGCCTGGCGAATCCACCAGGTGGCGTAGGTCGAGAATTTGTGTCCGCGCCGGTAGTCGAACTTCTTGGTGGCGCGAATCAGGCCGATGTTGCCTTCCTGAATCAGGTCAAGGAAAGGCACGCCACGCCCCATGTACTTCTTGGCGACCGAAATCACCAGGCGGCTGTTGGCCGTGATGAGGTGTTCGCGGGCGGCCCAGCCGTCCTCGATGCCGGTGCGTAGTTCCATGCGGCGGCGCGTGTTGGTGATGCCCTTGGCCAGTTCTTCGCGCGCGGTGCGGCCGTTCTCGATGCGCTGGGCCAGTTCCACTTCCTCCTCCGCGGTCAGGAGCGGAACGCGGCTGACTTCCTTGAGGTACAGGCCAATCGTGTCGTCGGTGTCGATGTTGGCAAGGTAATCGTCGATGGCGATTTCAGGCTCGGCCTCGGCTTCCGATTCGCTGCCGTGGCTCAGGTCGTCTTCGCTGGGTTCGATGGTGATGGAATCTTCGACAAACGGAATCCCGGCGCTCAGCAGGCCCGCAAAGGCTTCTTCCAACTGCTCCACATCCTGCTCGGCTTCGGGGAAAAAGTGCAGGATGTCGTCGAGCGTTACGTATGACTTTTGGCGGCCCAATTCGATGAGCCGCGCAATGGGGGAATACTCTTCCTCTTCTTCGACAATTAACAGGGGTTCTTCCATTCTTATTGTGTTTTCCTTAACTATTGAGGTCTAAACCAGCATACACTTTTTTAGGTTGTATTTCAAGTGTTATTGTTCCGGGGTTGGCATACTTTCAAGAATGTCAGTTGGGATGACCGGCGGGTTTTCGGGCAGGAGCAAGATTCCATCCAGGCTCAGTTTATTCACAACCAGGATTTTTCCCGGCTGGCTCATATCGCGGACGTAGTAGCCGCTTCCGGTCACAGTCGGGTTGCCTATCCAGACGGTCAGGGACGTTCCATCCGAGAAGCCTGCTTCCATTATGGACGCATTTTCCTCGTCCAGGCCGAAATCCGCCAGCGACGACCAACCCTCGACTTCCGAAAGAATGCGCAAATCCTGTACGCCAAAAGCGGCGCTTTCGGCGGCCTGTTGGTCGACCGGTTCGAGCAGGGTGGTTCCGCTGCGCGCTTCCCACAGGTTGTCCTTGAATTCGAGTGAAATCTGCGCCCCATCAGCCTTGCGGACGCTCAGCGAAGTGGCGAACTTCGAGTACGGCTCCAGCAGGTAGCCCGGAGCGGCAGGCGGCGGGGTGGGAGTCCCGGCCAGGGCTGCGCTGATGGCGTTGTCCTCCTGTTGGGTGTACCAGTACACCCCGCCCAGGATGGCCAGCAAAATCAGGACAATGACGGTCGAACGCTGCATGACTAGCCTCGCCTGCGGCGCGCCAGCCAGGTGCTGAACCCGGCTCCGGCAATCACCAGCGGCAGGACGCACAGCGTGCCCAACAGCATGGCAATCAGGCCGACAGTGCTTGGCGCCTTGTAGGTGCGCTCGATGCTGTCTTTGGGTGTCAGGCTGATTTGCTCATCCTGTTCGGCCACCCAGTCAACGGCATTGATGAAGATGTCGCCGTTGCCCTGCTGGTAGAACGAATCACCGGCCAGTTCCGAGTCGCCAAAGACAACCACGCGGGCGGTTTTCATCCAGTCTTCGGCGGCAACCGCCAGGAGCAGCGGGCCGCTGTTATCGGCGCCGGCATCCAGTTGGACGGTGTTGTTGTTCAATGACCCGAAATCGGTCTCACCCCAGGCGTTTGCGCCGGTGAAGGCCAGCGGGGTCAGGATGATGGTTTCGGGCACATCCAGCGTCTGCAATGAGCGGGCCGTTGGGAAAGCGGAGTAGTAGCCAAACAAGCTCTGGGTAACGGGGTGATTGGCGTAAGTGGCGGGGTCAGCCACGGCAATGGTAGCCGGGTTGATGTTCGGGTCAATCACCAGGTCGTTGTTGAAGGCAATACCCCATTCGAGAACCAGGGCATCGAGCGGGTCGCTGGCGGCCAGTGCTTCTTCTGAAAGCGGGGGTTCCTTCATCACAATCAGGCCGCCGCCTAATTCAAGATAAGCCTTGAGTATTTCGATTTCGGCATCGCTGAAGGGCCGCTGCGGCCCGGCAATGACCACTGCCCCGGCATTTTCGGGCACTTTGCCTTCAGTCAGCAGGTTCAGGGTGGCGACGGTGTAATTTTTATATTCCAGCGAACGCTTGACAAGCGTGTAAGACGTATCGCCTGGCGTGTCAAGCGAGAGTTCGCCATGTCCACTGGTGAAGTAGACAAAGCGCTCGCCTGGGTTCATTAATCGCAGCAGGCCTGAGGCGATATCGCGCTCACTGGCAAACGAAACCACTTCGCGTTGTTCGCCCATCAGCAATACAATCGTCCCGTCGCGCTCGACCTTGTCTTCCTGGGCCAGCACGGGGTTGAATTCAGGGTTGATAAACTCGTAAGTAAACTTGCCTTTGCTGCCAAGTTTGAAGTTTTCCAGCAGCCGGGATGCGCTTTCGGTCGGAAGGCTGCTGCTGTAGTAGGCCCTGGCGTGGGCCGGTGTTTCCAGCGATTCGAGAATGGCGATTGTCTCCGGCGTCAGCGTGTTTTGCTTGTCTTCGGTCAAATCCCAGGTTTGCGGGTTATCGAAAACCAGGGCGTTGATGAAAAACAAAACGCCGACGAAAGCCAGGAGCAGGATGGCCGAATTACTGCCGTAGCGCGCCTGCCTGCCGGTGAAAAATTTACGCGTTCCTTCGGGGTCGAGCAGGGCGGTCACGGCCAGGCCGAGGAAAACGAGGGCAACGCTAATCCACAGACCTCGGGTAAGGAATTCCGGGTCGGGCAGGGCCACGATGCGGGCCTTGACCAGCTGGTCGGTCAGGAAAAACCCAACCATGGCAAGCAGGGCCAATCCTGAAATCACCAGACCGAACGGCGCATATTTTTTCAAGTTGTTGTCGTCCATTAGCGCCACCTCCGTGTCTCGATAGCGGTTGTGCCGATGAGAAGCCCCAGGGCGGTCAGGCTCAGGTAGTAGGCAATGCCCGACAGGGTGATGCGGCCTTCATTAAAACTCTGGTAAAAGTGGCCGCTCATATCCAGGTAGCGGAAGACATCCGAGCCGCCGGGGAGCACGTTGGCAGGCGCGCCAACCAGCCACCACAAAATGACAAAGATGACCATCGTGGTGAAGAAAGCCGCCACCTGGTTGCTGAACAGGGCTGAAATGCCCACGCCGATTGCGAGGAAAGCCGCCGTCAGCAGGATGACACCCAGGTAGCCCGACATCATCAGCATCTGGTCGATGCCGGGGTCGGTGATTTGATTTAATATGAAGGGGAAAACCAGGCTGACAGCCATCAGGGTTAGCATGAAAAGGAAGGCGCCCAGCCACTTGCCGACCACCAGTTCATATTCGCGCACCGGGGCGGTCAGCAGCAGTTCCATCGTTCCCATGCGCACCTCGTCGGCCAGCAGGCGCATGGTCAGCGCCGGGGCTGCCAGCAACAGCAGGAAGGCCATCGGTCCGGTCACGACCCGCGAATCGGGCGGGGGAGCAAAGCCAAACTGGTTGACGGTCATGGCCATAATGTTGATGGCGAAAATCAACGCAATGATGGTCAGGAACAGGAAAGCCACCACATAGGCCACCGGACTGATGAAATACAGGTTATATTCTCGTTTTGCAATGGTCCAAATGTTTCGCATGGTCTATTCCTCGCTCTCAGCAGGAGCCTCTTTGGTCAGGGTCAGGAAGATTTCCTCCAGGCTCAGGCCAATGGCGCGCATTTCGAGCAAATCGAGGTTAGCCTCGACAACCATTCGGGCAATCGCGGGGCGCACGTCTTTCCCGGCGGCATACTGAAATTCGAGTTGTTCCTCGCCGCTCAGGATGACGTTTTCGACGCCATCCACCTTGCCGATTTTTTCTGCCAGTTTGGCCGTGTCGCCGCGAACGGTCAGTTGGACGCGCTGCGCACCCGAAAGGTTGGATTGCAGGTTCTGCGGCGTATCCTCTGCGACGATTTTTCCTTTGTTAATGATGAGAATCCGGTCGCAAAGTTGCTGGGCTTCTGAAAGGATGTGGGTCGAGAGCAGCACCGTGCGCTCTTTGCCAATTTCTCGAATCAGGTTGCGCACTTCGATAATCTGGGCCGGGTCGAGGCCGATGGTCGGCTCATCGAGAATCAGCACTTCGGGACGGTGCAGCAGGGCCTGGGCCAGCCCGACCCGCTGGCGCATCCCTTTCGACAGGTTGCCGATGTAGCCACCGGCGCGGTCAAGCAGGCCGACCATCTCAAGGGTCTCTTCGATGATGTCTTCGGCCTCGGGCAGGCGGCGCAGGTCGGCCATAAACTTCAGGTAGTCGAAGACCGTCATCTCGGTGTAGAGCGGAACGGTTTCGGGTAGGTAGCCGACTCGCCTGCGCACTTCGAGCGAATCGCGCACAACGTCGTATCCGGCAATCGTTGCCGCCCCGTCGCTGGGGGGCATGTACCCGGTCAGGATGCGCATGGTGGTGGTTTTGCCTGCGCCGTTGGGGCCGAGGAAGCCGGTAATTTCGCCCTGGCGAGCCTCGAAGTTCAGCCCGTCGATGGCGCGCCGCGCCCCATAGTCCTTGGTTAAGTTGGAAACTTCAATCACATGCAATCTCCCGGTTTTAATGGATTTTGCGAAATTAAAGGCACAGCAGCCAGGCGGCAGCGGTGCCAGTTAGGGTCATCAACCGAATACTACTATACAATAATTAGGGTCGCAAAGTCAAGCGTCTTTTGCATTTCTAATGAATAGTTAATGTGGCTGAGTGGCTGTGACGCTTGACGCAATTCATGCCCATACGTACAATAGGCGTTCCAGAAGATGGGAAAAAATTGGTAACATTCAGTTGCGTGTAGACCTGATACTCGGGCCAGTTTTTTGCCATTATCTTCTCCATATCCAGAACTGAAAGAGGAGGATTGTTATGCAGTATCACCTGTTCTTGCCAATCGCGGCCAATGCCGCCGCAGAGAGACCCGACCTGCCGCTTTTGTGGTGGCTGGGCCCAATAGCAGCCCTGGTTGCGCTTGGTTTTGCCTTCTATTTATATCGCCAGTTAATGGGGTTGAGCGAAGGCAATGAGCGTATGCAGGAAATTGCCCAGGCGGTACGCGAAGGTGCGATGGCTTACCTGCGCAGGCAATACAAGGTTGTGGCTATTGTCTTTGCCGTCCTGTTTGCGCTCTTCCTGCTCTTGTCGTTCTTGAACCTGCAAAACCCGATTGTGCCGTATGCCTTCCTGACCGGTGGTTTGTTCTCCGGTTTGTGCGGTTTTATCGGCATGAAGACTGCTACGAATGCATCGGCGCGCACCACGTTTGCCGCCACGCAAAGCCTGAACAGCGCTTTGCAGGTGGCCCTGCGGGCCGGGGCAGTCATGGGCATGGTGGTGGTCGGTTTCGCCCTGCTCGATATTACGGCTTGGTTCCTGTTGCTGTATAGCCTTTTCCCAATCTGGTTCCCCGATAATTTCATCAGCCTGGCTGAAAATCCGCTCCCGCAGATTACAGCGATTATGCTCAGCTTCGGCATGGGCGCTTCGACCCAGGCCCTGTTTGCCCGTGTGGGCGGCGGCATCTACACCAAGGCCGCCGATGTGGGCGCCGACCTGGTCGGCAAGGTCGAGGCCAACATCCCCGAAGACGACCCGCGCAACCCCGCCACCATTGCGGATAACGTTGGTGACAACGTTGGCGACGTGGCAGGCATGGGTGCGGACCTGTACGAATCTTATGCCGGGTCCATCCTGGCGACCTCGGCCCTGGGCGTGGCGGCGGTCGGTTTCAAGGCGACCGAACTGCTGGGTGGCAAGACTCCGCTCGAAATGGGAATGATTTACATCTCAGCCCCGATTGCTCTGGCAGCCCTGGGAATCATCCTGTCCATCCTTGCCATTTATGTTGTGCGCTCAAAGGAAGATGCCACCCAGGCTGAACTGATTGGCGCGCTGAGCCGCGGCCTTTACGTCAGTTCCGCCGGGATTGCCGTGCTTTCGCTTCCCCTGTTCATGTTTATGGGTATGCCCAACTGGCTGGCGTTGTGGTTTGTCGTCCTCGCTGGCCTGGCCGTTGGCATTGCGGTCGGCAAGCTGACCGAATATTACACCTCGCACGCGTTTGAGCCGACCCGCCACATTGCTTTCCAGGCCAACACCAGTGCTGCTACTGCCCTGATTGAAGGCCTGGCCGTCGGGATGCGCTCCGGCGGTTTGCCTGTTGCGGCGGTCGTGATTGGTATCGTGGTCAGTTTCTATGTGGCTGGCGGCGCTACCAATGTGCTGATGGGCCTCTACGGGGTTGGCCTGGCGGCTGTCAGTATGCTCTCGACCCTCGGCTTCACCCTGGCGACCGATGCTTACGGCCCGATTGCTGATAACGCCGGCGGCAACGCTGAAATGTCGAAACTCGACCCGGTTGTGCGCCACCGCACCGACCAGTTGGATGCGGTCGGCAACACCACCGCCGCGATTGGCAAGGGCTTTGCCATCGGTTCGGCGGCCCTGACGGCCATGGCCCTGCTGGCGGCCTACCTCGAGGAGATTCGCCTGGTCTTGCATGAACTGCGCGGTGTCGATACGCTCCTGGTTTATGGGGAAGCAATCAAAGTCACCGACATGACGGTCAACAACTTCATGGATTACTACGCGGTGAATCTGCTGAACCCGGCTGTATTGGTCGGCGTTTTTGCGGGCGTGGCGACCGCCTTCTACTTCTCGGCCATGACGATGAGCGCAGTCGGACGCGCGGCCCGGGGCATGGTGGAGGAAGTCCGCCGCCAGTTCCGCGAAATTCCGGGCATCCTTGAAGGCACGGGCAAGCCCGATTATGCCCGCTGTGTCGAAATTAGCACGGTTGGCGCCCAGCGCGAGATGACCGGCCCGGCTGTGGTGGCGATTGCCATCCCCGTCCTGATTGGCATTCTCTTTGGGGTGGCGGGCGTGCTTGGCCTGCTGGTTGGTGGTCTCGCTTCCGGCTTCTCGCTGGCGGTGATGATGTCCAACGCCGGCGGCGCCTGGGACAACGCAAAGAAATATATCGAGGGCGGCGAACACGGCGGCAAAGGCTCCGATGCGCACAAGGCCGCCATTGTGGGCGATACGGTCGGCGACCCGTTCAAGGATACCGCCGGGCCTTCGCTCAACATCCTGATTAAGTTGATGTCGATGGTGTCGGTGGTGTTCGCCGGGCTGATTGTTGCCTTCGACAATGGCAAGGGCTTGCTTATGTTGCTCCTCGGCCAATAGATTTTTGCAAGGTAATTCGAAAGGCGCGAATTCGTTCGCGCCTTTTTTGTTTTTCTGGGCGGAAATAATGCCAATTGTCAACTAAAAGTACGAAGAATAGCACATTTATTTGTTCACTGATTTGGTTATACTGTACAACAGTGCTTTTGTGAAAACGGTTACAATGCTGCTTTTCGCAAATCCCCATCTCAATTATACATGGAGTTCGATATGGATATTTTATGGTTGGGCAGTCGTCATGGCCTGAATGGCTTTGAGCAGGTTGCCATTGCGGGCGTTTTGCTTTCTGCGTTCATCAGCCTGGTGTACGCCTGGTGGCTGCGCAGTACGGTGCTCAAGAAGGACCAGGGCACCCAGGTCATGCAGGATATTTGGAACGCCATTCGGGTTGGCGCCGATTCATACCTGAATCGCCAACTCAAGACCATCCTGCCGATAATTGGCGTCCTGACTGTTGTCATGTTCCTGAGCGTTTATGTTGTCCCGCCCAGTCATGAGGCCGTCGAGGAATTCCAGGCGCTTGGGCAGGAAGCCACCACCCTGATTATCGCCATTGGACGCACCATTGCCTTTATCATGGGTGCGTCTTTTTCGTTAATCGTCGGCCAGTGGGGCATGCGCATGGCGGTACAGGCCAACGTCCGTGTGGCGGCGGCTTCGCGGCGCGGATTTAATGAAGCGCTCTCAATTGCCTATTATGCCGGAACCTACACCGGCATGTTGACCGACGGTCTCGGCCTGCTCGGCGGCACGCTGATTTTCGTCGCCTTCGGCAAGGCCGCGCCGGATGCCCTGCTTGGATTCGGCTTCGGCGGCACGCTCCTGGCTCTGTTCATGCGTGTTGGCGGCGGTATCTACACCAAAGCCGCAGATGTCGGCGCTGACCTGGTCGGCAAGGTCGAAAAGGACATTCCTGAAGACGACCCGCGCAACGCAGCTGTTGTGGCCGACCTGGTGGGTGACAATGTCGGCGACTGCGCCGGTATGGCGGCAGACATCTTCGAGTCTTACGAAGTGACCATCGTCTCCGGCCTTATTTTGGGCCTTTCGCTGGTGGCCATCACCGGCGACCTGAAGTGGATTGTCTTCCCGCTCATCATTCGCGCCGTCGGTGTCATTTCCTCCATCATCGGTACATTCACCGTGCCGATTTGGAGCAAAATCGACCTGCCGTTCATTGGCCGCGCGCACGATGCTGAAGAAGCCATGTTCCGCTCGTACGAAGTTTCCAGCATCTTCACCGTTGCCATTTCGTTCTGGCTGGCGCTTTCTTACGCCAACGACTGGCGTCTGGCGGCCCTGACGGCGGTTGGCGTTGGGCTGGCGGTGGCTTTCAACCCGCTGACTTCTTACTTCACCTCGACCAAAAAGCCCCCGGTTAAGGAAATTGTTTCCTCCACCGGCACCGGCCCGGCAACCACCATCCTGTCCGGCTTGTCGGTCGGCATGGAATCGAGCGTTTGGGCGCTGGTTGTGATTGTGATTAGCTTCATCTTTTCCCTCCTCCTCTATAACGGCGACGGCCCGGCCTACGTCTTGTACGCTGTTGCCATGATTGGCATCGGTATGCTCTCGCACACCGGCAACAACGTGGCGATGGACTCTTACGGCCCCATCTCTGACAATGCCAATGGCATCGGCGAAATGGCCTGGCAGGGCATGGAAGACAAAGAGACCAAAGACGCCCGCCAGATTATGGCCGACCTGGATGCCGTTGGCAATACCACCAAGGCCATTACCAAAGGCATTGCGATTGCCTCGGCAGTTATCGCGGCGGTTTCGCTGTTCGCTTCCTACATTACCGATGTAGGCCGTGTTCAGGAGCAATTGGGGCAGGTCGTGATGGACGCCATTCGCATCTCGGATACGCGCGTCTTCATCGGTTTGCTGCTGGGCGGCGCATTGCCGTGGTTGTTCTCCTCGCTGTCCATCCGCGCTGTCAGCCGCGCTGCGGGACTGATTGTCGAAGAAGTTCGACGCCAGTTCAAAATTCCGGGCATTATGGAAGGCACAGTCAAGCCCGATTATGCGCAGGTGGTCGGGATTTCGACCGCTTCGGCCCAGAAAGAACTCATTCCGCTGGCGACCATTTCCGTCCTGATGCCGTTGGTGGTTGGCCTGGTTCTGCACGTCGAAGCCCTGGGCGGTTTCCTGGCAGGTATCATCCTTTCGGGTCAGTTGCTGGCGGTCTTCATGTCCAACGCCGGCGGCGCCTGGGATAACGCCAAGAAGGCCATCGAAGACGAGCCGCGCGACCTGGTTGCCAATACTGGCAAAGGTTCTGAGCGTCACAAAGCCGGCGTGGTTGGCGACACCGTCGGCGACCCGTTGAAGGATACCGCTGGCCCGGCCCTCAACCCGATGATTAAGGTTGCCAACCTGGTTTCGCTGCTGGCCGCTCCCATTATTGTCAAGTACCCGATGATAAGTGAAGACGGCTCGCTCAACATCGTCGTGGCCCTGGTGGCCGCTGTCCTGCTGGCGGGTACCATCTGGGCGATTGCCCGCTCCAAATCAACAGTCGAGATGCATTAATCTTGCTCGAATCAGAAAACGGGAGAGCGTTTGCTTCTCCCGTTTTTTGATTCGCTATCTTCTATTTCAAAAATTTCTTCTGCCACTCGAACAATCGGTTGAGTGCCTCGATGGGGGACAGGGAATTGACATCCAGCGTTTTCAACTCTTCGAGCAGCGGGTTGGTCTCAGGGAACAGGGCCACCTGTTGGGCCGCCACCGGGTTGATTTTGACCGCCCGTCCCGAGCTTTTCTCCAACTCAGACATAATCTCATTGGCGCGCTGGATGACCGGCCTGGGCAGCCCGGCCAGTTGGGCAACGTGGATGCCGTAAGAGCGGTCGGCCCCGCCGGGGATGATTTTGTGCAGGAAGACCACCGTCCCCTCGGCCTCGGTGACGGCCACATTGTAGTTGCGCACCCCCGGCAGCAGGTCGGAGAGTTGCGTCAGTTCGTGGTAGTGGGTGGCGAAAAGCGTCTTGGCGCGCAGGTGCGGGTGATTGTGGATGTACTCAATCATCGCCCAGGCAATTGAGACGCCGTCATAGGTGCTGGTGCCGCGCCCGATTTCATCCAGGATGAGCAGGGAGCGGTTGGTGGCGTGGTTCAGGATGTTGGCCGCTTCTATCATCTCGACCATGAAAGTCGATTGCCCGGCGTGGATTTCGTCCTGCGCGCCGATGCGGGTGAAGATTCTATCCGTCAGCCCGATGACCGCCGATTGGGCCGGGACGAAACTGCCCATTTGCGCCATCAGGACGATTAAGGCCGCTTCGCGCAGGTAGGTCGATTTACCGCTCATGTTGGGGCCGGTGATGACGCGCACGATTTCACCCATTTCAAACGAGATGTCATTGGGGACGAATCGTTCCCCGCTCAGGCTGGTTTCGACCACCGGGTGGCGTCCCTCGCGGATATCGAGCACGTCGCCTTCGACCACCTGGGGGCGGATGTAACCTCCCAGCGCGGCGGCTTCGGCCAGCGCGGCCAGCGCGTCCAATTCGGCCAGGGCGCGGGCGGTGGCGAGCAGGTTTTGCGAGGCGCGTGCCAGCGTCAGGCAGATTTCCTTGAACAGGCGCAGTTCGATTTCGCGGATGCGTTCCTCAGCATTGAGTACCAGCGTCTCAAATTCTTTCATCTCCGGGGTGATGTAGCGCTCCGCGTTGACCAGCGTCTGTTTGCGGATGTAATGCGCCGGGGCGTTGGCGGCTTGCCCGGCGGATATTTCGATGTAATAACCGAAGACCTTGTTGTAGCCGACTTTTAGGGTTTTGATGTTGGTGCGCTCGCGCTCGACCGCTTCGAGGTTGTTAATCCACTCGCGGGCGTGGCGCGAGGCCTCGATAACCCCGTCCAGCTCGGCGGAGTATCCGGGGCGGATAATGCCAGTGTTTTGCAGGGTGG